>JACZJU010000276.1 GCA_014860395.1 Burkholderiales bacterium | reverse complement strand
GCCCACCACCCACAGGTCTGGCTTCAGCTTGATCTGCTCGGCACCGTAGCCTTCAATCAGATCTATGCCTTGGGCTGCGAGCTGAGTACTCATGGGCGGATACACATTGGCATCGCAGCCGGTAACCTTGTGTCCCGCCTGTCGCGCGATGGTGGCGAGGCCGCCCATGAAGGTGCCGCAGACGCCGAGAATGTGGATGTGCATGAACGGAACGCTTGGTCTGTTGGTCGATTGTTGAAAGCCGCACGCCAGCAAGTCTGCGGGCCCGAGCAGACACGCTAGCCTGCTGGTTCGGTGTGACGCTGCGCGGGAGTTTACCGTATTTCGCTTGTCGCCCCGCTGCGCTATTATTCTTAGATCCGTACACACGGGGCATTGCGATGCCGAAGGAACAAAAGTCCAAGCAACAACAAATGCGCGCTCGGATCGCGGCGGTCGCCGCGCGTATCATGGCTGAAGATGGCATCGAAGATTTCGCCACAGCCAAGCGCAAGGCGGCGCGCCAATTGGGGGCCGGCGACACCCAGTCCCTGCCCAATAATGATGAAGTCGAGGTGGAGCTGCGCATGTATCAGTCGCTATATCAGGGTGATGAGCAGCGCGAACGTGTTCGTTACCTGCGCAGCCAGGCGCTGGCGGCGATGGAACAGCTTGCCCAATTCAACCCCTACCTGACCGGACCGGTGCTGAAGGGCACGGCCGCGCGTTACGCGGACATCGATTTGCAGGTCTTTGCCGATAGCGGCAAGGAACTGGAGATCTTTCTCCTGAACCAGAACATTCCCTATCAGACTTCCGAGTTGCGCCATTTCAGCGGAAACCAGGAGCGCGCGGTTAGTGTGTTGTCCATGGACTGGCAGGGTACCCCGGTTCGGGTGGCAGTCTATTGGCCTGGCGACGAACGTCGCAGCGTAAAGACCAATCCCTTGGGCCGACCACTAGAGCGTGCCGGCCTTGAGGCGGTGCGGACTCTGGTTGCCAGCGATGGGTAGACCCGCCTAGGGCAGGCAACTGTGGCGGGTGAGCAAAATATGACGCTGGCATTGTTAGCCGACTATCTGGCCAATGGCTTCAAAATTGTTTGAATCGTCGTCGATAATGTCCCTAAAGTGCTTTAATCCGCGTAGTAGGTGACGATTGACTGTGGCTAGGCCGTCGCTACTGCGGAAGCCTTGGCCATAAGCAAGGACCTGGGCAATCAAACGAGAATCTTGCTGCTTACCTTGGTGATGAATCGGGTCCGAAAGTAGCATTTAGCAAGGCAGATACTTTGATCGAGGCGAGATTGAGCGCGATGTCGGCAAAGTTACTCTAGTGCTGCCTGGAATAAGTCCTGTCAAGCTAGCAGAATTTCGTTGAAAAACTGTACAATTAGCATCCATTTCCGGCAAACTTGCAGATATGCTGAAAAAAACATCCAACGTGGTTGCGCTTAGAAGCACTAGCCGTATCAAGCAAGATCGATCGAAAAAATTACTCGTTCTACATGGTCCCAATTTAAACCTCCTGGGCACACGTGAGCCGGAAATTTACGGCAGGGAGACCCTTGCGGATATCAATCGGCGCCTGGCAGTCCAGGGCAAGGCAGCTGGTTGGACGGTTACCTGCTTCCAGAGCAACCAGGAGGGGGCGCTCATCGACCGAGTGCAACTAGCCAAAAAGCAACAGGTTGCCGCCATTATCATTAATCCGGCCGGCTACACCCATACCAGTGTCGCACTGCGCGATGCCTTGGCGGGCGTAGCTATCCCGTTTATCGAAGTCCATCTGTCCAATATCCACGCTCGTGAGCCGTTTCGCAGCCATTCCTATTTTTCCGATCTGGCGATCGGGACGATATGCGGCTTGGGCAGCCAAGGCTACGAGCTAGCGCTGCAGTTCGTTTTGCGGCAGACCTAATATCGCATTCCGGCGCGCAGGGCGCTCGCCGCGCAGCAAGGAGGAACCGCCATGGATTTGCGGAAGCTGAAGAAATTGATAGATCTAGTGCAGGAATCGGGTATTTCGGAGTTGGAAGTCACCGAAGGCGAGGAGAAAGTCAAAATCGTCAAGAGCGGTGGCTCGGGCATCACTTATGCCGTACCCGAAACCGCCTCTGCGCCACCTACAGCAACGCCTTTGGTGCACGCGCCAGCTGCTGCGGCGCCTGCCGAGATCTCAGGGCACGTGGTCAAGTCACCCATGGTGGGCACGTTTTACCGCTCGTCCTCGCCAGGCACCAAGCCATTCGTCGAGGTGGGAGATACGGTTAAGTCGGGCGACACCATATGCATCATAGAGGCGATGAAGCTGTTAAATGAAATCGAGTGCGACAAGGACGGAGTCATCAAAGCCGTACTCGTGGAGAACGGCCAGCCGGTCGAGTACGGCGAACCCTTGGTGATCATAGATTGATGCATCTGGAGGACGGGGTGAGCAGAAACACCGGAACCACCGTTACGGGCGCGCCAGCGTTGGCCGGCGCGCCCGTGTTTTTCGTTCACCACCATGTTTAAGAAGGTTCTTATTGCCAACCGGGGCGAAATCGCCCTGCGCATCCAGCGTGCCTGCCGTGAGTTGGGCATCAAGACCGTCATGGTGCACTCCGAAGCGGATAGCGAGGCTAAGTATGTCAAGCTCGCAGACGAATCGGTATGCATCGGCCCTGCCCCATCCGCGGCCAGTTACCTCAACATCCCGGCGATCATCAGCGCGGCTGAAGTGACCGATTCCGAGGCCATCCATCCAGGGTACGGTTTCCTTTCCGAGAATGCCGACTTCGCCGAGCGGGTCGAGAAAAGCGGTTTCGTATTCATTGGTCCGCGCCCGGAAACGATACGAATGATGGGAGATAAGATCAACGCCAAGGCGATGATGCTTAAGGCGGGGGTTCCCTGCGTGCCTGGCTCTGAAGGGGCGCTGCCGGAGCAGAATGACGAAATCATCAAAATTGCGCGCAAAGTCGGTTATCCGGTTATCGTCAAGGCTTCAGGCGGCGGCGGCGGGCGGGGCATGCGCATCGTGCACACCGAGGCGGCGCTCCTCGCCGCGGTGAATCTGACGCACCAGGAGGCGCAGGCGGCATTCGGCAATCCCGAGGTTTACTTGGAGAAATTCCTTGAAAATCCACGCCACGTGGAGATTCAGGTGCTCGCCGATGAATACAAGAACGCCGTCTATCTGGGCGAGCGCGACTGCTCGATGCAGCGCCGGCATCAGAAGATCATCGAAGAGGCGCCAGCACCGGGGATAACCGAGCGCCAGCGCATCCGCATAGGCGAACGCTGCGCCGAAGCCTGCCGCAAGATCGGCTATCGCGGTGTCGGCACCTTCGAATTTCTGTACGAGGGCGGAGAGTTCTATTTCATCGAAATGAATACGCGCGTCCAGGTCGAGCACCCTGTGACAGAGATGATCACCGGTGTGGACCTGGTGCAGGAGCAGATCCGTGTCGCCGCAGGCGAGAAGTTGCGATTGCGCCAGCGCGACGTGGTGCTGCGCGGGCATGCCATAGAGTGCCGCATCAATGCCGAAGATCCGTTCAAGTTCACGCCTTCGCCTGGCCGAATTACTTCCTATCATCCACCGGGCGGACCCGGCATCCGCGTTGACTCGCACATTTACCAAGGTTATTTTGTGCCGCCCAATTACGATTCCCTGATAGGCAAAGTCATCGCCTATGGCGCTACGCGCGACCAAGCGCTGCGGCGCATGCGTATCGCGCTGTCGGAAATGGCGGTACAGGGGATTCAGACGAATATTCCGCTGCACCAGGAACTGCTGCTCGACGAACGCTTCGTCAAGGGCGGGACCAGCATCCATTATCTCGAGCAAAAGCTCGCGCAGCAAAAACTCGAGAAGGGGTGACCTCCTGGCTTGGGTGTCGATCATACTGCGCACCGACGCGCGCGCGGCCGATGCGCTGAGCGACGCGTTGCTCGCGCAGGGTGCGCTGTCGGTCAGCGTGGAAGATGCCAGTGCTGGTACCGCCGGGGAAACGCCGCTGTACGGCGAGCCCGGCATGCCGGTTGAGACCGCTTGGCCGCAAAGCCTGATCAATGCGCTGTGCGAGCAATGTACGGATCCGGCGCAGCTCATCACCGCCGCCTGCGCCCGGATCGGACTGGCACAGTCGCCGGATTATCGCGTCGAGCCCGTGATAGAACAGGATTGGGTGCGGCGCAGTCAGTCGCAGTTCGAACCGCTGCGTATCTCGGACAAGCTGTGGATAGTGCCATCCTGGGCAACGGCGCCTGAACCGGGCGCGACGAACCTCGTACTTGATCCGGGCCTAGCTTTCGGCACCGGCAGTCATCCGAGCACGCGATTGTGCCTGCAGTGGCTGGAGCGGACCATACGCGGCGGCGAGCGCGTTCTGGACTACGGCTGTGGTTCGGGTATATTAGCCATTGCCGCGATGCGCCTGGGCGCGAGCGTAGCGCTCGGCGTGGACGTGGATCCGCAGGCGCTCCCCGCGGCGCGTGCGAACGCCGAGCGTAACGGGGTCAATGCACGCTTTATCAACACGGAGACGGCTCCAGATTTTCAGGCGGACCTCGTGGTCGCGAATATTCTTGCCAATCCGCTGATACTGCTTGCGCCGTTGCTTGCCGGGCTCGCGGGTAAGGGGGGGCGCATCGCGCTATCGGGCATACTTGAGACGCAGACGGAGGGGGTGATGGCTGCCTACGCCCCCTGGTTCGTGATGCGCGTTGGCGACCGCGATGGGGACTGGGCGCTGCTTGAGGGCTCGCGGCCATGATTACGCACTGCCCGTCTTGCCATACCCATTTTCGCGTACACACGGAGCAGCTCACAGCGCGCGCGGGACAGGTGCGTTGCGGCAAATGCAATCGAGTATTCGACGCCCTCGAATATCTGATCGAGGAGATCGCCCCTGCGCGCGAACCTTCGGCAGCGCAGGAGTCCGCGCCCAAGGTCGCCGTAGCGGTAGCAACAGAACCTGTGCCGGAATCGGCGCCGGATGCGGTGACGGATGTAGGCGCGGAACCGCAGGCGCCCGCAACTGCGGCAAGCACGGGTGAAGACGCCGAAACGACGGAAGCCGAAATCGGAGTGTTCGAGCCGGCCGTGCACGAGTCCGCACCAGAGCCGCAGGAGGGTATCGATGCCGAGCCCGCGTACGGCGCAAGCTCATTCGATTTCGGGCCGATCGCAGCAGCGGATCCGGCTAGGCGCGCGCGTCGCTGGCCTTGGTTACTGGGCGCACTTTTGTTGCTGTTGATATTGCTCGCGCAGGCGACGTATCAATACCGCAGCACCCTCCTAGTGCTTTTCCCCGAGGCCAAGCCCTATGCGGTCAAGCTGTGCGCAAGCCTGGGTTGCGAGCTGCCGCTGCCGCGGCGCATCGAGCAGATGAGCATAGAAGCCTCGGATTTGCAGGCGGACACGGCTAATCCCAATATCATGGTGTTGTCGGCTACGCTCAAAAACCGGGCCGTTTTCGAGCAGCTGCTTCCCTCGCTTGAGCTTACCCTAACCGACGCACAGGACCAGCCGGTAGTGCGGCGCGTGCTTGCACCGAAGGATTACATCGGCAAAGCAGCCGACACTCAGACAGGATTTCCCGCCAATAGCGAAATCGCGATCAAGGTATTTATCGAAGGCTCACAGGTCAAGGCCACCGGCTACCGGCTGTATTTGTTCTATCCTTGAGATCGAGTTCGGGTATCCTCAATCGTTTTTGAACCAGCACCCAGAGTCTGTCACCGGACTCACGACGACGGAATAACAAACTATGCGCATCTTGCTTCTGGGCTCCATCGCCTACGACAATATTATGGTGTTCGAGGGGAGGTTTCGCGAACACATCCTGCCTGACCAGATCCATATGCTCAACGTGGCTTTCCTGGTACCGGCTTTGCGGCGCGAATTCGGCGGCTGTGCCGCCAACATCGCCTACAATCTGCGCTTGCTCGGCGGCGAGCCGCTGATTATGGCCACCGTGGGCGAGGACGCTGAGTCCTACTACAGGCGACTGGACGCGCTCGGCATCGAACGCACGCATGTGCGCGAGGTCGCCGGTACTTATACCGCGCAAGCCTTCATCACCACGGATCTGGAAGATAATCAAATCACCGCCTTTCATCCGGGGGCGATGGGTCACTCGCATCTCAACAACGTCGCGACGGCAGGAGACGTTGGCCTTGCCATCGTTTCACCTGATGGGCGCGAGGGCATGCTGCAGCACGCGCGCGAGTTGAAGGAGGAGAACATTCCCTTCGTATTCGATCCCGGTCAGGGGCTGCCCATGTTCTCCGGCGCCGAGCTGCTCGAGTTCGTGAAACTTGCCAGCTATGTTGCGGTCAACTCGTACGAGGGCAAGATGCTGGAAGAACGAACCGGCAAATCGATCGCGGATTTGGCGCAGAGTGTGGAGGCGCTGGTTGTGACTCATGGCGCGCAGGGTTCCGAGATCCACGCCGGGGGTCAACGCATGGAGATCCCGTGCGTTGAAGTGGAGGACATCGTAGATCCGACCGGATGCGGGGATGCTTATCGTGCAGGTCTGCTGTATGGTATTGCCGCGGGCATGGATTGGCGCTCCACCGGCCAACTCGCCTCGCTGATGGGCGCGCTCAAGATCGGCGCGCGCGGCGGCCAAAACCATCGCGCTACCCGCGCCGAGATTGAGGGACTTTACCGCAAGCATTTCGACGCGCAATTAGATTAAAGGACTAGCTATGAAAAACTTCAGCAGAATGGTAGTCGCAGGTGCGATCACCGTGTCGGCACTTCTTACCGGTTGCGCCACCACCAGTTCAGGAAGCGTCTATTCCGGCGGCCAGGCTCGGCAGGAGCAGACCGTGCGCATGGGCGTGGTTGAAAGCGTACGCCAAGTGACCATTGAAGGTTCCAAGAGCGGTGTTGGCACGATAGCCGGCGGCGTGGTGGGTGGCGTGGCTGGCAGTAATGTCGGCGGCGGCAAGGGCAGCACCATAGGTACGATCCTTGGCGCGGTCGCCGGCGGCGTCGCGGGGAGTGCGATTGAGCAAGGCGTAACCAAGAAGCAGGGGCTGGAAATCACAGTCAAGCTCGACAACGGCCAATTGCGCGCCATCACCCAGGACGCCGACGAGAGCTTCAGGCCCGGTGACCGCGTGCGCCTGCTTTCCGGAAACGGGGTGACGCGCGTGACGCACTGATTCAGTGAGGTGCCGCCGGCGAAATGCGAGGAACGGGCGATTGCTTGCTTTGCCGCCACGCCGCTTTACGCTAGAGCCCCCGACAGGCGTCTATTCTTGTTCCAGCGCCGCGCGCAGCTTGGCGGCGTTCGCTTCCAGTTGTTTACGCGGTGGATTCTTTGCCGGCCAGGTAAGGCGCATGCCGTCTGCGGCGTAGCGCGGCACGAGATGAAGATGGAAATGAAACACGGTCTGGCCCGCGGCGGCACCATTGGCTTGATATAGCGTCACGCCTTCCGGGGCGTATGCTTTTCGCACAGCGCGCGCCACGCGCGTCGCGGTCCAGAACACGGCGGCAGCCAACCTGCCATCCAAACCGTAGATATCTTCCACATGCGGTTTTACCACCACCAATACGTGGCCGGGATTGACTTCGCCAATATCCATGAAGGCGAGCGTCAGTTCGTCTTCGTGTACCTTGGTCGAAGGCATCTGTCCGGCAACAATGCTGCAGAAGACGCAATCACTCATCCGATTCTCCCCACACTCGATTGGGCAACAATGAAGATTGTGCCGGTAAGCACGATGTTTCGCCTGCCACGCGCCGGCGCTAGCTACCCGGTACTTGGCACTGCTTGCATGGCACCTGGAACAGCTTGCGGTCCTCAAGGCGCACCGCGCTGAGGCTTCCACCCCAGACGCAGCCGCTGTCCAAGGCGAGCAGGTCGGGGCGCAGCGTTAAACCGAGCGTGGACCAGTGACCACAGACCAGCGTGTGGTCGCGGCTGGCCCGACCGGGCACATCGAACCAGGGGAAAAATCCAGGCGGCGCCTGGGCGGTTTCGCCCTTGGTTCGCAGTTCTATTTTGCCTTCCGCCGAGCAAAAACGCATTCGGGCCATGGCATTGACGATGACACGCAGACGGTCCGCGCCGCGCAGGCCTTCGCTCCAGCAATCCGGCTTGTCGCCATAAAGCTCCATCAGGAATTCCTTCCAGTTAGCACCGCGCAACGCCGCCTCGACCTCCTGAGCTAGCGCCAGCGCGGTCGCAATGTCCCATTGCGGCAGCAGGCCTGCATGCACCATTACCCAGTCGTCTTCGACATGTAGCATTGGTCGATGTCGCAGCCAGGTCAATAGCTCTTCCCGGTCCGGCGCCGCGAGCACCGCATCCAGCGTGTCGCTACGGTGTTTTTTCGCACTCCCAGAGGCGATTGCGAGCAAGTGAAAATCGTGATTGCCGAGCACCGAAACCGCACCAGCCCCTAGGGTCTTCACCAGACGCAGTGTTGCGAGCGAATCCGGGCCGCGGTTGACCAGATCGCCGACGAACCAAAGCTGGTCGCGTCCCTTGTCGAAATTAAAATCGGCTAAAATGCTTTCAAGTGCGCCAAAACATCCTTGAACGTCGCCGATTGCATAAGTAGCCATTTTTTTGTTGGTCCGTAACCAAAATGAAGCGATGCTGCCTTTAAGCTGACCTCAAGTCGGAGGCCATGCGAGAAATAGCGAAGCGGCCGCTAAGCCATGCGGTCGAGTTTGCGATATTGAATTGCTTCGGCCACATGAGCGACGGCGATTGCATTGCTTTCGGCGAGATCGGCAATGGTGCGTGCCAGCTTCAGCACGCGATGATAAGCGCGCGCCGACAGATTGAAGCGAGCGATCGCCTGCTTGAGCAAACCCTCCGCCGCCGCCTCCGGCAGGCACCAGCGGTCGATCTCGCGCGTGGCGAGGCTGCTGTTTGCCTTGCCCTGGCGATTAATCTGCAGCCGGTGCGCCGCAGCGACGCGTTCGCGCACTGCGTCGCTCGTTTCGCCTGCAGCCTGACGCAGCAAGTCTTCCTGCGGCACGGCGGGAACCTCCAGGTGGATGTCGATGCGGTCCAGGAGCGGTCCCGAAATTTTGCCGCGATAGCGCGCCACTTGGTCCGGGGTACAGCGGCATTTGTGGCTGAAATGCCCAAGGTAGCCACACGGACAGGGGTTCATCGCGGCGACAAGCTGGAAACGCGCGGGGAATTCCGCCTGGCGCGCCGCGCGCGAAATTGCCACGCGCCCGGATTCCAGCGGTCCGCGCAGCACCTCGAGCACTCGGCGTTCGAATTCCGGTAGTTCGTCCAGGAACAGCACGCCGTGATGGGCGAGCGATATCTCGCCCGGGCGCGGATCGCTGCCGCCGCCGACCAAGGCCACGCTGGAAGCGGTGTGATGCGGCGCTCGAAACGGCCGGCGGCGAAACTGCTCTAGGCGAAAGCCACCCGAACCCAGCGATTGGAGCGCTGCGGACTCCAGCGCCTCGGCGTCGCTCATAGGCGGGAGTATTCCGGGAAAGCGCGCCGCGAGCATCGATTTACCGGTGCCAGGCGGTCCGGCCATGAGCAAGCTATGGCCACCGGCAGCGGCGATTTCCAGCGCGCGCTTCGCATGCGCCTGGCCTTTGACATCGGCGAGGTCGGGGTAATTGGGCTGCGTCGCGCCCATGTCTGTCGTTAGGTAAGGCCGCAGGCATTCCCTTTGGGCCAAGTGTGCGCATACCTCGAGCAAGGTCTTGGCTGGCAGGATTCGCGCTTCGCGCACCAGGCTCGCCTCCTCTGCGCTGGCGCGCGGCAACACGAAGGCGCGACCGCTGCGATACGCCGAGTAAGTCATGGCTAGCGCACCGCGGATCGGGCGCAGATCGCCGGTCAGCGAAAGTTCGCCGGCGAATTCATAATCTTTCAGTTGAGCGGTAGGCAACTGGCCCGAGGCGGAAAGTATGCCCAAGGCGATGGGTAGATCGAAACGCCCACTGTCCTTGGGAAGATCTGCAGGGGCAAGGTTGACGGTAATGCGACGAGCGGGAAATTCGAAATGCGCGTTGACCAGCGCCGCACGCACCCGGTCGCGGCTTTCCCTGACCTCGGCCTCCGGCAGGCCGACGATAGTGAAACTGGGGAGCCCCCCGGACAGATGCACTTCAACCGTAACTTCGGGCGCATCCATGCCCGTAAGCGCCCGGCTGTGCAGCACGGCGAGCGACATGCCGGTCAGGTGTTCGGTTTGCCAACCCCAGCTTCGAGCTCGGCGACCCGCGACTCCAAGGCTTTGAGCTGTTCACCCGAACGGGCGAGCAATCTGGCCTGTACGTCGAATTCCTCGCGCGTCACCAAGTCGAGTTTGCCAAAGAAACTCGTCAATAGCGCGCGCAGATTCTTTTCAACATCCTTGGCTGGGCTTTGTGCCAGCAATGCGCTGACCTTACCGCTCAACTCTTCAAACAACCGGTTTTGTTGCATTAGCCTCTCCTCTGCTGTGTCGTTTTTCGAGTCTATCACCATGGTCCTTATAACGCGCCAGCAAGCGAATCGGCTGATCGCCTCTCGATGGTGCAGACAACATCAGTCGCGCACCAACACGATGCACAACGCCGACTCTCTGATATTAGTCACCACTTAACTAATTGAAATAGCGTAAATAAAAATTCTGGCACGGGCTGTGCTAAAGGCCTAACCGTAGGACTTTTTTACTCAACTCTAAGAAGGGGTATTACCATGCGCAAACTACTGCTCGCTTCGGCAGCGTCCGCCGCACTTGCTCTGCCGCTCACGATGTTCGCTCAATCCGCCGCCGCCGAGGACTCACCGCACAGTCTCAGCGGAAATTTCGGCCTGTACAGCCAGTACATTTTCCGCGGTGTGTCGCAAACCAACACCGATCCGGCGATTCAGGGTGGCTTCGATTACAGCCACGCCAGCGGGCTCTACGCGGGCACTTGGCTGTCCAACGTCAGCTGGCTCACGGATGCTGCCGCGTATTCCAGTTCCAGTCTGGAATGGGATGTCTACGGCGGCTATCGCGGCACATTCAGCAATTCAGACTTCGGCTACGACGTTGGCCTGTTGCAATATTACTATCCAGGTACCGTTACCCCTGGGCTGGTAAAGGCGGATACGCTCGAAGCCTATGGCGCGCTTAGCTGGAAATGGCTGAGCGCCAAGTATTCCTACAGTCTGGGCAACAAGACCTTCGGTGTCGCTGACAGCCGCGGTACCTGGTATCTGGATATTTCCGCTAACTACCCGCTTACCGACAAACTGGGCCTGCAGGCGCACTATGGCAAGCAAAAATTCGACGGCACCGTGGCGGGCGTAACCAACGATTCCTTCGCCTCGTTCGAAGACTACAAACTCGGGTTGAGCTACGCCCTGCCCAAGGACTTTACCGTTGGAGCGTATTACACCACCACCACCATGGACGCGACGCAAGAAGCGTTCTACTCCAACGCTACCAGGTTTCTCGGCAAGGATAACTTTACTGCCTACGTTCAAAAGACATTTTGAGCACATAACAGCATAGGGCGGTCAGTCACTGCCCTTTTTCCATGGGGAATGCAATGAAACTAGTCACAGCAATTATCAAGCCGTTCAAGCTTGACGAGGTGCGGGAGGCGCTGTCCGCCATCGGCGTGCAAGGCATCACCGTGACCGAGGTCAAAGGCTTCGGCCGGCAGAAAGGCCATACCGAGCTGTACCGCGGCGCGGAGTATGTGGTCGACTTCCTGCCCAAGGTCAAGATCGAGGCGGCCATCAAAACCGAACTGCTCGACCAGGCGATCGAAGCCATCGAAAAATCCGCCAGCACCGGCAAGATCGGCGACGGCAAAATTTTCGTATTCGATCTGGCGCAGGTCATCCGCATACGCACCGGCGAGACCGGCGCGGAAGCGCTTTAGGGAGAACGGCATGAAGAAATTTCTTACCATTGTCGCGCTGTTCGGCGCGTTGAGTTTCGCGGGCATTGCGGCGCAGGCGCAGGACAAACCCGCCGAGCAACCGACGGCTACCATGGCGGCGCCAGCCGCCCCGGCGGCTGCGGAGGCCGCGCCGGCCGCACCCGTGCCGGAAGTCAAAAAGCTGGACACCGGCAGTACCGGTTGGATGATTACGGCCACGGTGCTCGTCATCCTGATGACCATCCCTGGCCTCGCGCTGTTCTATGGTGGTCTGGTGCGCGCGAAGAACATGCTGTCGGTACTCATGCAGGTGTTCGTGACCTTCTCCCTGGTCTCCATCATCTGGGCGGTCTACGGTTACAGCCTCGCATTCACCGAGGGAAGCTCGCTCAACTCGATCATTGGTGGCTTGAGCAAGGCGTTTCTCGCCGGGATCAAACCCGACACGTTGAGCGGCGTCATCCCCGAGTATGTGTTCGTGGTGTTCCAACTCACGTTCGCGGCCATTACCCCGGCGCTGATCGTCGGCGGCTTTGCAGAGCGCATGAAGTTCTCGGCCGTGCTCTGGTTCATGGCGCTATGGGTGACCTTCTGCTATGTGCCGATCGCGCACATGGTCTGGGGCGGCGGCTTCCTCGCCGGACTCGGGGCCAAGGACTTCGCCGGCGGCACGGTCGTACACGTCAACGCCGGGATCGCAGCGCTGGTGGGGTGCGTGATGCTGGGCAAGCGTATCGGCTACGGCAAGGAAGCCATGCCGCCGCACAGCCTCACCATGACCATGGTGGGCGCAGCGCTGCTGTGGGTGGGCTGGTTCGGCTTCAACGTCGGCAGCGAGCTTGCGGCAGACGGCATCGCCGGCATGGTGCTGGTTAACACGCAATTGGCGACGGCGGCGGCAGTTCTGGGCTGGATGTTCATCGAGTGGATGACACGCGGCAAGCCGACGATGCTGGGCGCGGCTTCCGGCGCGGTGGCCGGCCTAGTCGCGATTACTCCGGCCTGTGGTTTCGTGGGTCCCATGGGCTCGATTATCCTGGGTATTGCAGCGGGCATAATCTGCTTCTGGGGCGTAACCGGCCTGAAGGCGATGTTCGGCTACGATGATTCCCTGGACGTATTCGGCGTGCATGGCGTCGGCGGGATTCTCGGCGCCATCGGCACCGGCGTCCTGATGTCGGATACCTTCGGCGGCGTTGGATACGACAAGGGTGTCACAATGATGGGGCAGGTGACCACGCAGGCTATTGCCGTCGGAACCACCGTGGTGTGGACCGGGGTTATCAGCTTCATTCTCTACAAGGTCGTCGACATGATGGTTGGCCTGCGCGTGCCCGAAGAAGGCGAGCGCGAAGGACTGGACTCGACGCAACACGGCGAGGTGGCCTATCACATCTAGTATCTAGGAAGTGTTTGCCAAACGGGCGCCTGCGGGCGCCCGTTTTTTATGTTGCGCCCGCCGCGATCAAGCAGTTCGCGCCCGCTTTGCCGGTTTTCCACGCGTGGCGCCGCGCGTGAAATTGGCGGTGCGGCGGCGCATCTCGGTAAGTGCCCTGCGTCCCTTTGCCGTAAGAAAAGGCTCGACCAAGAGCCCTATGCCTTCGGCCACGTACTTGCCCAGACTGAACCTGCCGCGCAAGGCCCAATGCTTCAGCGCCCAGGCGTGCGAGAAGGCTACATACTGATACACCAGAAGATATTCGTTCAGCGGGCGCATGTATCCGCCGGCAATGCAGGCGCGCAAGCAGTCTTGCAGTAGACGATTGGTCCGGAGCTCGTCCTGCTTTACCAAGGTCCTGCGGTCGGCGCGCAGCGATTTGGTGGAGCGATAGGCGAGGACGGTCGCATCGCGCAATCCATCCACTATGGTGCAGTAGGCCCACAACGCCATGCACAGTCGCTCGACCGGGTGCTTGACACCCTCGAGGCGAGGCGGGATCTCCATTTCGTAGGTTTCGAGCACCAGCTTCAGCGAAAGCAGCAGGACGTCGTCCTTGTCGCCGAAATATTGGTAGATCAGCCCGGTGCTAACGCCGGCTTCCTGGGCAATCTGCGAGATTGTGGTGGTGTAGTAGCCCTTATCCGAGAACAGTTTTACTGCCGCGCGCAGGATCTGTCCGCGCCGCTCCTCCACCAGTCTGGCATCGGTGACGAGGCTTTCCACATGTCCGGGCTGTTTCATTATTTCACTCCGCGTGGCGGGCGCTGCGCCAGGTCAGGGGTAGGCATGCAAGACGCGTTGTCCGCGCCCCCGCTCTGGTGCCTGCACAACGCCCGAATCCGGCATGACAGCCGATCCGGGCGTCGACTCAGTTGCCTTCAAACGCCGGTTTTTGCTTGGCCACAAAGGCGTTGTAGGCGCGCGTGAAATCCTGCGTCTGCATGCAAATCGCCTGCGCCTCGGCTTCGGTCTCGAGCGCCTGTTCGATGGTCTGGTTCCATTCCTGATGCAGGCATTTCTTTGTCATAGCGTGTGCGAAATACGGGCCGTCGGCGATTTCCTTCGCCATCGCGTGCGCGCGTTCCTGCAGCTTGTCCTTGGGCACGATGTCGTTGTAGTAACCCCAGGCCTGCCCTTCCTGAGCTGTCATTGCGCGCCCGGTGTAGAAAAGCTCCGAAGCGCGTCCCTGACCGATGATACGAGGCAGAATCGCGCAGGCGCCCATGTCGCAGCCGGCCAGGCCGACGCGCACAAAGAGGAACGCGGTCTTGCACTCCGGCGTGCCATAGCGCAGGTCGCTCGCCATCGAAATGATCGCCCCCGCTCCGGCGCAGATGCCGTCGACCGCCGAAATAACCGGTTGTGGACAAGTGCGCATCTCCTTCACCAGGTTCCCAGTCATGCGGGTAAATGTAATCAGGCCGCTCATGTCCATCTTGGTCAGCGGGCCAATAATCTCGTGTACGTCGCCGCCGGAGCAGAAATTGCCGCCTTCACCGGTGAATACCACGGCGCGCACGTCTTCTGCGTACTGCAGCTTATGGAATGTATCGCGCAGCTCGGCATAGCTCTCCAGGGTCAGCGGGTTCTTGCGCTCGGGTCGATTCAGTGTGATCGTGCCTACGCGGTCCTTGACTTCCCATTTAAAGTGCTGCGGACGCCACTCGGCGGCTTTGAGTTTGTACATTTGGTTCTCCGTATCACAGTTGATGGAATAAGGTGGCCTCAGCCGGCCAAGACGAGACCGCCGCTGACACTCAAGGTTTGGCCCGTGACGAAAGCCGCCCGGCTACTGGCGAAGAACAGCACCGCATCGGCAATCTCCGAGGGTTGCGCCAGCCGGCCCATGGGCGTGACGCGGACGAAGGCTTCGCGGTGTTTTTCCGGCACCACGGCCAGAAGCGGGGTGTCAGTCGGCCCGGGGCAGACGCAATTCACGTTGATGTTGAAGCGTGCCATTTCCCGCGCAAGCGATTTCGTAAACGCGATGGCACCGCCTTTCGCGCCGGCATAGACCGATTCGCCCAGACTGCCGACCCGACCAGCGTCGCTGGAAACGGTGACGATCTTGCCGGCCTTGCGCTCGATCATGTCGTCGAGGAACGCGCGCGTCACGGCGATCGGCCCGAACAGGTTGAGGTCGATTACCTTGCGCCAGAAATCGGGCGTGTTCTTGACGAAAGGCTCGATCTTGCCCCAGCCGGCGACATTGGCAACGATGTCGACGTGCTGCCGCAGCGCATAGGCCTTCTGTTTAAATGCGTCAATCGAGTCGAGATCGGTAACATCGAGCCGGACGAAGTCGGCGCCTAAACCTTTGGCGCGGATCGCCGCCGCGCTCTGCTCACCCGCCTCTACCGCAATGTCGCCCAGCAGCACGTGCGCCCCGGCTTGTGCCAGAGTTTCCGCAGTCGCCCGCCCGATTCCCGAGGCTGCCCCGGTGATCACCGCCGTCTTGCCGTCTAGTCGCATTTTTCACTCCGCAATATTAGGAAAATGTCCGTTGCCTGATGGCGCCGTTACCAGCCGGCTCCCGTTTCCCGCACTCACCTCGGTCGTGAGCCGATCCCGGCTGGGCCGCATGAGCGCCTCTTTTCAGCCGCAACTTTATCAGCTACAATTGAGGTGAATGAATATTCATTCAATGATTCAAAGATAGCATAACCTAACGCTACAACGCAAGAAGCAAAGCGGCAGCACCAGGAAAAGCCGACGTGCGTGCGCCGGGGAAATGGCGGGCGATCATGCGCGTCGCGACACGCGGTTTGCGCGTTTTCGCGGCTTCGTCAAACGCGCAGGACCCGCCTGTAGGCGGTGAATTGACAGAACAGCGACAAATAAGCAGTATGCGTTGGATGCCGGCGGACCGCAGCTGTCTGGGTAGTCTAGATTGCGCTACGCAATTGAACCCGGGACTTACCTGGGGTTGCGCGCTGAAAAGTTCCGATTTTGTCCAATAGGAGTCTGAAGTGGGTTACGTCCTCGAAATGTGGCAGCAGCCCTCGCTGCCTGTGGTTGGTTCCAACGACCGTTTTCCGGTGCGGCGCATTTTCTGCGTCGGCCGCAACTATGTCGAACACCAGAAAGAAATGGGCGGTGACGGCCGCGAGCAACCATTCTTCTTCTGCAAGGCGGCGCATGACCTGGTTGGGGTCAACGCGGGCGAAACCGGCAAAATTCATTATCCGCCCCTGACCAGCAACTATCATTGGGAGACGGAAATGGTTGCGCTGATCGGCAAGGGCGGTTACAAGATCGCCGCCGAGCACGCTAACGACCACGTCTGGGGCTACGCGATCGGCCTGGACATGACCCGCCGTGACCTGCAGCAGCAGGGAAAAGACAAGGGCCGCCCGTGGAGCTTCGGCAAGGACTTCGACCAGGCCGCGCCCTGCGGGCCGGTAACGCCGGCAAGCAAAATCGGGCACCCGTCCAAGGGCAAGCTGTGGCTCAAGGTGAACGGCGAGTACCGCCAGCAATCAGATATCGACCAGATGATCTGGAGCGTGCCCGAGCAGATCGCATTCTTGACGCAGTACTACACGCTCGAGGCCGGCGACATCATTCTTACCGGCACGCCGGCGGGGGTGGGCGCGGCCAAGATCGGAGACGAACTCGTCGCAGGCATCGATGGCCTGGGCGAGTTGCGCGTCAGTGTGGTTGCGCCGCGCTAAACGGATGCGCCGCCGCGCATGAACGCCGCCGAGTATCTGCTTGCCACCGGGCAGGCAGGCGCGACGGCGCTGGAGTGCGGCGCGGAGCGCCTGACCTATGGCGAACTGCGCGACGCGGTGGCGCGTGCTGCCGGCGCCTGGCGCGAGCGCGGCCTTGGGCAAGGCGAACGCGTTCTGGTGTTCGCGCCGGACGGCATTGCCTGGGCGATTGCCTATCTGGGCGCGATCTGGGCGGGCGGTGTCGCCGTGGGTCTGAACTCGCGCCTGTTCGAGCGCGAATTGTCGGTAGTACTGTCGGAGTCCGGCGCACGTTTCATCTGGTGCAACGAAAGCTCGCGCCCCCTCCTGGAGCGGCTGCTCGCCAAAATCGCCGATTCGCCGAAGCTAATCATCGACGCGCAATGGATAGCGGGTCTGGAGGCGCAGTCCCCGGTTCGCGCCGCCGACTTGGCGGACGATGCCATGGCGTTCTGGGTGTATACCTCGGGAACCACCGGCGTCCCCAAGGCCGTCATGCACGCGCAGCGCAGCGTGATTGCCTGCGCCGAGTTCGCACGCGACATACTTGGCCTAAATGCGCAGGATCGCATCTACGCGACATCCAAAATGTTCTTTGCCTATGCGCTCGGCAACAGCCTTTGCGCGGGTTTGCGGCTGGGTGCGACTGTGATTCTCGACCGCGAATGGCCAACAGCCGAAGGGGTGGCCGAGGTGGTCGAGCGGCACCGTCCGACAGCGTTGTTTTCGGTGCCAACTCTTTACCTCAAGATGCTGCAGGCGGGCGTGGCGGCGCGGCTGCGCGCCGCCGGCGTGCGCCGCTATGTATCGGCCGGCGAGGGCCTGCCTGCAGCGGTGCGGCGCGAGTGGCGCGAGGCGAGCGGGGTGGCGCCGGTCTCGGGCTACGGCGCCTCGGAAACCGTGGTTCTGGTGTTCTACTGCGATGATGACAGCGCGCTGCTGAAGCCATCGCCGCGGCTCGAATTTCGAACGCGCGCGAACGGCGATAGCGACGCGCCGCAGCGCCTATGGCTGCGCCACCCCTCGATTGCGCTTGGATATTGGCGACGTCAGGAGGCGGAGCGTGACAGCTTTGACGAAGGTTGGTTTTCTCCGGGAGATTTGTTCCGGCCGCGCGACGATGGAGCGCTGGAGCTTTGCGGGCGGGACGACGACATGTTGAAGATTTCCGGGCAATGGGTGAGTATCCTCGATGTCGAGCACGCGCTGCTCGGCGCGAGTGGTGGCTGCGTGGACAGCCTGGCGGCGGTGGGTTTCGACAACGCCGAGGGACTTGTTTCGATCGCCTTGTTCGCGGTGGCCACCCGCGGGCAGGAGGCGCAGGCGCGCGAGCGACTGACCGCGGGGATTGCCGCCCTGCCGAAACTCAAGCGGCCGCGGCTGGTCAAGTGGGTGGGCGAACTTCCGCTCACCGCGACGGGCAAGCTGCAGCGGCGCAAGCTTAAAGAGCAAATTTTCGACAGCGCGGAGTGAGACATTCATCCTCGCACGCAATAGCTCGCAGAACGCGGCGCTGAGGCGGGCTGTGCGCGTGCGGAAAATAGCCACGTCATTCCCTGTGCTATTCTGTTGTCGGCCGCAAAGGCCGGAGGCAACGTCGGCAGAAATCTCTTGGATTGTTGCCAGCTACACGCGGCGGCAACCATGCCAACGGCGTCGACATGCGTGCCGCCAGCCGTGACTTCGGAACAGCCGTACCCACAAATCGTTAGGAGGAAAAGAGGTGCTACCACCACGCATAGATGTCAAGGCCGTGCAGGCCGCCATGGGCGAATACGCCGACGAAAAGGAGACGCTGGCGCAGCGCGCCGCGATCTACCAGGAATTGATCGGCTTCGTCCCGCCGCGCATTGAGGCGCGGCTAAATGTGACCGGAGCGCTCGACCCGCAGATGCTGGATCTGCAGGAGCGCATACGCGAACACGGTATGTACCCCAAGTGCTTCGACGTAAAAACCGCCCAGATGATGCTGTTCGGCATGCTGTTGATGGACCTGAGCGATGCAGCGCCGCTGCACGCGATCGCGGCGCGCCGGGCCGGCGCCAGCTGGGAGGAGTTGCAGGGCGTGATCAATCTTTGCTTTCTCTTTCGCGGGCTGCCCGCGGCCAACCGCGGCGCGGAAATCCTCGCCAGCGTAGCCAAGCGCGAGGCGGAGTCGAAGGCTGTCTGAGAGGACACACAGAATGAATCCTGGAATTATAGCTGCCGCCGCCGTCCCCCACGTGCCCACGCTCGGGCTTTCCAAGAACACGCCGGATTTCCAGCTTACCTTGGTCGAAGGGGAGCGCGCACTGGGCAAGGCGTTGCGTGAACTCAAACCTGATCTGTTCGTGGTCAATTCGTCTCACTGGATCTGCACTTTCGGCTGGTATGCGACCTGCCAGAGCGTGCACCAAGGGGTGTGCGTGGCGGACGAGGCGCCGGATCTGATTCCGGGCATAGAGTACAAGCGCAAAGGCGATGCGGAGTTCGCGTCGGCGCTGGTCGATGAGTGGCAGGTGCGCGGGATCCCCGGTGGCCGCAACGAATCCCCGCATTACGCCTGGGATTACGGCAGTCTGGTGCCGCTCTTGTATCTTGATCCGGACGCAGAGATACCCGTGGTACAGATTCCCACAGTGATAACTGCCAATCAAGCCGAGTGTGCGCAGGCTGGCCGGGCCGTGCATGCGACCGCGAAGCGCCTCGGCAAGCGAGCCGTGTTTCTTGCCAGCTCGGCCTTCAGCCACGACCTGGTGCGCGGCCGCCACTTCAAGCCCAAGCCGGAACGCGAAGCGCTGGACCAGAGGTTCATAGATCTGCTCAAACGTGGCGAGGTGGCAGAGGCCGCCGCATGGCTGCCTGAATACAGCCGCGCCGTGGTGGCGGAAATGAACGGCAAGCCCTTAGCTACCATGCTCGGCGCCTTGCAGGCGCTGGACGAAGACGGCGCGCAGCTTGCCGGTGCGCAGTACGGGGGCTACGCTCAGTCTTCCGGAAGCGGTAACGCAAGCGTCGTGGTTTGGCACCGATGAGCGGCGCATCCCAGAAATAGCCGAAAAAGCCGTAACCTCCGAGGACTACGCCGGACTGTGGTCGGGAAGGATCCAACGCTGGCGTGCCGCGATCTGCACGCGCCGCTCAACCGCTCAGCAGCCTAGGCAACCACAGGGTGATCACCGGGAACATGACCAGTATGGTCACGCGGATCATCTCGGAAACGAAGAACGGCATCACGCCGAGGAAAATCTTGCCCATAGGCACGTCGGGGGCCATCGCCGATATAACGAAGACGTTCATACCCACCGGCGGTGTGATCAGCCCCAGTTCGACCACGATCAGCGCGAGGATGCCGAACCAGATCTTCAGGTCTTCGGCGGTCATGCCGAACGCAGCGTGAGTGGCTGTGACGCTGTCGCCCCCGTTGACCGCAACCAGCACCGGCCAAAAGAAGGGAATCGCGAGCAGGATCATCGACAGGCTGTCCATCAGGCAGCCCAGGAGAATCAGCGCGACCAGCAGAATCACCAGGATGGACATGGCCGACAGCCCGGAATGGATCATCCACGCCGCCATCGCCTGTGGTACGCCGCCACGCGCCATGAATATCTTGAGCATCTCGGCGCCGAGCAGAATCAGATAGATCATGCCGGTGGTCCGCGCGGTCTCGAACAGTGCATACTTCAGTTGCGGCAGTTTTACCGCCCCGCGGGCAATGCCGTATATCGCAACCAGCACGACGCCGACCGCCGCTGCTGGAGTCGGGTCGAACAGTCCGGCGTAAATGCCGCCTATCACAGTCCCGAAAATTAGGACAACTGGCAGGACGCGCAGCGTCGCCCTGATGAATTCCGAGCGCTCGACGGCGCGGCCCTTGGGTCCGGATTCCGGAAAAAAGGCGACATAGAGCGCGATCGTGATCAGAAACATGATTACCGCGAGGATGCCGGGCAGCATCGCGGCCATGAACATGGTGATGATGTTGGCTTCGACGATGATCGCGTAGATCACCAGCACCACCGAAGGCGGGATCAGGATGCCGAGCACGCCGCCGGCCGCGAGCGTGCCGGTGGCGAGCGCGTCCTTGTAATGATAGCGGCGCAGCTCCGGCAGCGCGACCTGCCCCATGGTGGAGGCGGTCGCAAGCGACGAACCGCAGACCGCGCCGAATCCGGCGCAGGCGGCGATGGCCGACATTGCGACCCCGCCGCGTAACCAGCCGAGCCAGGCATTGGCGGCGGCGAAGAGATCGCGCGATAGCCCCGCCTGTGTCGCGATAGAGCCCATCAGAACAAACATCGGCACGACCGACAGGTCGTAAATCGAGAATTGGGAATAGGCCAGGTTCTTTAGCTGCGCAAGGAAAATGTCCGGGCCGTTGATAACGCTCACGCCGACCCCGCCCACCAGGATCATGGAATAGGCGATGGGCATGCGAATCGCAATCAGCACGACAAGCGCAGCCAGTCCGACGATGCCGATCAGAAGGTGATGTTCCACGTTGTCCTGTTCAGATTATTCAGATTTGCCGGAGCGCATTTCGACGACGGCCTCGTGTAGAGTGACAGCAGCCGCAAGCACCAGCAATGCGAGCGAGACCAGGATGGGAGGAAAGGCAGTCCACACCGGGATGCCCAAGATAGTCGTAGCTTCGTTGTAGCGCATATAACTGACCATCCCGTCGGACATCTTCCACAGCAGAATGACCGAGAAGAATGCCGCTACGACCGCCGCCAGCAACTCGAACGCAGCCACGGTGGCCGGTGAAGCCGCCGCGGTAAAAATATCGGCAGTAACGTTGGCGCCCTTCAGCTGGCAATAAGGCAGGAAACTAAACGCAGCGATGGCGACGCCCATCTCGACCAGCTCGAAGTCGCCGGGCACCGGGAACCCGAGAACGGCCAGCGAGATGATCGACCAGGAGTTCATCAGCGCGATGCACACGAGCAGCGCCCCGCCGGCTAGCGCCCAACCCTCAATAATGCGACGGGCGAGGCTGTCAAACCTCGCCCATCGCTGTCCTTCCGCTTGCGTCGCAGTCAACTTGCTACTTGGAGTATTTGGCAATCAGTTTGCGGGCCTTGGCGACCAGGGCGGCCCCATCGATACCCTTGCCCTTGACTTCGGCGACCCATTTGTCGACGACCGATTCGAGCTTGGTGTGGAAAGCCTCCATCTCGGTGTCGGTCAGCATGATGTGTTTGTTGCCTGACTTGACCGCGAGTGCAATGCCGCCGTCATCATTGGCGGCCCAGATATCGCCGACCTTCTGCCACCAGTCGGGGCCGGACGCATCCCTGAAGGCTTTCTGGATGTCGGCCGGCAGTTTGTCCCAACGCGCCTTGTTCATCGACACCTGGAACGTGGTGGTGCCGAATCGAGACTTGTTCGGACCTTCGATATCGTACTCAGTCTGATCCTGCAGCTTTAGCGCCGGGATGATCTCCCATGGGATCAGGGCGCCGTCGACGATTTTCTTCGACAGCGCCTGTGGCAGCTGCGGCACCGGCATGCCGACCGGAGTCGCGCCGAGGGCCTCGATGACCCACGCGCCGGTGCGCGTCGGGATGCGCATCTTCAGGCCGGCGAGATCCGAGGGCTTGCGTACTAGTTTGTCGACCATTTGCATGGCCTGACCGGCATGCACATGCAGGAACATGACCTCCACGCCTTCATACTCCGAAGCGAGGTCGTCCTTGAACATGTCGTACATCGCACGCGAGGTCGCGCCGGGATTGTTTGTGTGAATGAATGGCAGTTCGAACACTTCGGTGCGCGGGAACAGACCCGCGGTGTAGCCGTTGACCGTCCACACGAGGTCGACCACGCCATCGCGCACCTGGCGGATCAGCTGCGGTGGCGACCCGCCCAGTGTCATCGACGGAAAGATGTCGATCTTGACGCGCCCGCCGGAATTTTTCTCGACCTGCGCCGCCCACGGCTCCAGCATCTTGGTCTGGGCAGGCGCTTTGGCGGGCAAAAAGTGGTGCAGCTTGAATACGAACTCGGGTGCGGCCAGGGAACTGCCGGAAAAAGCCATTGCCATGCCCATAAGGGCGCCGGCCAGTGCAAAACGCGTGGATTTCTTTATCATGATGATTCACTCCTCCTTTATAGAATGACTGCCCGAAGTACAGTTCTGACCCATCCAGACCGTACGTCCCGGATCAATGACGCGATTGCTTGTAAAGGGATAGGCGACAGGAAAATTAATCCGCCGGGCAACGCAGCATCGGCAGGCCAACGCATGCACGATGGGGCCGTGTAGGCCCCGAAAGCGCGCATAGGATATTCGCGTCCATTCCAGACCCCTCCTCCGCAGTAGTTGGCTAGATATTAGAACGACATTGTTGTCCAACTACTGGTGAATCTACAACATTGACGCGTGCGCCGCAACGGCTTTGCACGCGAACATACGGCCTAGAAGTGTCTCGCGTGCGCCGTCCGGCGACACTGCCTCTTGATTATCATTCCGCGATACTTTTTGAGACGAGCACTATTGTGTCTGACGGCAGTGGGTTTCACGTACGAACACGAGCAATACTAGGGCGGAGGCAAGCCACACGAGCATCAGCGTGAAACCGGCGCGGTAGGCGCCGAAATCGTAGACGCGCACGCCGTTCGCAAGCGTTCCGGTCCAGCGCTGGTCCAGTATCCAGCCGACCGCCGGCTGCATGATCATGCCGCCCAGCATATTGCCCATATTGGCAATGCCGCCGGCCGTGCCGGCCAGCGCCGCCGGCGCCGATTCTTTGGCGATGGCGAAACCCACCATTACCGCGGACGAAGCGCAGCCAATCAACCCAAGCAGGACAACCAGCAGGGGCAAGGGTACGTCCGGAACGAGCAGCGCAAAGCACCATCCCGCGGTAGCGAGGACGGCACCGATTGCATACAGCGGTTTGCGCCTGCGCAGGCGGTCGGACAAGGCACCGACGAACGGACCCGTTACCGCCCAGCAAACGAGCAGTAGCGAGGTGATCATCGAGGCTTGCGACGTGCTGATGCCGTAGTGTGTGCTCAGAAAGGGCACGCCCCACAGCCCGCCGAAGGTGAGGGCCGGACCGGAAACCGCGCCCGAGATCAGGAACACCAGCCACACATTGCGGGTACCCAGGGTTTGCCTGATGCTCTGCAGTATCGGAGCGTGGCGTGCGGGTGCCGTCGGCGCGTAGCTCGCGTAACCGCGTTCGGCCGGGTCGTCGCGTACCGCCACCCAGATTGCCGAGGCCAGCAACCCGGTCACCGCTGCGGCGAAGCACATCACGTTGCGCCAGCCGAAGGCGTCGACCAGCAGCCGCAGCGGCACACCGGCCGAAACTGCGCCGAGAACGCCGCAGGCCAGAGCAAGGCCGGCTATCATGGCAAAACGCGTCGGCGCAAACCAGTGTCCGGCAAGCTTGAGCATGGAGACAAATGCGACGCCGACCGAGCCGCCGATCAGCAGGCGGCCCAGTCCGGCGGCGGCGTATCCGGGCGCCAGCGCAAACAACAGTGTACCTGCCGCGGCGATCGCCGCGCCTGCGGTGAGCACGCGCCGAGGCCCCCAGCGATCGGCGAGCAGTCCGGCCGGAATCTGTATCGCTACATAGCTGTAGTAATAAAACGCGGCAAGATTTCCCAGTGCCGCCGCGCCTAGGCTGAACTCGCTCATCAGCTCGCGCGTGATCACCGCCGGGGCGACACGCTGATAGAAGCCGATCAGGTAGAACGCCGCGCCCAGACCCCACATCGCGAAGGCAAGGCGCAGCGGCGGATACGCTTGCTCGGGTGTATGCAAGGTGGACACTTATGCAGGATCGGGTTTCGACCCGATGCGCAATCGGGCCATCCCGAGGCGACTCAAATCAGCATTGCTCCCAAGGAAGCCCGTCGTGCCGCCAGCCGGTTGTTGAATTGCGCTGATGGTGTTCGTTCAATTCGCCCTCGAATCCGTGCAGCACGTTGTACACCTGGGTGAAGCCGGCCTTCTCCAGCGCCGCGCCCGCATCCAGAGAGCGGTTGCCGCTGCGGCAGATGAGCACCAACGGGCGGTCCACGCTCGAAGCCTTCTTCACGTGACCGACGAAATGCGGGTTCACCTCCCAGTCCGGGCCGTCGTTCCACGGAATCATGATTGCACCCGTCGGATGCCCTACGAACAGGAACTCCATTTCGCTGCGGCAGTCGATGAAAACCGCGCTTGGATTCTGGTGCAGGAATTCGTAGGCTTCCTTGGGCGTCAGGTGCTGCATGATATTCGGCGTAGGTGAGTAAGCGCATAGTATAAGGCGTCTGCGCGCTGCGCGCGAACGCGGGCCTGAGCGGGTGGACAAGGCGTGCGCGCACGCGCTAAAATTGCCGCTCGCGCCGATTTGACGTCAGATTGCGGGCGCCGCCGGTCCAAGCCGGACGAAAAACAAATACTGCTAAAGCGAGGAACCCGTACCTGGCTGGCAGGGCGGGTTTTTTTATCTGCTGGCTTCACCTTAAGCGCATTTCAGAATTTCCGAAATGGCTTCGATTTAAAAAAGCACGAGGGTGGGTAGCCCCTCATTTCGTAATAGGCGCCAAATGAACAAAGCCGCACAATTGGAACGCCTGCTCGGCGAGCGCATCCTGATCCTGGACGGCGCCATGGGCACGATGATCCAGAACTACAAGCTCGCGGAGGCGGACTATCGTGGTGAGCGCTTTGCCGGTTCCGCTCAGGACCTCAGGGGCAACAACGATTTGCTGTCGCTCACCCAGCCGCGCATCATCCGCGAAATCCACGACGCCTATCTCGAAGCGGGCGCCGATATCGTTTCCACCAACACTTTCAATTCCAACGCACCGTCCATGGCCGACTACGGCATGGAGGGTCTGGTGTACGAAATCAACAGCGAAGCGGCGCGCCTGGCGCGCGCGGCCGTGGACGCCTGCATGCATAGGGCGCCCGAGCGGCAATGCTTCGTCGCCGGCGTGCTCGGACCGACGACCAAGACCGCCTCGATTTCGCCAGACGTCAACGACCCGGGTTTCCGCAATATCGATTTCGATACCTTGGTCGCGGCCTACGGCGAATCGTTGCGCGGACTGCTCGATGGCGGCGTTGACCTGATCCTGGTCGAGACCATATTTGATACGCTCAATGCCAAGGCGGCTTTGTTCGCGGTTGATAGTGCGTTCGAGGAACGCGGCCGAGCTTGGCCCATCATCATATCCGGCACGATTACCGATGCCTCCGGGCGCACCCTCACCGGACAGACGCCCGAGGCATTCTGGAACTCGGTGCGCCATGCGCGCCCGCTTGCGGTTGGGCTGAACTGCGCTCTCGGGCCGAAACTGATGCGGCCCTATATCGAGGAACTGTCAGACGTCGCCGACACCTATATCAGCTGTTACCCCAACGCCGGGCTGCCCAACCCATTGTCGGAAACCGGCTACGACGAAACGCCGGACTACACCTCCGGCCAATTACAGGAATTCGCGCAGAGCGGCTTCCTCAATATCGTCGGCGGCTGCTGCGGCACCACGCCGGCGCACATCCGCGCAATCGCGCGTGCGGTAGCGAGTTTGCCGCCGCGGCAGCCCCCGCAGATCGAAAAGAAGCTGCGCCTGTCGGGGCTGGAGCCGCTCAACATCGGCGACGACTCGCTGTTCGTCAACGTCGGCGAGCGCACCAATGTCACCGGCTCCAAGGCCTTCGCCCGACTGATTCTCGCCGGTGACTACACCGCGGCCCTGGCGGTGGCGCGCCAGCAGGTCGAGAGCGGCGCGCAAATGGTGGACGTGAACATGGACGAGGCCATGCTCGACTCCGAAAAAGCCATGGTCACCTTCCTCAACCTGATCGCCTCCGAACCCGACATCTCGCGCGTGCCGCTGATGCTCGATTCCTCCAAATGGTCGGTGATCGAGGCCGGCCTGAAGTGCGTGCAGGGCAAGGCGGTGGTGAATTCGATCTCGCTCAAGGAGGGCAAGGACGAGTTCGTGCGCCAGGCGAAGCTCGCGCGCCGCTATGGCGCGGCGGTGATCGTCATGGCGTTCGACGAACAGGGCCAGGCCGACAGCCTGGAGCGGCGCAAGGTCATTTGCCGGCGCTGCTACGACATCCTCACCGGGGAAGTCCACTTTCCGGCCGAAGACATCATATTCGATCCGAACATTTTTGCCATCGCCACCGGGATCGAGGAACACAGCAACTACGCGCTCGACTACATCGAGGCGACGCGCTGGATCCGCGCCAACCTTCCCTATGCGCGCGTGTCGGGCGGTGTCTCCAATGTTTCATTCTCCTTCCGCGGCAACGATGCGGTGCGCGAGGCCATCCACACGGCTTTTCTCTACCACGCGATCAAGGCGGGCATGTCCATGGGCATCGTCAACGCCGGCCAGCTGGGTGTGTACGAGGAAATACCCAAGGAGCTGCTCGAGCGCGTTGAAGACATCATTCTCAACCGCAGGCCGGACGCGGCCGAGCGCATGGTCACGTTCGCCGAGACGGTCAAGGGCGGCGGCAAGGTGCAGGTCGAGGATCTGGCGTGGCGCAAACAGAGCGTGGAATCCCGGCTGTCGCATGCATTGGTGAAAGGCATTACTGACTGGGTCATCGAGGATACAGAAGAGGCGCGGCAACAAGCCGAACGCACAGGCGGACGCCCCATTCATGTGATCGAAGGCCCGCTCATGAGCGGCATGAACGTGGTCGGCGATCTCTTCGGCGCGGGCAAGATGTTCCTGCCGCAGGTGGTGAAGTCTGCGCGGGTGATGAAACAGGCGGTGGCGCATCTGGTGCCTTACATCGAGGCGGAAGAGCAGAAGCTGGCGCTGGAATCGGGAGAGGCGGCCAAGCCCAAGGGCAAGATCGTGGTCGCAACGGTCAAGGGCGACGTGCACGACATCGGCAAGAACATCGTCGGCGTGGTGCTCCAGTGCAACAACTACGAGGTGATCAATCTCGGCGTGATGGTGCCGGCGAGCAAGATCCTGCAGGTGGCGCGCGAGGAAAAATGCGACATCATCGGCCTCTCGGGGCTGATCACGCCCTCGCTCGAGGAGATGGCGCATGTGGCGCGCGAGATGGAACGCGAAGGCTTCACGATACCGCTGTTGATCGGCGGCGCCACCACTTCGCGCGTGCACACCGCCGTCAAAATTGCGCCCAAATATAGCGGCACGACCGTATACGTGCCGGACGCCTCGCGCTCGGTGGGCGTGTGCTCGAGCCTGCTTTCCGAAGAACTGCGCGACGAATACGCCCATTCGGTGCGCGCCGACTACGACAAGATCCGTAGCCAGCACCTCGCCAAAAAACCGCGTGCGCCGCTGCTCGCCATTGCGCAGGCCCGCGCCAACGCCTTCGTCACCGACTGGTCGTCATATACGCCGCCAGTGCCGAATTTCACCGGTGTGAAGGCATTTCGCGACTATGACCTGGCGGCGATCGCGCGCCATATCGACTGGTCGCCGTTTTTTCAGACCTGGGAATTGTCCGGCCCCTACCCCAAAATCCTGCAGGATCCAGTGGTGGGCGAAGCGGCGCGCCACGTATTTGCCGAGGGCCAGGCGATGCTGAAGCGCATTGTCGATGAGAAATGGCTGGCTGCAAACGGGGTCATCGGACTGTTTCCCGCAAACAGCGTGGGCGACGACATAGAAATCTATGCTGACGAATCGCGCAGCCAGGTGGCAATGCGTTTTCACAACCTGCGCCAGCAAGCGCAAAGGCCCTCGGGCAAGCCGAATTACTGTCTGGCAGACTTCGTCGCGCCCAAGAACTCGGGAGTGAAGGACTACATCGGCGCCTTTGCCGTCACCAGCGGCATCGGTATCGATGAACGGGTGCGGGAGTTCGAAGCCAGACACGACGACTATAGCGCGATCATGCTCAAGTCCCTGGCAGACCGCTTGGCCGAGGCCTTCGCCGAGCACCTGCACCTGCGCGTGCGGCGCGAGTTCTGGGGCTACGCCGCGGACGAAGCGCTGGACAACGACGCCATGATCCGCGAAGAGTACCGCGGCATACGCCCGGCGCCGGGTTATCCCGCCTGTCCCGACCATACCGAGAAAGGCGACTTGTTCGGCCTGCTGGCCGCGCCGGAAATCGGCATCACGCTGACTGAGAGCTATGCGATGTGGCCGGCGGCTGCGGTGAGCGGATTCTATTTCTCCCACCCGGAGTCACAATACTTCGCCGTCGGCAAAGTCGGGCGCGACCAGGCCGAGGACTACGCGCGGCGCAAGGGACTTTCATTGCCCGAGACCGAGAAGTGGCTGGCGCCTGCGCTGAATTACGAACCTGCCTGACCCACTTGGTAAGAAGCCGTAACAAAATTCATTTTGTTACGGTCCGATCCAGGGGAGCGCGAGGGGAAGTATCCCCCCGTTTTGTTACAAACGCTTAGGAGCCCAGCATGAGCATCGTCCGTCACCAGCCCGCAAAAATCCTTTCCGGCGCCGTCGAGGCGAACGGCATGGTTTATGTCGGAGGCACTGTCGCCGACAAACGCCCCGCATCGGTCAAAGCGCAGACCGAGGAAATCCTCGGCAGAATAGACGCGTTGCTCGCGCAGGCGGGCAGTCACAAGTCCAAGATAGTCTGGGCACAAATATGGCTGGCCGACATCCGCGCGCGCGAGGAAATGAATCAGGCATGGCTTGCCTGGGTCGACGCGAACAATTTGCCTGCGCGCGCCTGCGTTGAAGCAAAGCTCGCCGTCGCCGACATGCTGGTCGAGATAGCGGTGATCGCGGCAAAGTAGGCCAGGCATGCAGTTCCGCGCCGGCGCGCTGACGCTCGTCACGGTTTGCGCAGCGTTCGCGCTGGCAGCCTGCGCGCCGGAACTTGACTGGCGCGAGTTGTCGGTGCCCGAAGGCGGCTTCGCAGTGCTACTGCCGGGCAAGGCGCAGCGCGAATCGCGCACGCTCAACACCGCGGCGGGCGCGCTCGCGATGACCATGTATGCCTGCAGCCTGAAGCAGGGGACCATGGGTGTGGCTTATACAGACTATCCCGCGACGCAAGACGGCGCAGAACAGCTGCGCGAACATTTGGACGCAGCGCGCGATGCGCTGCTGCGCAACGTCGGCGCCGGCGCGCACACTGAGGAGGAAGTCGCAATCGCGGGATTGCGTGGGAGGCAGGTCTACGCCGAAGGCAGCAATGGCGTGCAGCTGAAAGCGCGCTTTGTCCTGGCCGGAAACCGTTTGTACCAGATCGCTTACGTCGGTAGCCGCGGCGCCGTGGCCATGGCCGACATCGACATGTTTCTCACTTCGTTCAAGCTGCTGCGCTGACTACTTGCGCCAGAATCCGGGCGTAAACACCACCAGCATGGTAAATAGTTCCAGCCGCCCGAGCAGCATGGCGGCTGTGCAGACCCAGGTCTGGAAATCGTTCAGTCCGGCATAGGTCGTCGCCGGTCCTACCCGGCCCAAGCCGGGGCCGGTATTGTTGATGCTCGCGATCACGGCGGAAAACGCGGTAACGATATCCAGTCCGGAGGCGGCGAGCAGCATGGTCATGCCGATGACCGCGCCGTTGTACACCAGGATG
>JACZJU010000275.1 GCA_014860395.1 Burkholderiales bacterium | reverse complement strand
GGCCTGCGCAATGAGTTGATTGACCTGATTGTCCTCCGCAACCAGCAAGCGCCCCGGTACATTCAGTCTTTGCGTGCCGTTCAGCGCAAGCTCGGGTGAGGGCTCCTCTTGCGCTCTGTGCGGCTCCGACTGCGACGCGGATGCCTTCGGTGCCTGCAATTCAAAGGGGACGTCGAACCAGAACATGGAGCCCACGCCCGGCGTGCTGTTCACGCCGATGTCACCGCCCAGCAGTTCGACGATCTGCTTGGAGATCGACAGACCCAGGCCGGTGCCGCCGAAGCGGCGCGTGGTGCTGCCGTCGGCCTGCCGGAACGGGTCGAAAATATGCTTCTGGCTTTCCGCGTCGATGCCGATGCCGGTGTCGCTCACTTCGACCCGCAGCAGAACCGTGCCGGCCTGTGCGGCGCTCTCGCGCACGTGTACGGCCACCTTGCCATGCGGGGTGAACTTGATCGCGTTGCCCACCAGGTTGGAGACGATCTGGCGCAGACGGCCCGGGTCGCCGCGCAGCTGCGTGTGCACCGCGGGTTCGATGTCGAGCGCGAGTTCCAGGCCCGCGGCCTGGGCTTGTTCGGAAAACAGTCCGATCACGTTCCGCAGCACCTGCCCCAGGTCGAAGTCTATCGTCTCGAGTTCCAGCTTGCCCGCCTCGATCTTGGAGAAATCGAGTATGTCATTGATAAGCTTGAGCAGGGAGCGGCCGGATTCGTGCGCGATTTCGGCGTAGCGGCGCTGGGAGTCTTTCAACTCGCCGCGCAACAGCAATTCGGTCATGCCGAGCACGCCGTTCATCGGCGTGCGGATCTCGTGGCTCATGTTGGCCAGGAACTGGGACTTCGCCTTGCTGGCTTCCTCGGCAGTGGATTTGGCTTGTTCGCGTTCCTCGGCAATCTGGATGATGTCTAAGTGCAGGCGTATGGACTCGATAGTCATACGTTCGAAACGGCGCGCGTTGAAGAGGGCGATATAAAGGAACAGGAAAGTGCCGGCACCGACGAGCTGTTGTCCCGGGATGCCCGTAAGCAGCAACCAGATGCCCATCGGGGCCAGGGTCAGCAGCGCAAACCAGAAGAAGGCGCGGAAGTACTGCGCCAGAGTGAACATGCCCGAGGCCATGACGCCGTACATATACATGGCCATGAAGAACTGGGCCGGGTTCCCGGGCGGGGGAAACAGGACGGATCCGAGGAAGCCCCACACCGCGCCTGCCGCCATCAATCCGGTCAGAAATCGCCGTGCCCAGAATGGCGCGTCTTCAGGGCCGGGCGCCGCGCGCCGGTAGGCGCGGGTCAGCAAGTAGCCGTGCAGGGTAACGCCCAGATGAACGAGGTACCACCCGAGGAGCAGCACATGCGGGGCGGAGAACCACAGAACGAACACCACCAGCGTACTGCCCACCACCGAGATCCCGAGGGTGGGCGACAAGAGCCGGTAGATCGTCGCGATCTGTTCCGCGAATACTTTTGCGGAAAGGTCAGCAGCTGGCGCCGGGGTATTCACGCGCGCTCTAGCCTGTGGACAACAACTGACCGTCGCGGCACACCAGTGCGCCGGCGCGCTCCAGGTCCTTGACCAGGTACTCGCGCAA
>JACZJU010000274.1 GCA_014860395.1 Burkholderiales bacterium | reverse complement strand
GCTCAACAAGGCGGCCGACCTGCTGCTCGAGCGCACGCCCGACTTCATCGCCGCGATGGCCGCCGAGACCGGCGCCAGCGCGCCCTGGGCCGGGTTCAACTGCTTTCTCGCGGCCAACATGCTGCGCGAGGCCGCGAGCATGACCACCCAGGTCAAGGGCGAGATCATCCCCTCGGACAAGCCCGGCGCGCTCGCCATGGCGATCCGCCAGCCGGCCGGCGTGGTAGTCGGCATCGCGCCCTGGAATGCACCTGTCATTCTCAGCGTGCGCGCCGTGGCCATGCCCCTGGCCTGCGGCAACACCGTCGTGCTGAAGGGCTCGGAGTTGTGCCCCATGACCCACCGCCTGATCGGCGAAGTGCTGCGCGATGCCGGCTTTCCCGCCGGCGTGGTCAACGTCGTGCTCAACGCGCCTGCCGATGCCAAGGCCGTGGTCAACGCGCTGATCGCGCACCCCGCCGTGCGTCGCGTGAATTTCACCGGCTCGACGCGCGTCGGCCGCCTCATCGCCGAGGAAAGCGCCCGCCACCTCAAGCCCTGCCTGCTCGAACTCGGCGGCAAGGCGCCGTTCGTCGTGCTCGAGGACGCCGACCTCGACGAGGCGGTTAAGGCCGCGGCCTTCGGCGCCTTCTTCAACTCGGGCCAGATCTGCATGTCTACCGAACGCCTCATCGTCGACGACAAGGTGGCCGACGCCTTCGTCGAAAAGTTCGCCGCCAAGGCCGCTTCGCTGCGCGCCGGTCTGCCCGGGCAGGACGGCTGCGCGCTCGGCTCGATGATCAGCCGCGAGGCCGCCGCGCGGGTCAAATCGCTGATCGACGACGCGGTGGCCAAGGGCGCGCGCCTGGTGACCGGCGGCGCGGTGCCGCAGGGCAGCATCATGCAGACCGCGGTGGTCGACCACGTCACGCCGGCGATGCGCATCTACGGCGAGGAATCCTTCGGCCCGGTCGCCGCGGTGATGCGTTTTCACGACATCGAGGAGGCCGTATCGCTGGCCAACGACACCGAGTACGGCCTGGCGGCTGCGGTGTTCGGCAGGGACGTGGTGCGCGCGATGGACGTCGGCCGCCGCATCGAATCCGGCATCTGCCACATCAATGCGCCGACGGTGCACGACGAGGGGCAAATGCCCTTCGGCGGCGTCAAGGCGAGCGGCTGGGGCCGCTTCGGCGGCCAGGCGGCGATCGCGGAGTTCACCGACCTGCGCTGGATCACCATCCAGACGACGCCGCAGCATTACCCGATCTAGGACGCCGGCGCGGGCTTGCGTCTGCCACGGGCTGTCTATAATGAAACATGCCCACTACGCCAAGGAGATCGGTCATGGGAATCGCAATGAAACTGAGTGATTACCTCGAGGTAAACCAGGTGGAGTACGAGGTGCTCAACCACTCCCACAGCGGCAACAGCATGCAAACCGCCAGAGCATCAAACGTGCCAGCGCACTGCGTTGCCAAGGCGGTCGTGCTTGAAGACGACACCCACGCTGTGATGGCTGTGCTGCCGGCATCGCGGCGGCTGCAACTGCGCGAACTGCAGGCGCGCAGCGGTCAGGCCCTGCGGCTCGCCACCGAGGCGGAACTGAAGGGTCTGTTCGTCGACTGCGAACCGGGGGCGGTCCCGCCGGTAGGCGCCGTCTACGGCATGGAAACCATCTGGGACGACAGCCTCATGGAGCAGCCCGAGACCTACTTCGAGGCGGGAGACCATGAAACGCTGGTGCACATGAAAACGCGCGACTTCATCGGCATGATGAAAGGCGCGCGCCACATGGCGTTCAGCGCGCAGATGGACGAGGAGCGCCGCCCGCTTTTCTGAGCGTTCAAGATATTCGCGGATGGAGGGGCCGGTCGCGACCGCGGTTTGCGGTTGTCGGATAGCTTGAGTCCGCGCGGGACCCGCGCATCAATTCGGGGATATCGGATCGAACGTGACTGGCGCCTTGATGAGCGCCGCGCGACAGCTGCCGCGCTTGACGACATCGACCCGTATTAGCGTGTTTGCGTCCAAGGTGCGCAAAGCGGTTTCCCGCTGGTTGCCGCGCCACGGCCCGCGGAAGTAGGCGCCCAGATTGGACCGCCCCATGGCCGCATTGCCGTTGGCATCTACGTACAGAAACTCACGCACTCGCCCGAGGGTTTGGGCGCAAGCCTCGCGAAACGACTCGTCGCGGCCGATCTTCATGGCGACGACGATTTCGATTTTATCCGGATCGACTTCGTAGAAAACGCTGGCGCCTTCAAGCGGGAAGGGCCAATCCTTGATTCCGGCTAGAGCAATCTCCAGCTTGAGACTGCTGTACTCGAGCCTGGACACCGGCAGGTTGTGAATTTCTTCGAGCGGCGTCGCCTGGACGTTGCTGCCGAAGACGGTGGCCAAGGCCAGGAAAAAAACGGCAATAGGTGTTTTCATTTGCTCCCATTATGCCAAACCTGGCGCCCGCTGGCCGCGCGCCTTCGCGCCGTCCCCCTGGAGTGAGGGCCGGCGAACTCGGCGATAGCGCGGCGCGGCGCGGCAGCCTCGTCGGGTCGTCGGTGGCGAACTTTGATCTTCAGCTTTTCGGGCATACCCGCGGCGGGCGGTTCTTCCCGTCGATCAGCGTTATTGAAAGCGCGCCAGATAATGGGCCAGCGCTTGCAAATCTTCATCGCTTAGCCGATACACGGCGTCCGGCATCGCGGCGATGCCGCCGCCGGTGCGCTTGCCCTGATGGAAGTCCCGCAGCGCCTTGAGCAGGTAGTCCTCGCGCTGATGCGCAATGCGCGCCACGGCCTGCTGCCCGGCATAGGTTTCGCCGTGGCAGGTGCTGCAGCGATTTGCCTGCGCCAGCTTTGCGCCGCGCGCGAAACGCGGCGTATCGGGATCGGCGTCCGTGAGCGGTGGCGGCGGAGACAGCGAGGAGAAGTACGCACCCAGGTCGCGTATGTCCGCATTAGTCAAGGCCGCGGCGATCGGACCCATGATATCGTCCTTGCGCGTCTTGCCGCGAAAATACACCAGTTGCCACTGGATGAATCCGTCGGGCTGACCCGCCAGCGATGGCGTGTTCTGCATCGAGGACACGCCCTGCTCGCCGTGACAGGCAATGCAGGCCTGCGCCTTGACTTTCCCGGCTTGCACATCGGCCGCGTGAAGCTGGCCGGCCTGCGCCAGAACGGCGCCGGCCAGCAGCTTCGCAATCCGCATGAAAAAACCCGCCCTACGCGGCGGCCGCAGGGCGGGCATTCGCCGCCCTACTTGCCGTAGCTGATACGGTAGATCGCGCCGGCCCAGTCGTCGGCCACGAGCATCGATCCATCGGCAGCCACGATCAGGTCGGCCGGGCGGCCGGTAAAGTCTTCCTTGCCCTTGATCCACCCGCTAGCGAACACGGATGCCTTGGCACGCTTGCCCTTGGTGTCGACCACCACGCGGGTGATGTTCGCGCCCTGGTACTGGTGACGATTCCACGAGCCGTGCTCGGCGATGAAGATATTGTTCTTGTACTTGGCCGGGAATTGTTTTCCGGTATAGAACTTCATGCCCAGGGGCGCGACGTGCGCGCCCAGGTTGAGCACCGGCGGGGTGAACTCCGAGCACTTGTGGCCCATCGCGTACTTTGGATCAGGCAGGTTGCCTTGATGGCAATAGGGGTAGCCGAAATGCTCGCCGAGGCGGCTGATGACGTTGAGCTTGTCGCTCGGAATGTCGTCGCTCATCCAGTCGCGCGCGTTTTCAGTGAACCAGTACTTGCCGCTGCGCGGATCGACGTCGCCGCCGACGCTGTTGCGCACGCCAAGCGCAACGACTTCAGACAGGCCGGTATCGGGATCGATGCGCCGGATCTGCGAGGTGCCCGAGGGCGGAAGCCCGATGTTGAACGGAGGGCCGAATGCGACGTACAGCCAGCCATGCTTGTCGAAGGTCAGATACTTCCAGCCGTGCGCGACGTACGGAGGCATGTCGTCGTACACGACCTTGGGCGCGGGCATCTTGTCGAGGTTGGCCTCGGCGTTTTCGTATTTCAGGATGCGGTCGATGTCGGCCACGTACAGCGCGCCGTCGCGGAACGCGAGTCCGGTCGGCATCTTCATGCCGGTGAGGATGGTCTTGACCTCCTTCTTGCCGCCGTTATCGACGATCGCATAGACGTTGCCGACGCCGAATGCGCCGACGAACAAGGTGCCCTTGTCGCCCCAGGCCATTTGCCGCGCGCTGAGCACGCCGCTGGCATAAAGCGAGATGTGAAATCCCTTCGGCAGCTTGATGTTCTTCAGGGCGGCGTTGATCTCCTCTTCGGTCATCCCCGTCGCCGGTCCCGCTTTCGGGCTGAGGCCCTTTTGCTGAGCCGTCTCGTCGCCGAGAAACCAGTCGGGTGGCGGATGCTTCCAGAAGTCCGGCTTGGTGGAATCGTAATGCTTGAGATCCTGCGCCTGTGCCGCAGACGGCAGGCCGCCGAACCCCAGGGACAGCGCGGCCACGGCCAGACTCGCTGCCCATGGACGCATCAAGGATTGCAGTTTCATAATTGTCCTCCTCCTTCTAGTTGTCGAACTTCCGGATAGACTCGCGCGTCAAGGGAGATCGCTGTTCAGCAAATTCGTCCTTGCCGCGGCCGGCTAGTTGAATGGAAATTGCGGGGGTAGTCAATAGGCCATTTGCCCATGCATTCGAGAATTTGCCCATGCGTGCGACATGGTTTCTGCGTCAGCCGTGTCAGGCTTCATAAGCTGACGCTCGAAACAAGCCGGGCTTGGCGCAGTTAGCGGGGCGGAAATTATGCCGGGAAATTTGCTCAAGGCCACAGGCGACGCAGGCTTGGCGGCGGCGCTTGCGCACAGCTTTGTGCACCGTTTGGGGCGCGGCTTTAGGCGGCGCTTTCGGCCGCCGCGATTCAGCGACCGCTACGCCGCTCTAACCTTTGAGTTTCGGCTCGATATTGTCGCGGATCCACTTCGGGTCCCACCACTCCACCGGCAGAACGGCGACCCCGTCCAGATAGACCCCGAAGTGCAGATGATCGCCGGCGGCCAGGCCGGTCTCGCCGGTCTTGCCGAGGATCTGCCGCTGTTTCACCGGATCGCCGACCTTGACGTCGATGGAACTCATGTGGCCATAAAGCGTAAACAGTCCGAGGCCGTGATCCAGGATGACCGCATTGCCGTAAATGCCCAGGTCGCCGGCGAAGGCGACCGTGCCGCTGTTGGAGGCTTCGATCGGATAATGCTTGGTGACGGACAGGTCGTAGCCGAGGTGATTGGCCGTGTCGATCACTTCACCGTTGTAGGTGTAGGTCCGCTCGTCGGCGAAGTTGGCTTCGACTTTGGAATTGCTCAGTTGGGTGAACGCGCCCTTCCAAAGGATGGCGGGCGTGGCTTTCGACGTGATGGCGGCGATCTTGTCTTCGTTCTCTTTTCTGAGCGTATGGTTGACTGCGATGAATATATCTTTCGGCGTTCCCTGGCGCGCGCCGGCATCGGTCAACAGCGGCGCCACCTTGTTCTGGATAAAGCTGTCCGGTATCGCGATGGTGCTCTTTTTGTACTTTACGTCCTTGAGTACGTAGTCAAGCGGCATTTCCCTGGCATTGCCGGCCTTGTCGGTCGCGACCAGCTGGGCCTTCGCGTCCGGCGCTACGTCATACGCATGCGCGAAAAAGGCGATGAAGTAATCCGGGTGCCCTTTTATTTGCCCCTGGAAGCCCGGGAAATAATGATTGCCGAGCCTGACCCCGCTCGTTGCCGTATCCGCGGACACCTTGTACACGATCGCGCCGACGCCGCCGAAGTTGACGTAGCGGTCATCGGCGACGAGTTCGATGGTGGGCGGCGTGAGGTCGATGGTGAGATGCTTCTGGATCACCGTCTGGTTGCCGTCGAAAAAATTCCACAGCGAGGCGTCGCGCGCGCTCACGCGCAGGACCGCGGGTCCTTCCTTGATGCCGGCAAGCTTCGAGGGCAATGCCACTGCGATCTTCTTCTCGGCCAGCGGCTGGGCATACTGCTCGGACATCAGCGTGTGTTCGGTGCCGCCCACCGAGAGCGTCGCGCTGAACGACTTCACTCCTGCGCCTGGATCGGTGACAACAATCTCAATGGGCGCCAGGCCGAGCACGCCGGCGTCCGGCAGCTTGATTCGCGGCGCCTGCCGTTCGAAGCGCGGCGCCAGCAAGTACCCACCGCCCACAAGCACGATGGCAATGATCACAAAGACAAAAATGATCGCCAGGAGGCTTCTGCCGGGGCGCGTGGATTCAGATGTGCTCATGTTGGGGGACCGAATAAAGGGCAAAGGACAGGAAGGTTCCGATTATCGCTTGATTGACGGGCGATGTATCCTCTTTCCGAGAACATCGGCTGAAGGCGACTGGAATCGACAGGCGTTCAGCATACCGACTCTAGCTACGACTCAAGGAAGCGCCAGTGGTTCACCGCCCCGACCTCAAGAATGCGGACCGATACGGAAGCAGCGTCCCGGCGAGCTCGCCGCTGGCGCGGCTGCTGCGTCTGGGCAGCCTGGTCGGGCGCGTCGGCGCGTCGGTGGCGGTGGAGCAGCTCGTGTCGCTGGTCCTCTCCGGACCGTCGCGCCAGGCGCACCAGCTCGCCAACCTCGTCATCAACGCCGAGCGCATCGTGCGCGAGCTCGGCCAGCTGAAAGGCGCGGCGATGAAAGTCGGCCAGATGCTGAGCCTGCAGGACTCGCTGCTCCCGCCCGAGGTCATCGCCATCCTCAGCGCGCTGCAGCAACAGGCGCCGCCCATCCCCTTCGGCGTGGTGCAGCGCCAGCTCGACGCGGAGCTCCCCGGCTGGCAGAAGACGATAGTGCGGCTCGAGCCCGCGGCCATCGCCGCCGCCTCGATCGGGCAGGTGCACCGCGGCGTGCTCAATGACGGGCGGCCCGTCGCGGTGAAGATCCAGTACCCAGGCATAGACGGCATCATCGAGGCCGACCTCGTCAACCTGCGGCGTCTGCTGCAGTCGCTGTTCGCGCTGTTCACCGACGCCGACTTCGGGCCGATCTGGGGCGAGGTGCGCGACCGCCTGCGCGAAGAACTGGACTACGTGAACGAGGCGGAGAACATTCGCAGGATGGCCGAACTCTGGGCCGGCAGCGATCAAGTGGTGATCCCCGGCGTCATCGACGCGGCATCGAGCCGCCGCGTCCTGACCATGGACTACATCGCCGGCTACACGCCGGACGAGGCCTGCGACCACGCGCAACCGCAGGCGCTGCGCGATCGCTGGGGCGCGGTGCTGTTCGACTTCCTGCTGCGCGGCCTGTTCGAGCACCGCCTGATCCACGCCGACCCGAACCTGTCGAACTTTTCGTTTCTCGCCGACGGCCGCGTCGTCGTCTACGACTTCGGCTGCGTCAAGTCGGTGCCGCCGAACATCGTGCAGGGCTACCGCGACCTCTCCCGCGCAGTTCTCGATGGCCGGCGAGCCGAGGTGCCGGCGCTGCTCGCGGCGATGGGCATCGGCACGGCCTCGGGCGCGCCGGTGTCTGCGGGGCTGGTCGCGCCCGCCCTCGACTTTGTCTCAAAGGTGCTCGATGCCGAGCACCCCTACCGCTTCGGCGGCGACGACCGGCTCGTGCGCGAAATCATCGACAACAACCTGAGCCGCTTCGGCGAGGCGAAAGACATCCGCTTCCCCCACCACATCATTTTCATCAACCGCACCGCGGCGGGCCACTACGGCAACCTCTCGCGGCTGCGCGCTGCGGCGCCGTGGCGGCGGATGCTGCAGGCGCGGGTCGGCTAGGCTTAACCTGCGAGGATCGCTTTAAGCCGAGGTCACGAACGTCGATCGCGAATCTGGCTGCGAGCCTAGGAAAACGGGTCGACCACCCGCAGGCTATCGAGAGCCTGCCCGTGCTGCAGGTCTTCGGAGTAAAGCGTGCTCGCGTGGCCCTCGATTGCCGCCTGCACAATCAGGGCATCCCAGAACGAGAGCTGGCTATTGCGGCTGCGGTGTATGGCGGAGATGATGAGGTCGCTGTCGATCTGCACTAACGGCAGTTCCGCGAAACTCGATACCGCCTCCGCCGCGGCGGCAGCATCCAGCGGCCGCGCCAGCTTGCGCGTGACCGCCACATAGAACTCCTGCAGCACCTGCGTGCTCAGCAGGATGTCGCCGGCCTCGGCATGCTTCTGGAACAGCGCGCGCGCCTTCTTGCGCTTGTCGGGAGTATCCGCGTCGAACAAGTAGACGAGGACGTTGGTGTCGAAAAAGAACTTCATCGTTGGTGAAGATCGTCACGCTCCCACTTTGCCTTGCCGCGGCCGGAGCGCGCGGTTCGCGACAATTCCAGCACGCGCTTGGCCGCGTTCGCCTGCGCCGATTGCGTGCCGGCGAACTGGCTGAGGTAATCGCGCAGCACCGCGTTGACTGACGTGCCCTGCTCCAGCGCCCGCCGGCGGGCGCTTTTGAGGATTTCCTCGGGTACGGTGATGGTCAGGTTGGCCATGATTCAAAGTCCTCGACTCGTGTGACACGGAATCAGTGTAGCACGGGTTTAGGAGAAGATGAACGGGCTGTTCCGCACACGTCCGTTGCCGTCGGTGTGGGGATTTATGTCGCTGCCGGCGGCGCGTCAAGATAACGCGTCGCAGAATTGCGCTTTTGGCGACATGTGGGCACGCTGCTCCCGCCCGAGGTGACCGGCGTGCTGAGCGCATCCGCCCCCTACTTCGTCCTCAGGGTGCTCGATGCGCAGCGCCCCTACCGCTTCCCCCGCCACATCATTTTCAGCAACCGCACCGCGGCGGCACACTACGGCAACCTCTCGCGGCTGCGGGCTGCGGCGCCGTGGCGGCGGATGCTGCAGGCGCGGGTTGCCTAGGAGCCAGGAGCTATGCCAAAAAACATTTGCCTGATCGGCGGAAAACCGAATAACGACAAGGCTCTCGAGGCGGACGCCCCCTGTTTCAGCGCGGCTGCGCCCGGCCCTTAGGCTTATTTGCCGCCGCAGTGCGCCCCCGCTGCGTCGCGCGCGCGACTGTGGCCGCCTGTGCCAACTGCAGCTCACGCTCCAGATTGGCGCCCTCTTCCTTCAGGTAATCGAAGAACGTCCGCGCGACGATGGACAGTTCCTTGCCCTTGCGGTGAACGATGTACCAGGAGCGGCGAATCGGCAACGCCTCGACATCGAGCATCACCACCTCCTTGCGCGCCAGTTCGCTCTTCAGCGCATGCAGCGACAGCAGGGACAGGCCGAGCCCGCCTGCGACGGCCTGCTTGATCGCCTCGTTGCTGCCGAGTTCCATGCGCACCTTGAGCTTTACGCCATGCGATTTGAGGAAACGTTCGGCCGCCATGCGCGTGCCCGAACCCTGCTCGCGCAACAGAAACGGCTCCTGCGCCAAGCGCGCCAGGCTCACGCGCCGCACGCCGCTCAGCGGGTGCCCATACGGCGCAATCGCAACGATGGGATTTTCAACAAATGAATGCCGCTCGAAGTCGATGCCGGCGGGTGGCATGCCCATGATGTACAGATCGTCTTCATTGCGCGACAGGCGTGCCACGATCTCGCTGCGGTTGCCCACGTCCATGGCGATGTCGATGCCCGGGTAGTGGCGCGTGAACGGGCCCAGCAATCGCGGGATGAAATACTTGGCCGTCGTGACCACCGACACTTTCAGGCGCCCGGTCTTCAAGCCCTTGAGCTGGGCGAGCTGCATCTCCAGCCGGTCGAAGGCGCTGAACACGTCCCCGGCGGCAGCCCGCACCAGCGCCCCCGCCTCGGTGATGTAGATCTTCTTGCCGATCTGCTCGTACAGGGGCATGCCGATCGCGTCGGCGAGTTGCCGCACCTGCAATGACACCGTCGGCTGCGCCAGGTGCAGTTCCTTCGCGGCGCGGTTGAAGCCCGACAGCCGCGCCACGGTTTCGAACACCTTCAGCTGGCGCAAGGTGAGGCGCCTGACCAGGACTTTGCTCATGACATATTTAGTTTTATAGATGGTTTGGCTACGATATTCCAATTTTACTCTATGCGTGGTCCGGCCTACCATGGGCGCCGATTCGAACCCAAAAGAAGACTGACCATGCCGCTGGCCGGACTGCTGATTCCACCACTGTTGTTTTTTGCGCTCGGCGCCGCCGCCCAGGCTTTCCGCTCGGACCTGAAATTCCCGGCCGATTTGTCGCGCGCATTGTCGATCTACCTGCTCATCGGCATCGGCCTGCATGGCGGCGCGGAACTGGCGCATGCCGAATTCTCCGCTGCCGTGCAGTCGATCATGGCGGCGTTTGCCCTGGGCGTCGGTCTGCCGCTGCTTGCCTATGCCGCGCTGACCAGCCTGCTGCGCATCGACGGCCTGAATGCCGCTGCAATTGCGGCGCACTACGGTTCGGTCAGCGCGGGCACTTTCCTCACCGCCATCGCCTTCATGCAATCGCGCGACATCGCCTACGAGAGCTATCCGGTCATCATGCTGGCGGTGATGGAGGCGCCGGCCATCATCGTCGGACTGGTGCTGGCGCAGCGCGCGCGCCGCCTCGCCGGGGCGACCGCGGATGCGGCGGGCCTGGGGACCGCATTTTCGAAGGCCCTGACGCACGGCAGCGTCGTATTGCTGTTCGGCACGATGCTGATCGGCGCGGTGGTGACGGAGAAAAGCCTGAACACCATCACGCCCTTCTATCAAACCATCTTTACCGGCGCGCTGTGCCTGTTTCTGCTCGAGCTGGGCATGGACGCGGCAAAGCGGCTGGAGGACTTCTGGCGCGTGGGCTGGCGTCTGGCGGCGTTCGGCGTTGCAATGCCGCTGACCGGCGGCGCGATCGGGCTGGCGATCGGCCATGGCTGGCTGGGCTTCGGGCCCGGCGGCGCCACGCTGGTGGCCGTGCTGGGGGCAAGCGCCTCGTATATCGCGGTGCCGCCGGCCATACGCCTTGCCGTTCCCGAAGCCAATCCCTCGCTCTACCTGACCCTGTCCTTGGGCATCACCTTCCCGTTCAACGTGGTCGTGGGCATTCCCCTCTATTTAGGCGCCGCAACATGGCTCGCATCGTGAAATCGAAACCCGCCCCTTCCGCAGGCCGGCATCGCGCGGCCGAAACCACGCATGCCGGCACCGTCGGCATCGTCATGGGCAGCAGCAGCGACTGGGAAACCATGCGCCACGCCGCCAGAGTGCTGCGTGATTTCGCCGTTCCGTTCGAATCGCGCGTGGTATCGGCGCATCGCACGCCCGAGCTGCTGTATGACTACGCCAGGGGCGCCGCGGCGCGCGGCCTCGCTTGCATCATCGCCGGCGCCGGCGGCGCCGCGCATCTTCCCGGCATGCTCGCGGCAATGACCATCGTCCCGGTGCTGGGCGTGCCGGTCGGCTCGCGCCATCTGCAGGGTATGGATTCGCTGCTGTCCATCGTGCAGATGCCGCGCGGCGTCCCGGTCGCGACTTTCGCCATCGGCGAGGCGGGCGCTGCGAACGCCGCGCTGTTCGCCGC
>JACZJU010000273.1 GCA_014860395.1 Burkholderiales bacterium | reverse complement strand
ATGCGCGTGCCGAACACGCTCCTGTCGACGTTCAAGTTCGGCATGCTCGGCGCGGGCGTGGCGCAGGCCTTAGGCGCGGCGGTGGCGCTGCCGGGTCGGCAGGTGGTATGCATCATCGGCGACGGCGCGATGGGCTTTCATCCGCAGGAAATCGAGACCGCGGTGAGGAACAAGCTCGCCGTCATTTACCTGGTGCTGTGCGACAAGGCCTGGGGCATGGTGAAAATCAACCAGTCCTTCACCTTGCGACCCTTGAAGACCATGTTCAAGAAGCACCTCGATCCGGAGGAGAACATCGCCACCGACCTGGGCGAAATCGAGTTCGACAAACTGGCGGTCTCCATGGGCGCGCACGGCGAGCGCGTGTCCGACCCGAAGGAGCTCAAGCCGGCGCTGGAGCGCTGCCGCGCCAGCGGCCGCTGCGCCGTGATTCACGTCGATGTGAATCCGGTGAAGCATATGTGGGCGCCGGGCCTGATCCATTTCAAGGACATGCACCAAGAACCCAAAGGAAAGTAGTGAGCGCGCCGCGCGTACTGGTGACGGGCGCGGCCGGCTACCTCGGCAGCCAGCTGATCGCAGCACTCGCGGCGGACGCGGCACGCAAGCCCGCCGCGCTGGTGGCGCTGGACGTGCGCGAGCTGCCGCGCGAAACGCGCCTGCCCGGCGTCGCCTACGAAACCGCCGACATCCGCGCGCCCGGCCTGGCCGCTCTGCTCGAGCGCCATGCGATCGATACGGTGGTGCATCTCGCATCCATCGTTACGCCCGGGAAAAAAAGCGACCGCGAATTCGAGTATTCGGTCGACGTGCTCGGAACGGAGAATCTGCTCAAGGCCTGCGTCGCTGCGGGCGTGCGCAAAATCGTCGTCTCCTCCAGCGGGGCGGCCTATGGCTATCACGCCGACAACCCCGCCTGGATCAGCGAAGATGCGCCGCTGCGCGGCAACCTGGAGTTCGCCTATTCTTGGCACAAGCGCCTGGTCGAGGATATGCTCGCCGATTACCGCGAGCGCCAGCCGCAGTTGCAGCAGGTGGTGTTTCGCATCGGCACCATCCTCGGCGAGACGGTGCGCAATCAAATCACCGATCTCTTCGACAAGCCGCGGTTGATCGCGATCCGCGGCTCGGACAGTCCGTTCGTGTTCATCTGGGATCAGGACGTGGTCGGCTGCATGGGCGAAGCGGTGTACTCGGATCGGACCGGCGTCTTCAACGTCGCCGGCGACGGCGCACTGGGCGTGCGCGAAATCGCCGCGCGCCTGGGCAAGCGCTGCGTGGTGCTGCCGGCCTGGCTGCTGCGATCGGCGCTCGCCGTGCTCAAACCCCCGGGGCTGACGCAGTACGGGCCGGAGCAGGTGAATTTCCTGCGCTATCGTCCGGTGCTGTCCAACCGCAGGCTGAAGGAGGTCTTCGGCTACGTGCCGAAGAAGTCCTCGGCCGAGGTCTTCGAGTTCTACCTCGCGGCGCGGCCGCGCCGGGGTGAGGCGTGACCCGGCGCGACTTTGCCGGCAAGGTGGTGGTGATCACCGGCGCCGGCAGCGGGCTGGGGCGGGCACTGGCGCACGCCTTCGCCGCGGCCGGCGCGCATATTGGCGCACTGGACCGCGATGCGGCCGGCGCCGAGGCCGTGGCCGCCGAACTCCTGGGCCAAGGGCGGCAGGCGCTGGGCCTGGCCTGCGACGTAAGCGATGCGGCGGAATGCGAACGCGCGCTCGCCGCGGTAATCGCGTGCTGGGGCCGCATCGATGTGCTCGTCAACAACGCCGGCATCAGCCATCGCAGCGCATTTCGACGCACCGACCCGGCCGTGACGCGGCGCGTGATGGAAGTGAATTTCTTCGGCGCGGTCCACTGCACGCGCGCGGCGCTGCACGCGCTGCTGCAATCGCGCGGACTCGTCATCGTCATTTCCAGTGTCGCCGGCTTCGCGCCGCTCATCGCGCGCACCGGCTACGCCGCGGCGAAGCATGCGCTGCATGGTTTTTTCGAGAGCCTGCGCACCGAACTCGCGCCCGATGGAGTCGGGGTGCTCATCGTCTGCCCGTCCTTTATCGCCACCGGCATCGACAAGAACGCGCTGGGTGGCGACGGCCGGCCGGTGCGGCATGCGCAGCAGGTGGTCGGTGAACGCGCGCAGGCGGCAGACGTTGCCGCGGCGATCGTGCACGCCGCGCGCAAGGGCCGCCAGTTGCTGTTGCCGGGGCGCACGGCGAAACTCGCCTGGTGGTTGAGCCGGCTCGCGCCGCGCTATTACGCGCGCGTCATGACGAAGCGGCTGCGCGGGGAAATGGAGGGCGAGTAAGTCGGCGTTGGCGGCGGGTCGACGCGATCACTTGTCGAGATCGGTCACTTCGCCCTTGATCTGGGTCGACTTGCCGCGAAACAGCGCGATCAGCTCGCCCTTCTGGTTCTCGACGCGGATGTCGTAGACGCCGTTGCGGCCCTCCAGCCCCTGTTCGCTTCCGCTCGCCGTCAGCAGGTCGCCGACGTGGGCCGGGCGCATGTATTCGATGACGCAGGTGACCGCCACCGCGTTCTTGTTGTGGCTGTTGCAGGCATAGGCGAAGGTCGAATCGGCGAGCGTGAAAATCAGCCCGCCATGGCAGGTGTTGTGCACGTTCGCCATGTCCGCGCGCACCGCCATCTGCATGCTTGCCGAACCCGGGCCCACGCTGAGCAGCTTCATGCCCAGCGCAAGCGAGGTGCGGTCGCGCGCATGCATCGCTGCGGCAGCGGCTTCAGCCAGTTGTTGCGCGTTCTTGTGCATGGCGTAGGTCAAAATTGAGGTTTCAGAGCATACACCAACAGCAGTAAAATGACCGTTTTCCGCGGGCGCATCCTCCCTCATGGTCAAGGTCTATTCCATCGACGGCCTCACACCCGTCGTGCACCCCGATGCATATGTGCATCCGAGCGCGGTGCTGATCGGCGACGTGCACGTGGGCGCCGGCGTGTACATCGGGCCCTCGGCCAGCCTGCGTGGCGACTTCGGCCGGTTGGTGATCGAAGCCGGCGCGAACATCCAGGATTGCTGCGTTCTGCACGGTTTTCCCGAGTCGGACACGGTGATCGAGCAGGACGGACACATCGGCCATGGCGCCATCATTCACAGCGCGCGCGTCTGCCGCAATGCATTGATCGGCATGGGCGCCGTCGTCAACGACAATGCGGTGGTGGGC
>JACZJU010000272.1 GCA_014860395.1 Burkholderiales bacterium | reverse complement strand
CACCCTGTTCGTGCTGGACGAGCCCTCGATCGGCCTGCATCCGCGCGACATGGGCCGCGGAACACCGGGCCCGCTTCGTCGCGCGGGATGCCGGGCACGACCTGCAGATCGGGCGTCATCAGGCGGGTTCCAGGTAAGACTCCCAGGCGTCGACCGAAACTTTCACGCCCGGATCGGCGCCCGCGCCCCAGAGTTCGCGGCCGTCGAAGCATACGGTGTAGAGCCACTGCGGATTCTCGCCCGCGCCGAGCGCGTTGCTGTCGGGGAAGACGTGGCAGCCGTGCACGTGCTCGACCACGCCGACATGGCCGCGCACGTAGCGCGGCAGGCGCGTATGCGTAGGCGGGCTAATGTTGCGCGCGCGCACGCGGTCGCCCGCCGCGAAGCGCGCCGTGCCCTTGGGTTCGCGTCCGGTCGGCGCGCCGCGGTAGAGCACTTGGGCGACGTCTTCAGGCGAGAGCCGCGCCGCGATCGGCGGCGGCGGGTGCAGCATGCGGCCGGCCTCGATCTCGTCGCTCGAGACGAGGCCGCGTTCGGTCATGAGCTTTTCGAGGCCGGCGAGCCAGATCTCGTAATAGCTCTTCGCAAGATAATCCTCGGGCGGCCGGTCTTCGCGCGCCGCGCGCGACATGTCGATGTTCCAGCCGCCGGGCGTGCCCATCGCGAGCGTGAGCGCGAACGCGCGCCGCTCCCATGCGGCGTGAAACGGCGGTTCGTCCGGCTCCTCGGTGACGCGGCCGAAGCCGCGCGCGCCGCCCATGTCGTGCACGCCCTCGGTCATGCGAGTTCCTGCGGCCGCTTCGCCAGGCCCGTGCCGATCATGCTGTTGCGCGTGACGAGGTCGGCGAGCCGCTCTTCGCTCCAGCCTTCGCTGCCCTCGGGGCGCATCGGCAGCACGAGGTAGCGAATCTCGGAGGTCGAATCCCAGACGCGGATTTCGGTGTCCGCCGGCAGCTCGACGCCGAAATCGCGCAGCACGCCGCGCGGATCGGCGACCGCGCGCGAACGATAGGGCGCGGACTTGTACCAGACCGGCGGCAGGCCGAGCACCGGCCAGGGATAGCAGGAGCACAGCGTGCACACCACCATGTTGTGGCGCTGCGGCGTGTTCTCGACGACCACCATGTGCTCGCCCTGGCGGCCGGCGTAGCCGACCGAGCCGACCGCCGAGTTCGCGTCCTTGAGCAGCCAGGCGCGATACGCCGGGTCGGCCCAGGCCTTCGCCACCACGCGCGCGCCGTTGCGCGGACCGACCTTGGTTTCGTAGGTCTCGATCAGCAGGTCGAGTGCGGCCGGATCGACGTAGCCCTTTTCGGTGAGGACCGTCTCGAGAGCGCGCACGCGCAGCTGGGTTTCGGACAGCTCGGAGTGCTCTTCGTGATCGTGGTCGTGTGCCATCGGCGCACTATAGTGGGACGCGCGCGGGCATGCAAGGGATTGCCCTTGTCGCGGGCGGGGTTATAGTTTCCTTGTGCGTTTCCTTTTGCGCGTGGTGTTACCGTATGGCGGCGCGACAGAACGAGCTTCGAACGCCAGCATTTGAGATTGTGTGCAAGATGAGCGGAAAATACGCGGGAAGTCGTTGTGACCTTACCCACGAATGGTGGACACCCCAATGAAGCTTGCGCTCCCCTGTTTCGGTTTGCTGCTCGCCGCCCTAATGCCCTGGGGCGCCGCCTCGGCAGGTCAGGTCGCGCCAGCCGCGTCGGCTTGCCCGGTGGCCAGCGACGGTTTGTATCCGGCACCGCCTGCGCGGGCGCAGGATATCCCGTGGAACCGTTGGCTGCTCGACTGCGTGCCGCCGCTCCGGCACGAGCGCGGCGGGCGCTGGCCACTGGTGTTATGGCACGGCCCACAATGGAAGGGTGTCAGCGACGCTGACCTCAAGGCGTATGCGGCGCGGGGCATCGTCCCGACAGTGCGCCTGGTCACCGAGGATATTCCCCGCGCGCAGCGTCTGCAGCGCCTGGGCCTGCCGGTGATCGCCCTCGAGGGAAAGGGGGGCGCTTGGCCCTATGACCAGGCTGGCGACGCCAAACTCTGGGCGCTGGATTTACCCCCTGGTGCCGAGATCCCCGACCGGTGGCGGCGCGAGCCCGACCCGCTGCGCCTGGACCTGTGGGCAAAGGCGGCCGACCAACTCCGCGACGTATTGCGCGCCTATCAAGCCGCCGGGGTCACCCTGGACGCCGCCTGGCTCGACTACGAGGGCCATCCGGCCATACTGGACTACGACGCGCTGCTCGCCGCGCCGAAGGCCCGCGCCAAGGTACCGCCTGCGGCGCTGGCGAGCCCGGAGGCCTTCTATGCCTATCGCCGCCAACTGTGGATACAGCTCATGTCCGCCTACGTCGCCGGACCCATCCGCGAGTTCTACCCGTCGGCCTCGGTCACCAATTGGATCCACCTGCTGTCGTCGCCGGAGCACCCTGCACAATCCTGGGACAACTGGTACCAGCCCGACCTGTCAGCCACCCTGTTCACAGCCACCAACCCGGTGGCCTACGGCGTCGACACCGCATTTCAGAACGTGTGGCCGCCCGGGCGCGAGCCGGACCAGGCGAGCGTGGATCGCGCCTATATGCACATCCTGCTGCGCCAGCCTTCGGTGGATGCGCAGAACCGCGCGCTCAAGGCGCCCTACCTGCACGCAGTGCCCTGGGTCGCGCGCTGGGTGCGTGACGTGGACGATAGTCGCACGCCGGTGATGAGCCGCACTGCCTATCGCGAGGCCCTGCGCCACCTGTGGTTGCGCGGCACTGCGGCGATGCAAGTGTTCAACCCGCTGCGCAACTCACACCCGGCCGAGAGCCTGGCGGAGGTGCAGGATGCGGTGGCGGTGTACGACGAAATGCTCGCATGGCACGACCTCCTTGATCACGGCGAGGTGATGAACTACCAAGTGCCGGGGCCTGACGACCAGGGACTGTTGTGGTCGGGTGTGCGCACTGCAAACACCGCGCTGGTGCGACTCTATCCGCTGGGAAAGGATGCACCCAAGTGGCTGGACATAACGGTTTGGCCAGGCCAGCGGGTCGTACTGCAGGTGCCTGCGGGCGGAACAAGCTACCGTATCGAGCGAACTTCGGCTAGCGCGCAGGCAAGGGTATTTCGATTGTCGGTCCCGGCGGCGCCTGCAGTGCATCGACCGTAACGTGGTCCGCTCAGAGTCGCTGGTTAAGCGGCATCACCTAAACCGGCATCAGGCCATCTTCTGGCCTACGGCGGTCGAGTCGGCTTGACACGATGGCAGGCGCGTATCGGCCAATAGCGGCCCGTTGACCCGAATCACCCGAACTGAAATACTGCGTCTCCTGCGGGAGAAATTGTTATGCTTGCCGCGCGGCCCGCGTTCCTTTGTTGCGCGCTGGTGGCGCGATAAATTCACCATCACCGCCGCGTTGGAGCCGCCACCATGAAACTCACCGAATCCTTGCTGCATGCCCTGAAAGCGCATGGTGCCACGCGGATTTTCGGGATTCCCGGCGATTTCGCACTGCCTTTCTTCCGCATCATCGAAGACTCCAACATCCTGCCGCTTCACACCCTGTCGCACGAGCCCGGGGTCGGCTTCGCGGCCGATGCCGCCGGACGCATCAACTGCTCGCTCGGCGTGGCAGCGGTCACCTACGGCGCCGGGGCGCTGAACATGGTCAATGCGGTTGCCTCCGCCTATGCTGAAAAATCCCCGCTGGTGGTGCTCTCCGGCGGACCGGGTAACGGCGAATCGCGCTCCGGCCTGCTGCTGCACCATCAAGCGAAGACGCTCGATTCCCAGTCGCGGATTTTCGAGGAAATTACCTGCGCTCAGGTGCGGCTCGACGACGCCGCGCGCGCGCCGTCCGAGATCGCGCACGTATTGGCGAGTTGCCGGCACAACTCGCGCCCGGTGTATATCGAATTGCCGCGTGACATGGTGGCGGTCGATTGCCAGTCGGTCGAGGCGCTGCCGCCTGAAAAGATCGACGATGAAGCGCTGGATGCCTGCGTCGATGAAATCCTCGAGCGACTGGCGCGGGCTAAGGCGCCGGTGCTGATGGCCGGGGTCGAAGTGCGCCGCTTCGCGCTGGAGAAACAAGTGGCGGAACTCGCGCGCCGGCTAGGCTTGCCCGTGGTGACCAGCTTCATGGGACGTGGTCTTTTGGCTGAGGCCGATGCGCCGCTGGTCGGGACTTACATGGGCGTCGCCGGCTTGCCCGAAGTGACGCAGCGTGTCGAATCCTCCGATGGACTGTTTCTGCTCGGGGTCATCGTGTGTGACACCAATTTTGCCGTTTCGGAGAAGGCGATCGATCTTAGAAAAACGATACAGGCGCTCGACGGGCGGGTGACGGTCGGTTACCACACTTATATGCAGATTCCCCTCGCTGCACTGGTCGCTCGCTTGCTCGAGCGCGTCCCCACCGGGGAGCATAGGTTCGCGGTGAATCGACAGCCGTTTCCGCGTGGTCTGGTGGCCGACGCGGCGGCGATTTCGCCCAACGACATTGCTGCGGCAGTCAATGACTTGATGGCTGCGCACGGCCGGATGCCCATGGCTTCAGATGTCGGTGATTGCCTGTTCACCGCCATGGATATCGAACACACGGCATTGGTGGCGCCCGGCTATTACGCGACCATGGGTTTCTGCGTGCCGGCCGGTCTCGGCCTGCAGGCAGAAACCGGGCAGCGGCCACTGATCCTGGTCGGCGACGGGGCGTTTCAGATGACCGGCTGGGAACTCGGCAATTGCCACCGCTACGGCTGGGATCCGATAGTGCTCCTGTTCAACAACGCCAGCTGGGAGATGCTACGCACATTCCAGCCGGAGTCGAAGTTCAACAACCTCGATGAGTGGGGCTTCGCGCAGATGGCCGCCGGCATGGGTGGGGACGGCGTGCGTGTGCATACGCGTACGCAGCTGAAAGCCGCGCTGGACCAAGCCGTCGCCACGCGCGGACGATTTCAGCTGATCGAGATCATGATTCCCCGCGGCATTTTGTCCCAGACTCTGGAGCGGTTTGTCGCTGGGGTTAAGCGGCTCAACGCAAAGCAGGTGGTCGCATGATGAAAGCTGCGTTCGACCAAATCTCCCGCTTCGTACTCGTCCGATCAGGGTCGAACCTTGTCAATTGACCACGTCGTCCAGCGGCCCATAATCCTCGTAGCATGGCGCTAGAAGGCGAAGCGGGGGGGTGATGGTCGAATCGAGCGTCTTGGTGCCGGTGTATCGCGGGGGCGATGGGGAGCTGCGGCTGGTGCTGATTCGGCGCAGCGACAGCGGGGGCCACGGGGGGGATCTGGCATTTCCTGGCGGCAAGCGCGACGCGGCCGACAAATCGATGCTGCATACTGCATTGCGAGAAGCGCGCGAAGAAATCGGAATCCCCGAGAACCGAATCGAGATCCTGGCCCACCTGCCGCCGACGGAAACGCGGATCTCAGGCTTTCGCATCTACCCCTTCCTCGGCCGCGTCATTCAGCCGGTACAATGGCAACGTAATGAGCGCGAAGTCGCGGAGATCCTGGACGTGTCGCTGGTCGAGGTCGTCAGCGCCGAAGTGGTCGACGAAGACGTTTCGTCGCCCGCCACGATCGCATCGCCTCAGCGAACGCCCTGTTACCGCGTGGGGGCGCAGCAGTTGTGGGGCGTGAGCTATCGCATACTGCGCGCGCTCGCCCCGCGCCTGCTTGCTGGAGAGTGGAAGGTCTGAGCGACCGGTCCCTTTGTCTCTCTTTTGGTAACGGTTGCTTCCGCTTGGCGTCGGTTGCAGCCTGTCAGGACAGGCGGTCCGCCGACTCTGGCACCTGCGTGGTTGCGTGAAAAACTAATGGAGCGAGCGAAATGACCGCCTATTTCATCGTGCGCGCCAAGGTTGCGGATAGCACCTTGAAGAACGAGTTCGACCGCTGGTATCAGAATGAACACCTGCCCGATGCGTGCAAGGGATTCAACGCGCGCTGGGCATGGCGCGGCTGGAGCGCGGTAGACCCGCTGGTGCACTACGCCTACTACGAGTTCGACGACATCGCGCAGGCGCAGGCGATCCAGGGCTCCGACGCGCTCAACAGCCTGGTGGTGGAATTCGACCGCGTGTGGGGCGACAAGGTGACGCGCAGCCGGGAAGTGGTGGAAATCGTGCAGATGCTGGGCGCCTGAGCGGCAGGAACTGATCATGACCGCGCTTTCGAACAGACTCACTCGAACCCTGATGTTGCGGCATCCGATCGTTTCGGCACCGATGGCCTTCGCCGGTGGCGGTGCGCTCGCGGCGGCGGTGAGCCGCGCAGGCGGTTTGGGATTGATCGGCGGCGGATACGGCGACCCCACCTGGCTCGACGAGCAGTTCGAGGCAGCGCGTGGCGCAAGGGTAGGCGTCGGCTTCATCACCTGGTCGCTGCGCAAATCGCCGTCGCTGCTGACCGACGTACTGAAGCATCGTCCGGCAGCGGTGATGCTGTCCTTCGGCGATCCGCGGCCTTTCGTGGACGAAATCCGCGCGGCCGGCGCGGCGCTGATCTGCCAGTGCCAGGACATGGATCACGTCGCCGATGCGGTCGACGTGCGCGCCGATGTCGTCGTCGCGCAAGCCGCCGAGGCCGGCGGGCATGGCGCGCTGCGCGGCACGCTGAGCTTCGTGCCGGAAGTCGCGGATTTCCTCGCGCAGAATTCTCCCGATACGCTGCTGCTTGCGGCTGGCGGCATTGCCGACGGGCGCGGCCTGGCCGCGGCGCTGATGCTGGGCGCCGACGGCGTCCTGGTGGGCACGCGCCTGTGGGCTTCGCAAGAGGCTTTAGTGAAAGAACGCCACCACGATGCGATCGTCGAAACGAGCGGCGACGGCACTTTGCGCACGCGGGTCGCCGACATCGCGCGGCAGCTGCCTTGGCCGCGCGGCTTCACCGCACGCATCCGCCGCAACGCCTTCACCGATCGCTGGCATGGCCGTGAGGAACTTCTCGAAAAGAACCTCGCCGTGGAGGGGCCGCGCTACCGGCAGGCTTTCGCCGAAGGCGATCCGGAAAATACCGGCGTGTGGTTCGGCGAAGCCGCCGGCGTCATCCACGCGATCGAGCCGGCGGCCGGCATCGTCGAGCGCATGGTGGCCGAGGCGGCGGAGCGCATGGTCGCTCGCGGCGGCGCATCGCTCGACTGAGACCCGCGCATCAGCCGCCGGGAAGCGCCGATTCAGTCTCCGGGCCGGTCTGAGCTTCCCCGGCAGAACTTACGGCTCTCCTGCCTCCTGGGTTCTTTCCCGCATCTCTTCTTCTTCCCACTCGTCGTAGCATTCCGGTCCGCAGACGTGTGCCACGTAAACGCGCGCCTTCACGCATTGCGCTTCGGATTTTGGCAGTTCCTTGAAGCACACTTCACAGTTAACCACTTCGGAGCGTGTCTGTTGCGTTGCCTCGAACATTTCGGATCCTCCTTTACGAAACGAACCAAGCGAAATACCGCCAGCGGTTTTTTGCGGCGACTACGCGTGCGCCGCGATGGTGATGCAGGAGACGATTGCGATGTCGATGCCGAAATTGGATCGATGGAGAAATCTGTTCATCGCGGCCCCCTTCAAAGCGCCTGCTGGCGAATGCCTCGCATCGTGCTGCTCCGGATGAGAATCGAGCGCGCTTCGCGGCTCGACGCCTATTGCTGTTGTTGTTTTATCTGGGAGCGACTTCACGTTGCGCGCCTTGGACAATGAAGTCAAGCGCTGCTAGGCCAATTTCCGCGAAGAAATAATTATCGAACGATTAAACGCGGTGATAAATGCTGTCGCCTTTTGTATTGCAGAGTCGTGCAACTCAGGCCCGCGCCTCCAGCAATTTCTCGGTGCGCTGGTAGATCGCTTCGGGAGAGCCTTCCGCGGGGATGGCAACGAGCAGATTCTGTTTGCGGTAGTAATCGGCAAGCGGCGCGGTGCTGGATTCGTAGGCGGCCATGCGCACCTTCACCGATTCGGGGCGGTCGTCCTCGCGCTGAATAAGTTTGCCGCCGCAGGCGTCGCACACGCCTTCGGCCTTCGGCGGTTTGGTCTGGACGTGGTAGACGGCCTTGCATTTTTCGCAAGTGCGGCGCCCGCTCAGGCGCGCGACTATGGTTTCGAGCGGCAACTCGTAGCTCAAGACGGCATCGAGCTGGACATTCTCCTGCGCCAGCAGTTTGGTCAATGCCTCGGCCTGCGCCACAGTGCGCGGAAAACCGTCCAGAAGGAAGCCGCCGCCACAGCTCAGGCAGGCGGTGCGCTCCTTGACCATGGCCAGCACGGTCTCGTCTGTGACGAGTTCGCCCTTGCTCATGGCGTTCAGAGCGAGGTTGAGCGCCGGGCTGCGCTCGCATTCTGGAGTCGATTTCGCCGCGCGAAATACGTCGCCGGTGGAAAGCTGGCAAGGACCCAGACGCTGGCTCAGTAGCTCGGCCTGGGTGCCCTTGCCGACACCGGGGGCGCCGAGCAGGACAAAGCGACGGGGATGCGCTTGGGTTTGCGGGGGATTGGAGCAGTTTGCGCCGGGGCCTTTGAGCCAGCTGGCGCGGTCGTTCTTTGCGTTCATGCTGTTGCCCTTTCCTGTGAGGTTGATCGGGCGATCAGGCGCGCTAATGGCCAGCGGCCTGAACATGCGCACTATCATGCCACGAATTTTCGACGGCGCAAGCGCCGGCGCAGTTGGCATAGAATCCCGTTTCACCATCAGCAGCGGAGGAAGCAACATGAACATAGGCATCGCCGGTACCGGGCGCATGGGCAGCGCCATCGCCGCCAGGCTCATCGGCCTCGGTCATAAAGTTACGGTATGGAACCGCACGCCGGAGAAGACCAAGACTGCGGTAGCCGCCGGCGCGACTGCCGCAGCCACGCCGGCCGAACTCGCAACGAAGGTGGATGTGATCATCACCATCCTCACCAATGCGGCGGCGATCGATGCGGTGTACTACGGCGAGCACGCGCTGCTCTCCGGGGAGGTCAAGGGCAAGCTGTTCATCGAGATGAGCACGGTGCGGCCCGAGACCGAGCGCGCGCTGGGCGAATGGGTGGCGAAAAAGCACGCGCAGCTGGTGGAATGTCCGGTCGGCGGCACCGTGGGTCCGGCGAAGGAGGGGAAGCTCCTCGGCCTGGTCGGCGCCGACGCCGCTGCGCTCGAACGGGCGAAGCCGCTGCTGGAGCAGATGTGCCGCCGCATCGAGCATGTGGGGCCGGTGGGCGCGGGCGCGGCGATGAAACTCGCGATCAACCTGCCCCTGATCGTGTTCTGGCAGGCGTTAGGCGAGGCGGTCTCGCTCGCCAAGCCGCTGGGCCTGGACCCGGCGCGGCTGGTCGAGATATTTGCCGACACTTCGGGCGCGGCCGTGGTGCTGAAGAACCGCGGCGCGGCGGTGGCGAAAGCGCTCGCGGGCGAAGACACGGGTCCCGCCGCCTTCGATCTGGATGCGATGCGCAAGGACCTGCGCACCATGCTGGAAGAAGCGCAGGGCCTGGGCGTGGAACTACCCACCGCGGCGCGCGTGCTCGAGGCTTTCGATCATGCCGCCAAAGCGGGTCACGGCGGCATCGACGGCGTGCGCATTCCGGCCTGGGTGAGCCGGGCTGCAAGCTGAGTTCTCCGCTTAAAAGTAATATCTGGCGTAGAACTCGAGCTTGCGCGAATTCTGCTTTTCGCCGAAGTCGGTCAGGCTGGCGCCTTGCAGCAGGAAAAGCCGCAGGCGCAGGTCCAGGTTCTTCACCCCCGTATACAGCAGCTCGGGGGTGAGCTGATAGCTGCGGTCCTGCCAGTTCATCATCACGGTGATCGAAGGCTGGAAGTAGACGACGCCCAGGGCGTCCTTTTGCTGCGCGCGGAAGTAAAGGTAATCCATGCCGGCATTCGGCCGGCCATACGCGCCCTGGCTCAAGGAGAGCGCTTTCGGCAGCAGCATGCTGCTGCCGGTTTGCTGCAACTGCGCGAATGCCGTGTCGACGAGCTGATAGTACTCCCGGGCTTCCTGCTCCGAGTAGCCCGTGCCGTTGCGATAATATTCCGCGATATACGTCGTGTCCGTCTGCGTGAGATAGCGCAATCCGAGCAGATAGCTGGTCGCGTTTTCGGTCCGGGTCGCGATGCGGCCGGCGCTGTCCGTAACGGGCCGCGCGAGCTGCTGGATCCGCGCCCATTCGCCATGAATCTCGAAATTCGACCCGACGTTGCGCGAGAAGTCCATGCCGAACCGGCCCGGGCGGCTGCCCTTGCCCTGCCAGGCGAAGTCTAGGTCGGTATCGTAGTAGAGCAGATAGAGCTTGCCCGCGGGGTTCAAATGCCCGGCCGCGCCGAAATCGCGGTTGATATCGCTTTGTACCGGCAACAGCACCGGCGTGAAGGCAATGGTCTGCAGCGGCCCCTCCCGATTGATGATCAAGTCGCTGTTCGCCATCACCAGGCCTTCGCGCGACAGCTCGGGGTCATTCGGGTCTTTGGCGCGCTCCACGAAACCGATCGGGTTCCAGGCGTATCCCTTGCCCCAGCGCAGGGTCCGCTTGCCGGCTTCCAGGGTGACACCCGGATCGGGCCTGATCGAGTAGGCGCCTTCATACAATACATTGCTGTGATCGTGCGCCAACTGGTCGCGCTGCAGGTCCGAATGGGTGTGAAAGTCGAAGGTGCCGACGCCCGGGCGCAGCTTGCCGATCAGTTCCAGCGTCGCGGTGCTGCGATCCAGCGTGTCCCGTTGCGGCCGATTGAGATTCCCGAGTTTGTAGAAAGCGCCGCTGCGATTGAGGGCGAAATCTTCCTGCTTGAGTTGCAGATAACCGCCGAGTTCAAACGGCTTTTTCTCGAACGCGGATGCGTCGAAGCTGTATTCTTCTGCCGCCGCGGCGTGGGCGGCCAACATTAGCAAGAGCAGCGAACATCGCACGCGCGATCCCGGCGGTCTGCTCATTTGCGCCGCCTCCGTGCGTAGAGCGCGATGCATAGACCGCGCCGTCGGCGGCCCGCCGCACTCGCCCGGGTCGCGTCCCCGCCCCGCGGGGCCCCTGCTCCTAGGCTCATTTGCGTAGCTCTTGCACCCGCGGGAGGTAATTGAGCGTGAAGACTTCGTCGGGAAAGCTGCCCTTCTTGAGGGCCGACCAGAGCATGACCGATTTGTAGCCTTTGTAGAGCGGGCTGTCGGTCTCCAGTGTCGCGGGACGCTTGATGCCGCCGCCGAAATCCTTGACGTCCTTGAAGTGCAGCGTCTTCAGCAGCAGGCCGCTGGAAGCATACGCTTCGATGGTGACCGGCAATAACGCGCGCTTGTCGACCCACATCTTGAGCCGGTCGTAGGCGACTTCCCCGGTCTTCGCCTTGAGCGACAGCAAATAGACGTCCTTTTGCTCCTCGACCGACTCCGCATCGTATTCCGAGGTGTAGTCGATGCGCAGGATGTCGGCATTGTTGAACACGCTGCCGGTCACCGACTGCAGGCTGGTGATGCGGATCGGCCGGCCCACGTCGGGGAGATACAGCCACATGTTGTCGCCGATGCGTAGCGTCGCCCTCCCCTTGTCGCTGGGCGGGGACAGAAACAACGCGAGCACCTTGTCGCGTCCCTTTTTCAGCGTGTACAGCACGTACTCTTTGCGGCTGCCGTCGGGCTGGATGTCGATCAGCTTGCGGTAGGTCTCGTAGGATTCAGGCTCGAGATTGCGGTCCACTTTTTGCAGGATCTGCGCCGCGTCCATCGCCGCCGCCGCCGGCAGCGCAATCAGGAACAAACCAAGGCATAGCAGCTTTTTCATGTGCGGTATCCTGAGATTTCAAACGTGGCCGAGCGCGGTGACCGGGTCCATGCGCGAAGCTTTCCACGCCGGCTGCAGGCTCGCGAGCAGCGCGACGATCACCACCATGACCGCAATGATCGCCACGTCTGCCGCGCGGATTGTGGGAGTGAGCACCAGCCCGTGCTGCTGGCCGAAATCGAATGTGATTTTCCAGACGTTGAGCGCGTAGATCAGCGCGAGCGCGATTACGGTTCCGAGCGCGGTCCCGCCCGCGCCGAGCAGCAAGCCTTCGGCAAGGAACAGGGACAGGATTTTGCGCGGCGGTGTGCCGATTGCGGAGATCGTGCCGATCTCGCGGATGCGCTCATAGACCGCCATGACCATGACGTTCATGATGCTGACCAGCACGATGGACACCAGCATGATCTTTATGAACAGCGTGAGCAAGTCGATCATTCGCGCGATGCTCGCAAACGGCGACAGGTCCGCCCAGGTGTGCACCTCAAGTCCGGCTCCCCCACCCTTGCCGGCCATGGCGGCGTTTCCGCTCTTGCCCGCGAAGCCTGTCAGCGTTTTCGACAATTGCGCGTATACGCGGTCCAATTGCGCCGGGTCCTTCAACCGAATCGCGATTTCGCTGACTTCCGCATCCTTCATGCGCAGCAGATCGCGCGCATCCTCGATGTGTATATAGCCGTCGCGACCGCTTGGACCCGACACGCTCTCAAGTACTGCCCTGACCGTGAAAGTCTTGCCGTTGACCGAACCGTCCCGGTTGGTTGCGACCAGGACGATGGTGTCGCCCACTTTGACTTTCATGCCGCGGGCGAGCAACAGCGGTATCAGAATTTCCCCGCGCTTGAGCACCGGACCTTGCTTGCTGCCTTCGACGATGCGGCCGGGCAGCAACGGAGTCGTGGCGACCTCCTTCCCGGGATCGACGCCGTTGACGCGTATGCTGGTGGTCTCGGTGAAGTTGCTGAACATGGCGCCAAGCTTGACGCGGGTCGAGTAGGCCTCCACCGCTTCCAGCTTGGCTAGCGCCTGTTCCACCCGCGCGACCATCGCGGGCTGCATGTTGAGATTAAGCGGCAGGGTGTCGATTGAGGCGACGTAGCCCTTGCGGTGAACCTCGATGTGGCCGAGTACGGCGTCGGTGAACTGGCCTATCATCATTGCCTTGAACGATCCGGCAATGGCGACGAACAGCAGGACGCTGACGATCCCCAGCGTGATGAGCGTGGAGGTCAACAGCGTGCGCCGGCCGAAGCGGGCGAGGTTTCTGAGCGCGATTTTCAATACGTTAAGCATGGACGACCTCCGCCTTCCCCGGGGATGAATGCAGCCTGCCGTCGTCCAGGGTGAAAATAATCTCGGCTTCGCCCATGATCTTGGGATCGTGGGTGGAAAATACGAAGGTCGTGCCGAGTTCGTCGCGCATTCTCTTCATCAATTCGATGATCCGGTAGGCCGTGTCATGGTCGAGGTTAGCGGTGGGCTCGTCGGCCAGCACCAGTTGCGGGTCGGTCGCCAGCGCTCGCGCTACCGCCACGCGCTGTTTCTGCCCCCCGGATATCTGGTCCGGCCGTTTGTGTGCCTGCTCCAGCATATCGACCGATTCGAGCAGCCGCATGATTTGCTTGCGCCGCTTTTGCGCCGGCCAGTCCTGCACCATGATGAGCGGATACTCGATGTTCTCGTACACGGTAAGCACCGGTATCAGGTTGAATTCCTGAAATACGAAGCCGATGTGCAGCCCGCGAAACTCGGCTGCCGCGCGCCGGTTGAGTCCACCGACGTCGGTATCGAGCACGCTCAGTCTTCCGCTGGTCGGATGATCCAGACAGCCGATCATGTTGAGCAGCGTGCTCTTGCCGCTGCCCGAAGGGCCGACGAAGGCGACAAATGATTTCGCGTCTATGCTGAAATCGACGCCTTTGACCGCCGGCACGTCGACTTCGCCGGCGCGATAGGTTTTGACGAGTTTTTCGGCACGTATCAGTTGCATGACGTCCGCCTATATTGCGAAATTCCGCTGAATGCATCGACCATACCGGCCGGGTCGCGGCACATTGTGATCTGCGTCAAGCAGGCGGCCCAAGGCCGATCGCCACGCAAGCGCCGGGGCCGAGCCGCGGGATGGCTTGGCGCATCGGTTTGCATTGGAGCACACAAATGTAAGCGCGGCATTGAAGTTTTGTACGCTGCCGGGTCCAAACGCCGCGCTTGTTACGCCGCGCTACAAATCTCCCCGTCAATGCGCCGGCGGCGGGGGAGGGGGAGGGGCGACAGCGGATTGTCGCCGTACGCGCCGGGCCGGACTTCTACTTGCAGTTGTTGTGCAATTTCCATTTTTCCGCATGCCCCAGCGCGATCGCGAAATCGGGAACCTTGCAGCGCAGTTCTTCGGCCTTGCGCGCGGCTTCGCTTTCGACGGTCGGCGGAATCGACGCCACTTGCAGGGCCGTATTCGGCTTGCCCGCGATGACGCCAGAAAGCCCGTAAATAGCGCCGAAGAAGACCGCGACGACCGCGATCTGGGACAGCCCGACCATTTGGAACTCGCTTTTTTCTGCGGGCGCGCAAACGCCGCCGGGGCAGAGTTGCGCCTTTTCCTTGTTGAACCAATTGTAGATGGCACAGCCGATGCAGATGCCGAAAGCGCTCTCGAAAAACAGCAGCAGCAGGCACAGGGCGCAGATGAGCAGGTTGGCGGGGCCGCGCACGTTGTGGAACACCACCAGATAGATCATGCAGGCGGCGAGCACGAAGCCGATGAGCCAGGCAAAGCGCTTTTGCGGGGCTCCGACGTATTCCGGCTGTTGCCTGCTCACGGCGATGCGCCCGAGCACCAGGCTGGGTGCGTATTTTGGATTGACGAACACGCGTATCAGAAAGTCGATGAAGAAGCCGACCACGACCAGCTTCGTGGGCGCAAAATCGCCATAGAACCACGCATTCATGAATGCTACGATGGCGACAAGGAACAGAATGCCGGCGCCTGCGCGTGCTTCGCGCTCGTTCAGCACAGGAATGGCGTACTCCGGCATCTGCTCGCCGAACTGCAGGACCCTGCTCATAAGTTAACCCCGCGCGGTTGATTTAGCGCTGCAATTGTAGTGGCGTGCGCGGCCTTCCTGTATGATCGAGATCATATGAAAGATGCCGCTGACAACCGCCTGCCGCAGCCGTTGCGCGAGCTTCTGCCGTATGAATTGCAGGCGCTATGCGCGCCCTCACCCTGCATCCGCGGCGATGTGCTGTTTCAGCAGGGGAAAAAGCCGACCCGCATGCTGTTCGTGACCCGCGGCGAGGTCGTGCTGCAACGTCTGGGCCGACAGGGCGAAAGCGTGGTGCTGCATAGAGCGCGACGCGGTTTTGTCGGCGAGGCCAGCCTGGAGTCGCCACGTTACCATTGCGACGCGGTCGTGACTTCGTCCGGCGAGGTGATTGCGATCCCCATTGAGGCGGTCAAGCAGGCGCTGGCTGCCGATTCCGAATTCGCGCGCCGCTGGATTGCAATGCTGAATCGGGAGGTGAAGCGGCTGCGCGCGCAATGCGAGCGGCTCTCCCTCAAAGGCGTCAAGGAGCGCCTGCTCCACCTGATAGAGACCGAGGGCCAGAAAGGCAGCTTGCCGATGGGCAGCGGTTTGAAGTCGATGGCCGCGGAGCTAGGCGTCACCCACGAGGCTCTGTATCGAGCGGTGGCCGAACTCGAGAGAAGCGGTGGTTTGCGACGCCAGGAGAGCTGCCTGATCGTCGCTGCAACAGGGTAGTAAGGCAAAGGTATGAGCACGGTGTTCCTGACCGGCGCCAGCGGATTTCTGGGCGGGCATTTGCTGCGCGAATTGCGCGCGGCAGGCTGCGAGGTGAAGGCGCTTTCGCGGCGTCCCGAGTCGGATGCAGCCATCTCCGCTTTGGGCGGCATTCCGGTTCGAGCTGAATTGGGGGATCTCGCGGCTTTGCAGGCTGCGTTGGCCGGTTGCCATGCCGTGTTCCACGCGGCAGCCGATACCAGCATGTGGCGGCCGCACGCGGCTGCGCAAACCGCCGCCAACGTCCAGGGCACCGAAAACCTGTTGCGGGCGGCCGAGTCGGCGGGAGTCCAGGCCTTCGTGCACACCTCCTCGGTTTCGGCCTACTCCCACTTGGTGCACGGCGTTATCGACGAATCGACGCCGCAGCGCGGGGGCGAGAGCTGGATCAACTACGAGCGCAGCAAATATCTGGGCGAACAAGCGGTGCGACGCAGCAGTTTGCCCTGGATCGTGTTCAACCCGTCGCATATCCTCGGTCCGGGCGATCGGCAAAATTGGGCGCGGCTCATCATGCTGGTGGACCGCGAGAAACTGCCGGGCATACCGCCGGGCATCGGAACCTTTGCCGATGTGCGCGAGATCGCACGCGCCCAGGTGCGCGCCTGGCAAAGACAGCGTTTCGGCCAGGCTTACATGGTCGGCGGCGAGCAGGCGAGTTTTGTCGACTTCGTCCACCGCGTCGGCGCTGCATTGGGCAAACGCACGCCGCGCGGCGCGACGCCGGCCTGGGCGCTGATGACTTACGCCCGCCTGCTCGACGCATGGTCGCGAATTAGCGGCAAGGAACCCGAGGTGACGCCCGAGTCCGCCGTGCTGACCTGCCACGAACTGCGTGTGGATTCGGCCAAGGCCAGGCGCGAGCTGGACTACGTTGAAACGCCGCTGGATACGCTGCTGGCCGATACCCTGGATTGGATGCGGCAGGAGGGCCTGATTGGACGCGCAGGTACTAAGAATCCGTAACAAAAGTCACCTGTTACGGGCTGACTTCGGGGAGCACGAGGGGAGACGCCCCGAAGGAAGTCCCCGCAGGGGATATCCCCTCGTTTCGTGACAGATAAAAAAAGCCCGTAACAAAAGTCATTTGTTACGGGCTGATACAGGAGAGCACGAGGAGAGGCGCCCCTAAGAAGTCCCCCTCCCTGGCGGGTTATCCCCTCGTGTTGTTGCGAACTACCATTTAGCCGACAGCAGCAATCTTGACCGGCGCATCGTGGAACTGCTCTTCCTCGGTCGAGCCCGACAAGGCCGTGGTCGAAGACTGTTTGCCCTGGACGACCTGCGTCACCGCGTCGAAATAGCCGGTGCCGACCTCGCGCTGGTGCCGCGTTGCCGTGTAGCCGCGCTTCTCGGCGGCAAACTCGGCATCCTGCAGGCGCACATACGCGCTCATCTGTTCCTGCGCATAGCCCGACGCCAGCTCGTACATGCCGTAGTTGAGCGCGTGAAAACCCGCAAGCGTGATGAACTGGAACTTGTAGCCCATTGCGCCGAGCTCGCGCTGGAATTTCGCGATCGTCGCGTTGTCGAGGTTCTTGCGCCAGTTGAAGGACGGCGAGCAGTTGTAGGCGAGCATCTTGTTCGGATGGACCTTGCGGATCGCTTCGGCGTATTTCTTGGCGAAGACCAGGTCGGGCTTCCCGGTTTCGCACCAGATCAGGTCGGCGTAGGGCGCATAAGCGAGTCCGCGCGAAACCGCCTGGTCGAAGCCCGCGCGCACGCGGTAATAGCCTTCCGCAGTGCGCTCGCCGGTGATGAACGGCTTGTCGTTTTCATCGACGTCGCTGGTGACGAGCGTCGCGGCTTCCGAGTCCGTGCGCGCAAGCAGCACGGTGGGCACGCCCATGACGTCCGCGGCGAGCCGCGCGGCGCAAAGCTTCTGCACCGCTTCCTGCGTCGGCACCAGCACTTTTCCGCCCATGTGGCCGCATTTTTTCACCGATGCCAGCTGGTCCTCGAAGTGCACGCCCGCCGCGCCGGCCTCGATCATCGCCTTCATCAGCTCGTGCGCGTTCAGCACGCCGCCGAAGCCGGACTCCGCATCGGCCACGATAGGCGCGAACCAGTCCACAGTATCGTCGCCCTCGGCGTGATGAAGCTGGTCTGCGCGCATGAGCGCATTGTTGATCCGGCGCACCACGCTGGGCACGCTCGATACCGAATACAGCGACTGGTCCGGATACATCTGGCAGGAGTCGTTGCCGTCGGCCGCAACCTGCCAGCCCGAAAGGTAGATGGCCTTCAATCCCGCTTTCACCTGCTGCATCGCCTGGTTGCCGGTGAGGGCGCCCAGCGTATTGAGGAAGGGTGTCGTCGTCAGCAGGCGCCAGAGCTTGTCGGCGCCGCGGTGGGCCAGGGTGTGTTCGATGTGCAGCGATCCGCGCAGGCGGAACACGTCTTCGGCCGTGTAGCCGCGCTTGACGTCGCGCCAGCGCGGGTTCTCTTTCCAGTCGTCCTCGATCGCCTCGATCGCGGCGGCGTGATTGATCTGGTTCTTGGTCATCGACATTCTCCTTAGGTGTGGAAGGGGTGAGTGCACGTTAAGCCAGAAAAAGTGTGAAATCCACAGATTAAAAGTTGACAGTGTTAACTTCACAAAGCTAAGCTTGCTGAACTTCACAAGCGCATCTTTACCAGGGGGCTGGCGATGGAACGGATTAACAGGAACAAGCACTTCCTCGGGACCAAGCTGCGCGCCCTGCGCAAGGAGCACCGGATCACGCTCGACGATCTGTCCGCGCGCTGCGCCCAGATCGATCCGCAGTCGGCGCCGTCGGTGTCCTACCTCAGCATGATAGAAAGCGGGCGCCGCAGTCCGTCGCAGGACGTGCTCGCCCTGATCGCGGGCGTGTTCCAGCGCAAGCCGGCGTGGTTTCTCGACCAGAATGCGGAGTTCGCCCCCGCCAGCCGCGAAAAGGCGGCCGGCGGGGCGGCAGCGATTCCGTTCGAGCCTTCGTTTCTCTTCTCGAAGAACCTGCTGCAGGCCGCCATCCCGGAGCTCTTGTCGCAGACCGGGACCACCGGGCGCCAGTTCGCGCACCTGCTGATCCGCGCGCACCAGGAGACGTCGCGCAACGAATTTCCCGACCTGGAGCGCGCCGCCGAAAAGGTGGGCAAGCGGGCGTTCCCGCTCAAAGTCGACGATATGATGGCGCTATGCAAGCGCCACGGCCTGGAGATCCGCTGGTTCGAGCGCAAGCCCCTGCTGGCGCGGGACAACGACCACGGCGTGCGCAGCGTGGTCCGGTCGTTTTTCGATGCGCCCGGCACCGTTTATCTGAACAAGGCGCTGCAGTCGGATGCGGCGCGTCTGAAGTTCGATCTGGCGTCCCACATCGGGCACAAAGTGCTGCACGGCGGAGACGGCCTGAAATCGGCGCACGCAACGGGGGGCGAAATGGGTGAAAGCCCAGACAGCGGCTCGGCCTTTCATGCCGGCATCGAGGCAAGGGATATTCTGCTCGCCTGGCGGGACTTCGAATGCAGTTTCTTCGCCGGCGCTCTGCTATGCCCGAAAGTGCCGTTTCGCCGCTTCCTCATCAGGGAGCGCTACCGGATCGAGGCGAGAAAGGCGCTCGAACTGACGCCGGCGGTAATCATGCGGCGCATGACCAAGGTGTCGCCTTATCCGTATTGGCACTTTTTCGACGCGAGCGCGCCGGGGCATCTGCGCGCCGTGTATCGGGGCAACGGCATCCCGCTGCCCTGGGGCAACATGACGCAGGCGACCGACCCTTGCCCGCATTGGGCCGTGTTCCGCATGGTCGGCAACGGCCAGAACGACTCGACTTCGCAGATTTCCGTGATCAGGGATAACGAGCGCTGGCTGCTCTATTGCTGTCATACGCTGCGCACCCGCGACATGGCAGGGACGCCCCATGTGCTGTCGGTGGGTATCGACCTGGCGCCGGCGCTCGCCTCGAACGGGGCCGACGGCGCCGGGATCGTGGATAGCATCGGCGAAGACTGCTTCAACAAAGGCGGCCAGGCGAAGATAGGTCGCGCCGCGGCAGAGGCCATACGCGCGGTCGCCAATATTCTCAGCATCGCCTGGGTCGAGGAGTCGCTGAAGCAGCCTGCACGCATTATCTGCCCCCGCAGTTCGCACTGTCCGCGCCATGGGCAATGCAACGTCGTTCCGGCGACGCGCGCCCGCGACATTACCGACGTCAAACGGGAAATTCTCGCCGGAACGAAATAGGCGTTCGCTCGCGGCCCCTTCCGCGCCCGCAAGCCCCGGCTGCGACTGTTGCCGCTTCTGCCTGATCCGCTGAATTGCGGGAGATTTCTCCCCGTTCTCCCGGTTTTGGCGCCGCAGCAGGGGGATAAAATTTCATTCGCCGAGTATGCAAGTATCTGCGACCTGGGCAAAGCGACGCCGAGACGGCTGCGCTGGGACCGAGGCCGCATCCGACCAAATCTGCTGAAACATGACTGGGAGCAATATCGTGGCGCAATTTTCCTTTACTGACGACCTTATCACCGGAAACGCATTGATCGACGGCGATCACCGCAAGCTGATCACCATGGTCAATGCCCTGTTCGATTCCATGGCGCAGGGGCACGCCAACGACATCATGAGCAAGGTGCTTAACAATCTCATCGTGTACACCAAGGAACATTTTGGCCGCGAGGAGGCGGAAATGCAGCGCATAAACTATGCCGCCTCCCTATCGCACAAGTCGGAACACACGAAGCTGATCAAGCAGGTCCTCGATCTGAAGGCGACGGTGGACAGGGGCGAAAAAATCAACGTAGTCACGATATCGAGCTTTCTCAGCAATTGGCTGCGCGAGCACATTCTGACGGTCGACATGAAACTGGCCACCGCCCTGAAGCAAAGGGCGCAGACGGCCTGACAAGGGCTTGTAGCAGGAGAGCGCGGACCGCAGCCGGCGCGGCTGCAGCGCAACGCTGGTGAGGTGGGTTCTGGAGGGGAGGTCGCTCGGGCGACCTCCCCTTCGTTTGCGACACTACGTCAGCTTGACCTCGATGCGCCGCGGCTTGGCGTGCTCGGCTTTCGGAATGCGCAGCTTGAGCAGCCCTTGGTTGAACTCCGCGTTCACTTTTTGCGTGTCCAGTTCCTTGGACAGGGTGAATACGCGCCGGTAGCGCGGCAGGCTCACTTCCGCGTGGGTGGCCTCCATGCCTTGCGGCACGTCCAGGGCGACCTCGCCCTCTATCGTCAGGGTGCCGGCCTCCACCTGCAGGCTCAATTTGTCCTTGGGCACGCCCGGCAGATCGGCATAGAGCGTGATGCCGCCGGTATCCTCGATCACGTCCACCGGCGGCAGCATGGCCGCCTCGTTGCGTGCGGCTTCCGCGGCCTTGGCGACTTGGGTGCTTTCATTCATGTTCATGGTCTGGCCTCCTTTCCCTATTTAATGGCAATGCGACGCGGCTGCGCTTCCTGCTTGCGCTGGATCGCGATGTGCAGCAGGCCGTCGCGGTATTTAGCGTCGATCGATTCGGAATCGACGTCGTCAGGCAGGGTAATCACGCGGCGAAATGCACCGCCGAAGCGCTCGTTGATGTGCACCGTGGATTTTTCGGGAACCTCCGCTGCCTTGCGCTCGCCGGCGACGGTGAGCGTGCCTTTCTCCAGCTGCACGTCGATGCTGGCAGGATCCAGTCCCGGTGCAAAAGCGTAGATATCCACCGAGCTGGGCGTGCCGCCGACGTTGATGGCCGGGAAGCTGCCGCGGGCCAGCCCGCGGATGCTGGGGGAGAAATCGAAGGCCTCCTGCATTTCGCGCTGCAGGCGGTCCAGTTCCGCGAACAGGTCGCGCGGATATTGCGAACGATAGTACATGCTTGCCTCCTTTCATTACGGTGGGAACGCCTGGTCAGGCTGTTCATAACCGGTAATTCTGGGCGGCGCGGAAGTTTTCAAGCCCTTGAAATTCGCCGCGCTACACCCCATGCACTTGGGTTGGAGAAGGCGAAGCGGAGCGATTTCGGCCGCGCTTAGCGCGACTCTGGCCGAGGCGCCGAAGGAGAGGAAGGCCGCGGCGCCGGGGCCGGCGGAGATGGACTACTGATCACTGCGAAATGGCGCGGGGGGGCGATACCATCGTGTTCCCTGATCCGGCCGGTTATTTCGGATCAGTGTATTTCCGGATCCGGCGTCTCCGCGCCGGCTTCGAGGAAATCGAAGTCGCAGCCTTCGTTCGCCTGGGTGATGTGCTGCGAGAATGCGGCGCCGTAGCCGCGCTCGTAGCGCGGCGCGGGTGCTTTCCACGCGGCCTTGCGTTTGGCCAGTTCAGCGTCGCTGACTTTCAGGTTCAGCTTGCGCGCGGGCACGTCGAGCTCGATCAGGTCGCCGTCCTGCACTAGAGCCAGTGGCCCGCCGATCCAGGACTCCGGCGCGACGTGCAGCACGCAGGCGCCGTAGGAAGTGCCGCTCATGCGCGCATCCGAAATGCGCACCATGTCGCGCACGCCCTCCTTCAAGAGCTTCTGCGGAATCGGCAGCTGGCCCCACTCGGGCATGCCCGGGCCGCCGAGCGGCCCGGCGTGCTTCAACACGATCACCGAGTCCTTGTCCACCGGCAGGTCGGGGTCGTCGATGCGCGCGGCCATGTCGTTGTAGTCGGCGAACACCACCGCCTTGCCCGTGTGCCGGTGCAGCGCCGAATCAGCCGCGGGCGGTTTGATCACCGCGCCGTCGGGCGCGAGGTTGCCGCGCAGCACGGCGAGGCTGTCGGACTTGACCAGTGCCTTGTCGACCGAGCGAATGATGTCCGCATCGAACACCTTCGCGTCGGCGATGTTCTCGCCCAGAGTGCTGCCGTTGACGGTCATCGCATCGGCCTTGAGCAACGTGCCGAGGTTCTTCAGCACCGCGCGCAGCCCGCCGGCGTAATAGAAATCCTCCATCAGGTACTTGCCCGAGGGGCGGATGTTGGCGAGCAGCGGCGTCTTGCGCGCGAGCGCATCAAAGAGGTCGAGGTCGAGCAGCACCCCGGCGCGGCGCGCGAGCGCAATCAGGTGCACGATGGCGTTGGTCGAGCCGCCGATCGCCAGCACCGCGGTCACGGCGTTGTGCACGGCGTCCGCGCGCAGAATGTCGCGCGGCTTGAGATCTTCCCACACCATTTCCACCGCGCGTTTGCCCGTGAGCGTGGCCATGGCGGCATGGCGCGAGTCGGGCGCCGGAATCGAGGCTGCGCCGGGCAGAGTGAAGCCCATGGCCTCGGCGGCGCTGGTCATGGTCGAGGCCGTGCCCATGGTCATGCAATGTCCGGGCGAGCGCGCGATGCCCTGCTCGATTTCCTGCCAGTCTTTCTCGGTGATGTTGCCCGCGCGCAGTTCGGCCCAGTATTTCCAGGTGTCTGAGCCCGAGCCCAGCGTCGCGCCGCCCCAGTTGCCGCGCAGCATCGGGCCGGCGGGCATGAAGATCGCGGGCAGGTTCATGCTGATCGCGCCCATCAGCAGCGCCGGCGTGGTCTTGTCGCAGCCGCCCATCAGCACCGCGCCGTCGGCGGGGTAGGAGCGCAGCAGTTCCTCGGTCTCCATCGCGAGGAAGTTGCGGTACATCATGGTGGTCGGCTTCTGGAACGGCTCGGACAGCGACATCGCCGGCATTTCCACCGGAAAGCCGCCTGCCTGCCATACGCCGCGCTTGACTTCCTCGACGCGCTGCTTGAAATGGGTGTGGCAGGGATTGATGTCGCTCCAGGTGTTGATGATGGCGATCACCGGCTTGCCGGCGTAGTCGCTGCGGTCGTAGCCCATTTGCGCCGTGCGCGAGCGGTGGCCGAAGGCGCGCATGTCTTTCGCGCCGTACCAGCGGTGGCTGCGCAGCTGTTCGGGGGTCTTCTTTTTCATTTGAGCGTCCTTTTCTGCGGAGTGATTTTGCGCCGTAAGCTGACACTGCCTATTGTAACTGTCTCCAGCGCATCGAGAATGCGCGCCGCCGGATCACACGGTATAGACTGTTGAGCATGGTCAAACGGAACTGGATGGAATTGGTCCGGGGGCTCGCTCGGGCAGATCCGCAGAAAATCGATCATCCGATGGGGTCGGAGGAAGAGGCGCGCGAACTGCTGGCTTTGCTTCCCGTCCTGGATCCGCTCGCCTGCCTGAATGAGGTGGTGCATTGGTTCGAGTCCCTGGCGGCGGAAACCGCCTTGTCGCCAGGACGACGGGCGCGCTTGGTGATGCTGCTCGATCAGACCGTCCGCCCGCATTGGCGCGCGTTGGCACAGGAATACCTCGCACCCAACGGGGAGCCGACCGAAGGAAAAGACGGCGATCCCGAACTTCTGGCCAGATTCGGCTATCTTGCCAACGCACTCGTGGTCTCCTACCACATGGTGTTCGGCGAGGACATTCCGCGGTCAGACTGGGTTCGCGACAACGCCGCGTTGTTGCTGACCCGCTGGGCGCGAGCGGTCACGCAGAGCGCAGTGCTGCGCCGGATGCGGCGCGAACCGATGGATACCGGGGTATGGAGCACGCTCAACGGCATTCTTGATCGGGCGCGGCGCCTCAAGGTCGATCGCGTCGTTGTCGCGGCGTACGAAGGCGAAAAGAAAATGACATCGGTGCGGCAGGAATTCCTGCGCGCCGCCCTGTTCAGGATGGCCACCCCGGAGAGCCTCAAGGTGCGCGACATGGAGCTGCTGCTGCGGATCGCCGGCCGCTACGCCGCGTCGGTGCAGCTCGTCGAGACCCCCGGACCCGCGTGTGTTTTCGGCATAGACCCCGACAATGCGAGCGGTCCAGTCGCGGTCGAGCGCCTGGGGAGGCAGAGCGGCGTCTGGTATTTCGACACCGGCAACTGCATCGCGCAGATGAAAGCGCTAGCCGACCGGGGCCAGGGGGATGTCGGCGCGGCGATCGACACGAACTTCGGAGGCGCATTCACCGCGCGCGAACGCAGCCGCATGCTCAAGCACGCGCTAAGCTTCTGGGGGCCGAATCCGCCCAAGCGCAAATCGAGCCGAATCGGAATCGACGAATCGGCGCGCCTCGCCAACGGCTTCGCCATGGCGCTGGAGCTATGCGGCGCTTATGACCAGGGCGGCTTCAGTGTCCAGGAAACCGGTCTGCGCATCCAGTTCGAAGACAAGGAAGCCGCGGAGAAACTTGCGGCCGAGCGCCTGCGGCGCGAGCGCCCGGCGCAGCTCACGGACGCAAGCACTTCCGGGCTGGGTTTGTCGCTGCCGCGCGCCGATACCCCGTGGGCGCGCATCGGCGCGTTGGTGAGCGTGTTCGTCCGACCAGGCCCGGAGTGGGTGATTTGCGCGACCAGGCGCGTGGCGGTACGCGACGATACGCTGTCGCTGGGCCTGGAGGTGCTGACGCGCAAGCCGCGCGGCGCATGGCTGCATATTATCGAGCGCGAGCGCGAGAACGAGAACGTTTGGGATGAAACCATGCGCCGGGAGCGCAACTTCGACGCGCACTTCGTTCGCGCCCTGCTGCTCACCGATCTGCCGCAGGTCGGAGAGGGTTTCGGTGAAATGCTGCTGCCGGCCGAGAGCGCCGGACCGGGGACGAGCTTCGACCTGCCGCTGCCGGGGGAGGTGCTGCGCCTGTCGGTCGTCGACGTGCGCGAGACCGGCGAGGACTACATGCGGGTGCGCGTGCGCTGGAAGCAAACGCTGCGCGTCGACGCCCGGAATTAGATTCGCCGGCTGAATGCGTTTCGCCGGCGGTTCTTATTTGCGCCGCGCAGTCGAGCCGCGCACTGCCAATTCCGGTAGTAGTTTGATTTCCTGTATGGGCGCGCGCGGGTTGGCGATTTGCGCCAGCAGCAGGCGTGCGGCCTCCGCGCCCATCAGCCGGTGCGGAATGCGTACCGAAGTCAGTGGCGGATCGAAGCGATCGGCGAAGGCCATGTCGTTGAATCCGGTCACCGAGACCTCGCGCGGGCAGGCGAGGCCGCGGCGCTTCAACTCGTCGTAGCAGCCAAGCGCGAGCAGATCGTTGGCGGCGACGATGGCGCTGATGTGCCGTTTCATGCCGAGCAGCTGCGCGCAGGCGCGTTCGCCCGCGGCGATGCTGTAGCTCTCCGCCATGGCGACCGCAGGTGGCGCCAGGCCGTGCGCCTTGATCGCGGCCAGAAAGCCGGCGCGGCGCGCCTGGCCGGTGGAAATGTTGCCCGGCCCTCCGACGTGTCCGATCGAGCGGTGCCCGAGTGCGAAGAGATGCTCCACTGCGAGCGCGATGCCTGCTCTGTCGTCGACGATGACCGCGGAAACCTTCCCGCTGTCGGCGGCGCGATTGACCAGTACCGTCGGCAGGCCGAAGCTGCGGCACTGCGCTATCAGCGGATCGCGCCGCGTGGCGGTGGCGAGGATAGCGCCGTCGATGCGCCGCGCCGCCAGGCGCGCCAGCGCTGCGCCGGCGCGCGCGGTGTCGTTGTCGGTGTTGGCGATGATCGCGGTGTAGCCGGCTTCGCCGAGCGTGGCCTCGATGCCGCGCAGGATCAGTGGGAACACCGGGTTGGCGATGTCCGGGATCAGCACGCCTACCGTGGCCGAGCGCCGCGTGCGCAGACCCGAAGCGACGGGATCCGCGCTGTAGCCCAGTTTGCCGGCGAGCGCCTCGACGCGTTCGGCCACTGCCTGGCTGACCAGGCCGCGCGTGCGTGGGTTGAGCACTCGCGACACGGTCGAGGGATGCACGCCGGCGGCCTCGGCAACGTCGTGAATTCCGGTGCGTTTCTTGTGCATAGGCGCAGGGTAGCAGCCCCAAAGGCGTTGCGGTGGTGGCGGATTTCGTCTATCGTCATGCAATCGATTGCATAGAGTATTGCATAACTGGCGCCTGTGGCCCGCAATGCGGGCGGCGCGGCAGCGGGAAGCAAACCGGTATTTGGACTGAAAGGACTGCAAGCATGGCGAAGAAGAAAGTCGGCGAACCGAAAATCGTCAAGCCCGACGACATCAATCCGCATTTCAAATGGGACCGGCCAATAGGCGCACCGGGGCATACCCAGGTCGATTTCGAAGAGCGCATCAATTTCCGCCGGCTGCACGACTACCGCCTCGCCCGCACGCGCGCCGCGCTGGCCAATTCCGGGCTGGGCGCGTTGCTGTCGTTCGATCAGCACAACATCCGCTACACCACCAGCACCGTGATCGGCGAATGGGCGCGCGACAAGCTCACGCGCTATTCGCTCTTGACCGGCAACGGCGACCCCTATATCTGGGACTTCGGCTCTGCCGCGCGTCACCACAAGATGCATGCGCCCTGGCTGCACCACGACCATTGCCGCGCCGGCATGCTCGGGCTGCGTGGCGCGACCGGCGCCGACCTCACCTTGTTTCGCAACGCGGCGAAGGAAATCAAGTCCATTCTCGACGCGGAGGGCGTGGGCGACATGCCGCTGGGCGTGGACATGGTCGAGCTGCCGATGATTTTCGAGCTGCAGCGCGCCGGCATCGAGGTGCGCGACGGACAGCAGACCATGCTGCAGGCGCGCGAGGTGAAGAACATCGACGAGCTGACGCTGCTCAACATGGCCTCGGCCATGGTGGACGGGGTGTATCAGGACATCGCCGAGGCGTTGAAGCCCGGCGTGCGCGAATCGGACATCGTTGCGCTTGCCACCAAGCGGCTGTACGAAATGGGTTCGGACTGCGTCGAGGCGATCAACTCGATCGCGGGCGAGCGCTGCTCGCCGCATCCGCACAACTTCACCGACCGGCTGATCCGGCCCGGTGACCAGGCTTTCTTCGACATCATCCAGTCGTTCATGGGCTATCGCACCTGCTATTACCGCACGTTCAACGTCGGGCGCGCGACGCCTTCGCAGCGCACCGCCTACAAGAAGGCGCGCGAGTGGATGGACAAGGCGATCGATATGCTGCGCCCCGGCGTTAGCAGCGACCGCATCGCTGCCGCGCTGCCCAAGGCGGAACAGGCCGGTTTCGCCAGCGAGATGGATGCCTTCGGGCTGAACTTCTGCCACGGGCTCGGCCTCGGGCTGCACGAGCGGCCGTTGATTTCGCGCCTTACCTCGTTCAAGGAGCCGATCGAGCTCAAGGTCGGCATGGTGTTCGCGGTGGAGACCTACTGCCCGGCGTCGGATGGCGTGTCGGCGGCGCGCATCGAGGAAGAGGTGATTCTGACACCCAAGGGGCCGCAGATCATTTCGCTGTATCCGGCGGAAGAGCTGCCTATCGCAAATCCCTACCAGGGCAGCTTCGGGAAATCGCTATGAGCAAGCCCGTGTTGAAGACGACAGCGCTGCAAATCGGCTGGATTGGCGCCGGCCGCATGGGCTACGAAATGGCGTTGCGCCTGGCCAAGGCGGGTTGTGACCTGACGGTGTACAACCGCACGCGCGCCAAGGCCGAACCGCTGGCGAAATACGGCGCGAAAATCGCGGACAAGGTGTCTGATCTCGCCGGCTGCGACGTGGTGTTCTGCATGGTATCCACCTATGCCGACGTGAAGGAAGTCGTCGCCGGCAAGGGCGGGCTGCTGTCGCGTGCGGCTAAAGGCGCCAAGGGCAAGCGTGTCGCGCCGCGCCTCCTCGTCGAATGTTCGTCGATCTCGCTCGAAGGCTCGGCCGAGCTGCGCGAAATCCTGGCGGCGCACGGCACCAGGCTGCTGGCTGCGCCGGTGTCCGGCAACGCCAAGGTGATCAAGGCGGGCAAGCTTTCTTTCGTCTGTTCGGGGCCGAAGGCGGTGTTCGACGAAGTGTCGCCGCTCCTGAAGCTGATCGCGCCGGCGGCGAGCTACGTCGGCGAGGGCGAACTCGCGCGCATCGTCAAGATCTGCCATAACGTGTTCCTCGGCGTCGTGATCCAGTCCCTTTGCGAGATCACCATCCTCGCGCAGAAGGCGGGCGTGCCGCGCCATGCGTTTCTGGAATTCATCAACCAGAGCGTGATGGGCTCGGTGTTTTCGCGCTATAAGACGCCGGCCCTGGTGAACCTCGATTTCAAGGTCACGTTCACGCCATATTTGCTGCGAAAGGACATCGACCTCGGTCTCGATGCGGGGCGCAAGTTCGAGGTGCCGCTGCCGCTGGCGTCGATCACGCGCGACCTGATCCAGAGCATGATAGGCAGCGAGCTCACCGAGCAGGATTTCGCGACCCTGATCCTGCAGCAGGCACGCGCCTCGGGGATAGAACTCAAACCGGAAAA
>JACZJU010000043.1 GCA_014860395.1 Burkholderiales bacterium | reverse complement strand
GCGTTCACGATCAGCCTGAGTGCTGCTGACAAGGCCGCGCTCAATCAGATCATGAACAAGGACGGCACGGCTTCGACCAGCGCCACCACCTACAACCTGGCGGCTGCAGAAGACTGGAGCGCCGGCGCCGATGCGGCGGTGAACGTGGTTGATGTAACCAACGCCATCACCGTCAGCAACGTCGCCGTGCCGGCCATCAGCAGCTCCACCTATGACGCAAGCGCAGGCTCGCTGGTCGTCACCGGCACGGGCTTCCTGTCCAAGAGCGGCGGCGCCAACGACATCGTCGCCAGCAAGTTCACCTTCACCGGCGAAGGCGGCGCGACCTACACGCTGACCGATACTTCCAACGTCGAGATCACCTCGGGCACGGCCTTCACCATAGCGCTCTCCGCGACCGACAAGGCCGCGCTCAACCTGATCATGGACAAGGACGGCACCGCCTCGACCAGCGCCACCACCTACAACCTGGCGGCGGCCGAAGACTGGAGCGCGGGCGCCGATGCGGCGGTGGTCGTGGCCGATCTCAGCGGCAACGGCATCAGCGTGAGCAACGTCAACAGGGCTCCTGCTGTTACCGGCACATCTACCGGTCAAACGGTGAATGACACCGCCACGGTAAATCCTTTTTCTGCCGTCACTATCGCCGATGCCGATGCCAACAACGTCACCGCCATCATCACGCTGGACGCTGCTGCCAAGGGTGTTTTCACGGCCGCCTCTTTGACAACATCGGGTTTTTCTTCTGCCGATGGCGGGATCACCTACACCCACGCCGCAGCCACGCCGTCCGACATGACGACGGCTATCCGCGCATTGGTCTTCGACCCAACCGATAATCGCGTCGCGCCGGGCGGCACCGAAACGACGACCTTCAGCATCGCGATCAACGACGGTACGGTCAGCACAAACAGCACCAACACCACCACCGTGGTTTCGACTTCAATCAACGATGCGCCGACGCTGGCAACGCCGACGGCGGCAAGCTACACCGACACGGGGGCGCTCGACAGCTTCACCAACGACACCGGCACGCTGGCCGGCGGCGACCGCGATAGCGGGACCACGCTGCGCTATGGCATCGCGGGCGGCACGGTGACTGGCGGCGTGAGCACGCTGGCTGGCAGCTACGGCAGCCTGTCTGTCAATACCAGCAGCGGGGCCTACACTTACACTCCCAACGCCACGGCGATCAATGCCTTGAGCGCCGACAGCACCGACAGCTTTACCGTCAACGTGAACGACGGAGCACTCACTACCACGGCGACCTACACGGTCAACCTGACGGCGGCCGATGACACGCCGGCCCTAGGCGGCGCGACCGCCGTCACCAGCATCAACGACACGGCAACCGCCACGCCGTTCTCGGCTTTCACCGTCACCGACGCCGACACCGCGCAGATCCAAACGCTGACTGTCACGCTGGATACGGCTGCTAAGGGCGCGCTGTCGAATCTGAGCGGCGGCACCTACGATGCCGCCACAGGCGTCTACAGCTTCACCGGTACGGCAGCACAAGAGCAAGCCGCGATCCGCGGACTGGTATACACGCCCACCGCCAACCGCGTCGCCGCGACCCTGACCGAGGTCACCACCTTCACGGTCAGCATCAATGACGGCATCGCCGCCGCGGCGACCGATGCCACCACGACGGTGGTGCAGACCTCGGTAAACGATGCGCCCGTTTTGTCTACGAATGTAACCAGTCTCGATACAACCAACGAGGATAATGCGTCCTCAGGCATCACGGTAACTTCGATACTCTCGACCTCAGGTTACAGCGACGTGGATTCCAGCGCCCTGCCTGGAATGGCTGTGACGGCTGCGATGGGAAATGGAAAGTGGCAGTACTCCGCCGACGGAACGACCTGGACAAATTTTGGGGTAGTGTCCCCAGTCGCTGCTCTGTTGCTGGACGGGGGAACCTCGATTCGTTATGTGCCGGGATCCCAAGGAGCGGAGACGCCTTCCATCAGCTTCCATGCCTGGGATCAGACCAGCGGAGTCGCTTCAGGCAATGGCGTGCAAGTGCTTGCGGATAGCACGGTAAACGGTGGGTCGGCGGCCTTTTCTGTCATCGCCGCGCAGGCGAGAATTGAGGTGACAGCGGTGTCCAGGCCGGTGATCCCGGGTGCTCAGCCGCCCCAGGCGACATCGCAACCGACGTTCATTCCCGCGCTGGAGCCGGCGGCGTCGCCCGTCGCGGCGGCCGTTCGTGGGGCGCGGACCCCAACCGTTCCTTCACTCGGTTCGATAGAGGCGTCGCTACCCGTATTCCAACCGGCGCCGACACTATTCGACACGTTGCCGGCGCCGGGTGCTGGTCCGAGTCTGGCGGTCGACCATGGTATTCCCGAGTTGTCGGTTGGAGCAGATCGGAACATTACCTTTGCCATCCCCAAAGATGCTTTTTCGGCACGCACGCCGGATGTACAACTGACCTTCAGGGCAAGCCTGGCTGATGGGGCACCGCTGCCGGGTTGGTTGCGTTTCGACCCGGGCACCGGTATTTTCAGCGGTGTCGTGCCTGCCGGAGAGAACGAGGATCTGATTATCAAGGTTACTGCCGCCGACAACCTCGGCAATGAAGCTGTTACCACGTTCACGATCAAGATTGCAGACGCCACGAAAGTCAGTGACAGTCAGGTGCAGAAAGCGGCCGATGCTCCTGCGCAAGGCGATAGCGCGATTCCCGGCAAGGACTTGTTGGCGGCGTTGGGCGTTAAGGGTTTCGGATTGCAGCCGGACGATGGCGTCCGGAATGCAGATCAGGTCCGTGACCCTGACGCGCAACAGGCGGCGTCTGTGGACGCAGAGGGTGTGGCGGTTGATCGTGCGCAAGGGGATGCTCGATCCACTACGGATAGCGTGACGGACGCTGCGGCCGCACATGCGCCGCAGTTGTCCGTGCAATTGCAGCGGGAGGCGCAACGCTTCGGTCAGGCGCGCGCGGCCACCTTGCGGCACGTTGCCAACGTGGACCAGGCGCGCCGGCACGCCTAAGCAATAATATCTATCAAGAGGCCATTTCAGAATTACCGAAATGGCCCCTGATTTAGGGGAGCACGAGGGGAGATATCCCCTCGTTTTGAAATAAGCTCCAAGAGGCCATTTCAGAATTACCGAAATGGCCCCTGATTTAGGGGAGCACGAGGGGAGATATCCCCTCGTTTTGAAATAAGCTCCAAGAGGCCATTTCAGAATTACCGAAATGGCCTCCGCTTTAGGGGAGCATGAGGGGGGGTATCCCCTCATACTAAAATAGGCTCTAATAACCAATCCAACAATAATTTCGGGGGAGAATTTGACAATGCACAAACCATATTTACCAGCCAAGCGGTTCGTCGCCAACAAGCGGCTGGTACTTCTGCCGCTGGCTATCTTGACGCTCGCCGCGTTCAGCGGCTGCGCGATAGTGCCCCAAGCCTTGAGCGATGAGGATCGACAGACCCGTATCCATGAGGACATGAATGCCCTGTTCAAGGATGTGGAGCCGCTAGCCGGTCCGCTGACCTTGCACGACGCACTGGCACGTTCCCTCAAGTACAACTACGACGCGCGCCTCAAGCTGATGGAGGAAGCGCTCTCCAACGCGCAGCTTGATCTCTCACACTACGATTTGTTGCCGCGCCTCACGGCTTCGGCGGGTTACACCGCCCGCAGCAACGATGCAGGTTCCAATTCAGTGAACCTGGATACGGGCACCGTCAGCCCTTTCTATTCCGGCGCCCAGGATCGGAACATAAACACTGCCAACGCAGTCTTGGCGTGGAACATTCTGGACTTTGGCGTGAGTTATGTGCGCGCCCAGCAACAGGCCGCGCAGACCCTGATGGCCAATGAACGCAAGCGCAAGGTCGTGCAGAACATCATGCAGGATGTCCGCCAGGCGTATTGGCGCGCTTTTGGCGCACAGAAAACTCTACCGCGGCTCGACGCGCTGCTGCTGGAGGTCAAGGATGCGCTGACGCTCAGCCGTCGTATTGAAGAGCAGCGCCTGTCGTCGCCCCTCGGAGCGCTGTCTTACCAGCGCAGTCTGATAGATATGTACCAGGAGATCGTGAGGCAACGCCAGGAACTGGTGCTCGCCCAAACCGAATTGGCCGCGCTGATCAATGTCAAACCAGGCACGGAGTTGAAGCTGGCGAGCGAAGCGGACATGAACGCCATCCCCAGCCTGCATCTTCTGCTGGACAACATGGATGCCCTCGAACAGGCTGCGCTTGCCAACCGCCCTGAATTGCGCGAGGAAGATTACCGCAAGCAAGTCTCCGCCCTGGAAGCGCGCAGGGCTCTGTTCTCCCTGCTTCCCGGCATCGAGATCAACTGGTCCGCCTACCATGACAGCAACAGCTACCAGTTCAACAACAACTGGACCCAGGCGGGTGCCGCCGTTTCGTTTAACCTGTTGCGCGCCTTCTCCTATCCCGCCATGAAACGCTCACAGGAAGCGCAAGCCAAGCTTGACGACGTCCGCCGCATCGCCCTCAGCATGGCGGTGCTTACCCAGGTGCGGATTGCGGGGCAACGCTACCGCGAGTCCGTCGCTGATTACGACATCAGCAGCCAGGGCGCGGATGTGGATGCTCGCATCGAGCAGCATATTCTTGCCGGCATCAAGGCCAAATCCGAAACCGAGATGACGTTGTTGCGCGCCAGTGTCAAGGCCGCCCTGACCGAAATGCAGCGTTATTCGAGTTTCGCCAATCTGCAAATGGCTTATGCGCGTCTCGCCAACTCGGTCGGCGCGGACATGCTGCCGGCAACACCGCAGATGCAGGACTTGAAGGTGTTCTCCAGGCAGCTGGCGCAAGTTGACGAAGAGTGGCAGAAAGGCGGATTCCAGTCCATGTCGGCAGTGCCGCAACCTGCCAAAAAGAAAAGCGAATGAGCGAGAGGTTGGCACAGGGGGCGCTGATTGCATGCGCCCTTGCGGGCGCATGCCCTGCTTGGGCGGCGGCTGCACCGGAGAAAAAGCTTGAAGCAGTGCGAGTGCTGGTTGCGGCCGAAGGTGAGAGCGTGCTGGCGTCGCAGATGGCGGGGCGAATCGTTTACATCGATGCCCAACTGGGGGGGCGCATCAGGAAAGGCGCAACACTCCTGCGCTTCGACTGTGGCGAGCAGGAGGCGCGCCTCAATATGGCCAAGGCCGAATCGGAGGGGGCTGATCAGGTTTATGCGTCGAAGGTCAAGCTGCAGACGTTGCAGTCGGCAAGCGTGCTGGAAGTGGGCCAGGCTGCGGCGGACGCGGAAAAATTCAAGGCGCAGATCCAGCTCTTCCAGGCACAGATACGGCAATGCAGCATCAACGCCCCGTTTTCGGGGCACGTCACCAAGCTGCGCGTCAAGGCATTCGAGAGCGTGGGCGTCGGGCAGCCGCTGATAGAAGTGGTGAACGATGAAAAGCTCAAGATGCAACTCAATATTCCTTCGACCTGGCTGTCCCGGATCAAAGTGAATAACAAGTTCAGCGTGCACATTGACGAAACCGGCAAGACCTATCAAGCACGGGTTCGCCGCATCAACGGAAAAGTGGACGCAGTCAGCCAGTCCATTGAGATCGAGGGCGAATTGATCGGCCGCACCGACGACCTTCTGCCCGGCATGAGCGGCATCGCCACTTTCCCCGACGCGCCGAAACACTAGGGGTATTGTTTGCCGCAACCCAACACCCAGATGGAAACGCTGGGCAACCTGCTGCAGATCGAGCAGGATATCCGGCAGGCCCAAAGCGAGCGCGCCGTGGAATTCATCGCCGTCAACGATACTTGGCGGGTGATGCCTTACCGTCAGGCTTCGCTTTGGCGTTCTACGGACGGCCAGCAACCATCGGTGAAGATTGTTTCCGGCCTGGCCGACCTTCCGGGTGATTCGCCTTTCAGGCAGTGGCTTGACCATGCCATAGCCCATGTCATGCGGGATGCAGTCGCGGGAAAGCCGCAGCTTGTCACAGCGGATTCGCTTCCCGATGAACTCAGGGATGGCTGGCAGGAATGGATGCCCGAGCATGTGTTGTCTATCGCGTTTCCCACGCCCATTGGGGGAACCTGCGGCGGACTTTGGATCGCCGTCGAAAGCCCGCCCGGCGAAGCGGAACTTGCCCTGCTGGAAAGGCTGTCCTGGGCTTACGGGCAAGCGCTATGGGCATGGAGGCCGCACACTTCCGTTTGGCAACGTTGGCGGGTAAAAATCAAGGATCAGAGCCAAAGAAAGCTCCTTTGGCTCGCGCTACTGGCGGTCGCTTTGTTCCCGATGCATCTCACCGTGCTCGCACCGGCGGAGATCACCGGCAAGGACGCCAAGCTGATTGGCGCGCCCATGGACGGGGTGGTGGCGAAATTCTTTGTGAAACCCAATGCGCTGGTCAAGGCCGGCAACCCGGTCTTCACGCTTGAAGACACGGTGGTGCGCAACCGCAACGAGGTCGCTCTCAAGTCCCTGGCGGTCGCGCGGGCGGATTACCTGCGCGAGACGCAGAAATCTTTCGACAACGACAACAGCAAGGCGGAATTGCCGGCGTTTAACGCAAAATTCGAAGAGAAGGCTGCGGAGGCGAGATACAGCGCCGACCTGTTGAGGCGCGCCGTGGTCACCGCGCCCGAGGACGGGATCGTGGTCTATTCGGACCCCAACGATTGGCTGGGCAAACCAGTTCAGACAGGGGAGCGCATTGTCCAGATCGCGGACCCGAAGCGCGTGGAAATCAGTATCAGCCTCCCGGTGAGCGATGCGCTGAATCTCGAACCTGGCGCCAAGGTAAAGCTCTACCTCAACGCCTCGCCCTTCGACACGGTGGAGGGAGTGCTGACGCAATCCAGTTATGAGCCCATCCTGGTTCCGGAAGGTTTCGTCGCTTACCGTCTCAAGGCTGATATCTTGCCGGGAGAGGCTCCGCCAAGAATCGGGCTAAAAGGCACCGCAAAAATCTATGGCGCCTGGAGCCCGCTGATTTACCATCTGCTGCGCAAACCGCTTTCAGTGCTGCGGCGTACCTTTGGGGTCTAGTGCCCTGTTCCGTAAATTCACTCGATAGTTCGCGGCGCATTTGGCCGCCAGGCGGCGTTGCTCGGCTTCGCCGTAGGCCCAGCTACTGTCTCAGCCTCGCGCCTTGCCTGACGGCCAACTGCGCTCGCTCCTTTATCGTCGGAACTTACGGAACAGGACACTAGCAAGGTGTTGAAAAATGGGGGCGGGATCCATTTTCCTGCCGCTCGCTGCCCGAACGCCATTACACAAACGAATATCCGCCTCCGTGAAATTCCAGGTCTAGCGCTGTCACTTGATCCCATTTCACGTCCGGATTTTCGATTGCGTCGACCTGAATCAGCCACGTCGCAAAAGGGCTGATGGCCGAATAGCGGCCGGTTTGGGCGATCAGGTCTTTCTGGGTGAAGTCGCCGTCCAGGTCGATGCTCTGTTTCTTGCCGTCGCTTGCGAGTTCCTTGTATTTGAAAAGCGTGCGGATTGGACTTGAGGTGAGCAGCACGGTTTTTCCATCGCGGCGCACAAATTCGTGCATTCCATTGTGCAGGATGGTCACCATGACCTGTTGTCCAGCCGCGGTTCCGCCGCGGAGAAAGGCGCGCACTTTGGTAATCGTGACTTCCCCCATGAGGTTGAAGCCCTTGGTGCTGCCGGCCTCATCGGCCGGGACCAGCGGCACCATGGTGGTGTGCGGCAATACAGGCGGCAGACGCACGATCGTCGCCTTGTTCTGGACCAGTTGCCGGAATGCCTTGGAAAAATTGGTGGCGTCAATGGTGATCACCACACCGGGAGCCGAAGGATTGTTCTTGAGTTCGGTGGCGGAGGGAAACTGCTGCGGAATGGTGCCGCGATCCTCGACGGTCTTTGCGAACGCGCTCAGGATTTGCACGCGAGCTGTGTCCAGCACCGTCGCCGTGACGGTCGAGGGCACCTGCAATCCCAGCAGGTTCTCGAACAGAGGATAGTCCTGCAGCGCCCAGAAGGCATAGGCACGGCTCGCCAAGTAAAGTTGATGAATGACCTCGTTCTTTGATTTCTGAAAAAGATCGTCCACAAACGCGGAGAACGCCGGCAGGTCCGGACGCGACGCCTTTTGCAAACCCTCCGCGACCTGACTCTGTTGCTCGACCATGTGTTCGATTTGGGCAGCGATATCGGCTGATCGCCCAACCAAGCCGTTGTAGTCCACGATCAACTGATTGCGTACCTGCGACGATTCGATGAGCGCGCGCAAGGCGGCGCGCACCCCGTCGAACCCCGGCGTACCGTAATACTTCTTCAGCGCTTCTTCCAGGTCCTTGCCGCTGGCGATCAGTTTGTAGGCGTTCGGATCGCTGGAAGTGATCAAGCCTCCCGAGTCCTTGAAGGCCTCGCTGAGAGACTTCACGTTTTCGCCGAGGACGCCCAGCCGGCTGATCTTGTACTCGGTCTTTTTCTCCTTGTCCCAAATGTCGCTGAGACCAGAGCCGACCGTGGCCACAGCCTTCAGCATCCCTTTGACGTCAGCGGCCCCTTCCGGTGGCGTCACGCTGGTAACCATCTTGATGAAGTCGCCTAGGGACATGCCCTCGACGCTGTGGATCTGCGCCTGCATCCCTTGGATGGCCTCGGTCAGTACTCCTTCCTGCTTCAGGACGTTATGGTGGGCTTCGCTGATCGCGCCTGCAAGGCGCGCCAATTGCGCGTCGACTTGTTTGCGATCTTCGCCCAGCGAAGCAATCTGCTTGCCGGCCTTTTTGCTGGCGATCGTCAGTTGGTCTACGGTCTCCTGGTTCTCGCCGCGCGTCTTGTAATAGGCAAGACTCTCCTTCTCCAGCGCGACGAGATTGGTGCATAGCGTCAGCAGGTGATCCTTGTAGAAGGCATGCGACGTCCGCGGCGCGTAGTTCCGCCGATAGCCGTGGTAGGTAAGCCCGAGGCACAGTTGGCGCGCCAGCGCCTGGCACTGGCCGTGAATCGCCGCTTGCCTGCCGGCGGTGACAGCCTGCATCCATTGAAGCAGCTCAAGGACTCCGGAATCGCCGGCCAAATAAGCCCAGCGTATCCTTTGCATCATCATCGCGCACTGGGCGGGCGAGACCTCCATCGCGTTGTACTTAAGCCGGGGAGTCTTCCAGTCGCCCTTCTTGCCTTGATTCTTGGGGTTGGTGGTCGCGGTAGGCGCGCTTCCGTCACTATCGCCCGCGTCGCCGTCTTTGATCTTCAGCGGAACGAAGCCATCGTTGGTGGGGCTGCCAAGATACTCCTTGCCGGATTTTCCGCCGTTGCCGCGCTTGCCGCCCGCGCCGGGCTTGCCGGGATTGCCCATGCTGCCGGTCTTGAACTGGCGCTCAAGATGAACCCCGGGAGGCAAGGCAATCACACTGGCTAACTCGATGTGTCCGCCGTTGCCGCCATGTCCGCCCGCGCCGCCCGCGCCGCCCGCGCCGCCGTTGCCGCCCTTTCCGCCGCGTGTGCCATGCTGCAAGCCGACGTACAAGAAGCCGCCTTCTGTTCCCGGCGCTCCGGGTCCGCCGTCCTGGCCGTCCTGGCCGTCCTGACCATCTTGCCCATCCTGGCCTCTGCCTCCTATCGCTAGGAAGGCCATATTGAAAGGCGCGAGCACGCGCTCGCAATGAACGTGAATCGATCCCGCGTTCTTGCCCACCGCTCCGGCGCTCCCCGCCGCGCCCGTTGCGCCTGTCGCTCCATTGGCGCCCGGCTTCTCGGCGTCGACGTGCAAGCCAAGCGTCGCGTTGGCCGTCGATCCCGCCGCCGCCGCCGATAGTTTGGCGGTCTTCGTCTTCTTGTCGACCGCTTTTCCGCCCGGCCCCGCCGTACCCCCGGGCGCCCCGTTCACGTTGATCGCGGCCTTCTGCTTCCCGGAGTCATCGAGGGCACCGACGATACGCGCGAAGATCTCGACTTTGCGGCCGGGTAACACCAGCGGACCGCGGATCATGACCACGTCGGCATAGACCCTCAAGTCCTTGGCGCCGTCGACCCGCTCGACATTCGTCAGCTTCGGGTCGGGATCTTGTGTCAGCACCAGCGGATCGAGCGCGCTGACCACCTCCTGGACGGCAACGGGATCCTGCAAGATTGTGACGGAACTATGGCTTTCGGAGCGGAATGGAACTGTCATGGTCGACACTCCCGGAAAGGTTCATGTAAAAAGGAATGATTCTCAGCCCGTAATATATACCCACCGCGTCGCGGTAGTCTATGCAGTCCAGCCTCCAGTTCTCCGCGTCCCGATACCGGCCGCGCCTTGCTGCCTGTTGTGCTGCCTATCGTCGCTTGCCGCACCGGTTCGATGTTCCTGGCGTGGGACGTCGGGCGATCGCGGCTGTGTAGGTGCCGTGGAATGGCGGCATGACCCGGGCGCGGCCTGGCACGGGCAATGGCAGGCAGTGGCCGTCATCGACAGCGCGCATGTGACGGGGTCGGGGGATCGCTTGCGCGATGATTTTGGTCAACGGCCGGGCGCGTTAACTAGTCACAATTCATGCGCCAGAACGGGTGCCGGCCGCCGTTCGCCGCGGTTCGCGCCGTCCGGCGGCGCTTTGGACCCCGAACCGGACCGCTCGTCGCATTGACCTTGGCTTCGACGCAAGGCCTGCCTAGGATGGGACCATGGCAGTGCAAATAGCGGAGGCGCGCATGAACGTCGTCAGCATGAAACAGATCGGCAAGACGTATCACCTGGACGCAGTCGACGTCCCGGCCCTCATCGACATCGACCTGGAGATCCGCCCCGACTGCTTCACCGTGATCTCCGGCCCCTCGGGCAGCGGCAAGACCACGCTGCTCAACGTGATCGGCTGCATCGACCAGCCCAATCGTGGCGAAGTCATCATCGCCGGGGAGGCGGTGCAAACACTGTCCGACGACGCGCTGTCGGATTTCCGCGCGCGCCACCTCGGTTTCATCTTCCAGAACTTCAACCTGCTGCCGGTGCTGACGGTGGAGGAGAACGTGGAATACCCGCTGCTGCTCGCGCGCGTCCCCGCGGACGAGCGCAAGCGGCGCGTCGCGACCCTGCTCGAGGCGGTGGGCCTCGCCGACAAGGCGCGCAATCTTCCCGGCCAGCTCTCCGGCGGGCAGCGCCAGCGCGTCGCCATCGCGCGCGCGCTCGCGCCCTCGCCGCAACTGGTGCTTGCCGACGAACCGACGGCGAACCTGGACAGCCATACCGGCGCGGCGATCATTGCGCTGATGCGCCAGATGCAGCGCGAACACCATGTGTCGTTCGTGTTTTCCTCGCACGATCCCAAGGTGATGGCCGAGGCCGACGACGCGGTGATGATCCGCGACGGGCGGATCGAGAAGATCGAGCGGCGCGGGCCGGAGACGGCGGTGCGGTCATGAGAACGCTCGCGCTCGCCCTGCGCAATCTGCTGCGCAACCGCCGCCGCTCGTTGACGACGCTGCTCGCGATGGTCATCGGCGCGGTCACCATCCTCGTGTTCGGCGGCTACAGCCGCAACGTCACCTACGGGCTGCAGACGGGTTTTGTGAGTAGCGGCGGTCATCTGCAGATCCAGCGCAAGGATTATTTTCTCTACGGCAGCGGCAATCCCGCCGCCTACGGCATCGCCGAATATCAACGCGTGATCGACGTCGTTTCGCACGATCCCGTGCTCGCGCCGATGCTGACCGTGGTGACGCCCACGCTTTCGCTGGGCGGTATCGCCGGCAATTTCGCCGCGGGGGTGTCGCGCACCGTCATCGGTTCCGGCGTCGTCGTCGCCGAGCGCAATCGCATGCGCCAGTGGAACGACTACGGATTCCCCGGCACACCGACGGAATCCTCGCTCACCGGTAGCGCGGACGACGCCGTGGTCATCGGCACCGGCGTCGCGCGCGTGCTGGAACTGTGCGAGGCGCTCGCCGTTGCAAACTGCCCGAAG
>JACZJU010000271.1 GCA_014860395.1 Burkholderiales bacterium | reverse complement strand
AAGCGGGGTCGCTGTTTCCGTCAACGTGAAGTTCGTTGTGATCATCGTACCCTGCCGCATCTCTTCGCTGAAGGTTGCGTTGATCGACTGGGTAACCGGCACGTCTATGGCAAGCGCAGCCGGGTTGGTGAGGGTCACCGTTGGTGCGGTGGTGTCTCCCGGCACAGCGGCGGCAGCCGTGGTCCAGTCCCAGACGTAATTCGCAGCTAATGCATTGCCTGCGAGGTCCTTGGCCCCGGTCGTGATCGTCGAGGTATAGGTCGTGTTCGGCGCGAGATCGCCGGTCGGGTTGAAAGTGGCGGTGTTGCCAGCGTAGGTCACGTCTCCTGCGGGATTGACGCAAGGCAGTGCGCAGGTCACCGTAAATGTTGCCGCGGTGATGCTTGCAGGGTCCATCGCCTCATTGAAAGTCGCGGTGCTGTCCCGGTTGACGAGCAGACCGGTTGCGCCAGTCAAAGTACCCGTAGTGCCGTAAGCACTGGTGGCAATCACCAAAGGTGTGGTGGTGTCTGCCGTCAGCGCAGTGTTAAAGCTCCAGGTGTATTCCGCCGCTATTGGCGTGCCTGCCGGGTTCTTGGCCCCGGCGGTGATCGTGGCCTGATATGAGGTGGCGACTGCAAGACTGACGGGGGCCGCCTTGGTGCCCGGCGTAAAGGTCGCAATATTATTGGTTGCGTCGAAACTGACTTCCCCCGAGATCGACGAGAGTACGCCGGTACTGTTGAATTCTCTCAACAGAAAGGTCGTGGCGTTGATCGTTGCAGGGTCCATCGCCTCGCTGAAAGTGGCGGTAATGGCCCGGTTGATCGGCATGCCCGTGATGGCTCTTACGGGAACGGTGGCAGTGACCGTGGGCGCATTCAGCCCCGCGCCGTTTATACCCAGAACCGGATCTCTCCCGCCGTCGCCGCCGCCGCCGCAGCCTGCCGCAAAGGCAGTCAGCATCAACGCCATCAACCACGTCATGAATCTGGAACGGCCCGAAAAACTCTCGAATTTGCTCATTTTTTTCATTTGCTTACCCCTCTTCGACTGATCCAGAAAACCGTTGACGCAATCGACCAACTCCTGATCGGTGCGCACACTGAAGTCCTGCACGATTGTTTTCACGCAGAGTATCACGGTTTCCAGTATCAACTTCCGCGGCAAGCGCTTCTGTGCGCTGGCGTACATAAGTAGGGCAATTTGTGCGCCCGCGGACATGGATCGGAATACGCTGAACGCTGCTGCACCGCAGCAAGCCGCAGCTGCATGGTTCGTTCGCGCCTTACCTGAACGAAAAAGGCCGGCAGAAATGAATCTGCCGGCCTTTGATTTGAAGCCGCCTGCCTTACGGGGCCGGCTTTGTAACCGCGTTCTGGTCGAGTGCGACCGCAGTCTGGGCCAAAGCCCTGCCGTTCATCGACACGCCGGTCTGCAGCGTAATCGCTGTCTTCGACAAGACGATTCCCTCGAAATGCGCGCCTGCGCCCATGTCCGCGACACCGGCAACCTGCCAGAAGATGTTCTTGGCCTTTGCGTTGCCGCCAAGGATGACGCCCTTGGCCGCGCTCATGGTGAGATTCCCCGGGATCTGGAATATCCAGACATCGTTTGCGCCACCCGAGATCGTGACGTCCGTCGATATGGTCACCCCGCCCGTCCAGGTGTAGAGGCCGGGAACGAGGGTCTGTCCGCCGATCTCTCCCGCACCGAAGTTGGTGAAATCAGGTGTTACTCGACCGGCGGCGTCGGTGTAAGCGGTTTCCATGTCCGCAACGGCCGTGGTCAATTTCGTATTGGTCGGCGTCGTCATATCGGCTCCATACAGATTTCCCGTTACCTGGGTCGATGTCGCAGACGTCGTCCCCACCAGCGTCAATGAGAAGCCCGTCAGGAAAGACGTGGCGGCCGGACTCACGCCGACATCCCCGGTGATCGCCGAAGAAGGCACCGTCGAGACCGCTGTTTTCGCCAGAATCACGAAATTGCCGGCCGTACCAAGAAGCACGGGAGCCGGGCCCAGCCCCACTGTAACGGTCACGTTATACGTCGCCGTCGAGCCGTCTGCCGCGGTTACCACGTATGCCACCGGACTGGTGGTGAAGTCATTCGCCGTCGCAGTGCTGGTCTGCACCGCCGCGCCCACCTTTACGACGGTTCCCGTGGTCGTGAATTTCGCA
>JACZJU010000270.1 GCA_014860395.1 Burkholderiales bacterium | reverse complement strand
ATGCTGCCCGCAGGCAAGGCGAGCGCAGATACCCTCACCCGGCTCGCGCCGCTGCTCGCCAAAGGCGACGTGATCGTCGACGGCGCCAACGCCAATTACAAGGACAGCATGCGCCGCGCCATGTTGGCGCCCATGCGCCCCAAACCTATTATGCCGATGCGCGGGGTCCGTTTCATATCGAACGCTGCGCCTTGTCTTTCTCGTTCTGCGCTTTGATCAGCGCGCGCGCCTGCTCCCATTCGGCATCGCCCCAACCGAGCATCTGGGTGAAGCCGCCGCCGTTGGCCTGCCAGCCGGCGCCGTCGAGGGCGATGGTTTGGCCGCTCAACCATTCGCAGCCGTCGGCCATGAGAAAGGTTGCGAGGTTCTGCAACTCCGGCATGCGGCCGAAGCGGCGCATCGGGTTGGCTTGCGCCGTTTCGCGGTCTTTGCCTTCCTGGCCCGGATACAGGCGCTTGCCCGCGCCCTCGGTGGGAAACAGGCCCGGGGCAATCGCATTCAGGCGGATGCCGTAGCGGCCCCATTCCACCGCCAGCGACTGGGTCATCACGTGGATGCCGGCCTTGGACATGGCCGAGGGCACGACGAAGGGCGAACCGGTCCAGACCCAGGTGACGACGACGGAAACCACGCTGCCCTTGTCGCCGCCCTTGATCCAGCGCTTGCCCACCGCATGCGTGGTGTAGAACGTGCCGTGAAAAACGGTGTTCGCTATGGCATCGAAGCCGCGGTGCGACAGGTCCTCGGTGCGGCTGATGAAATTGCCGGCAGCGTTGTTCACGAGGCCGGTGAGCGGCCCGCCGTCCTTCCAGATGGTTTCGATCATCTTGTCTACCGCTTCCGGTTCGCGGATGTCGACGGCATGGGTCTTGACCGAGCCGCCGCGCTTTTGCGTCAGCTCTTTCGCCGTCTGGTCCAATACTTCCTTGCGCCGGCCGCAAATGTAGATGTCCGCGCCCAACTCCAGGTATCGGTCCACCATCTCGCGGCCCAGGCCGGTGCCGCCGCCGGTGACGAGGATGCGCTTGCCTTTCAACAATCCGGGTCGGAACATGATTTGTCCTTTGCTAAAGGTTTTCGCGCGAGCCTTGCCCGAGGGCAGCAGGGCGCAAACGCTGTAATCTTACCGCATTAACCTTTGCCCGGCTGCGTGCGCCAACCGTGATTTGTGTACGCATGAAAAGCGCATCCGTACGGAAATCACGGTTGCGGCAAACGCCAGAAAGCTCGCGGGTTTTTCCACAAGATCGCCGTTAGTGCGCGGACACGCTTCACCTCCGCGCACTAACGGTGATCCGCGCGGACGGGACGCCGTCCGCGCAAGTGCTGTCACCGCAGCTCGAAGTGTGTCGCAGCGTCGGCCAGGTTCGGAGATCGCCCATTGCGCACTCTGCGCGCCAACCGCGTTTTTTGTACGGATAAAAAGCGCATCCGTACAAAAAACACGGTTATGGATAAAAAGCGGGAACGTCCGGGGTTTTCATTCAATATCGCCGCTCAGCGACAACCGCGGCGCGATTCGAGCTGGCACGTATACAATAACGCTTCCCCGTGTTTCGCGAATTCGCTTCCATGACCACATCCGCTCCAGCCAGCGTCGGCATGCTGTTCGCCGATGTCGATACGCCCGCGCTGATCCTCGATCTGGACGCGTTCGAGCGCAATCTCGCGCGCATGGCCGAAGCAGTGCGCGGCAAGCCGGTGCGCCTGCGCCCGCATGCGAAAAGCCACAAGTGCGCCGAGATCGCGTTGCGCCAGGTCGCTGCGGGCGCCGTCGGCGTGTGTTGCCAGAAGGTGAGCGAGGCCGAGGCGCTGGTTGCGGGCGGCATCAAGGATGTCCTGATCGCGAATGAAGTCGTCGGAGCGGGAAAGCTCGATCGCCTGGCGGCGCTCGCGCGCAAAACGCAACTGGCTGTCTGCGCGGACGCTGCCGAAAACGTGAACGATCTGGATGCGGCCGCGGCGCGAGCCGGCGTGCGGCTGGATGTGCTGGTTGAAATCAACGTCGGCGCCGACCGCTGCGGCGTCGAACCGGGTGCGCCGGCGCTGGCGCTTGCGCGCAATGTTGCCGCGAGCCGCAATCTGCGCTTCGCCGGCCTGCAGGCCTATCACGGCGGCGCGCAGCATCTGCGCAGCGTCGCCGAGCGCTCTGGCGCGATCGCGCGAACGGTGGACCTGGTGCGGAGCACGCGCGCGCTGATCGAACAAGACGGCATTGCCTGCGCCACGGTTACCGGCGCCGGCACCGGCAGTTTCCCGCTGGAACTCGCAAGCGGCGCCTACGACGAATTGCAGCCCGGCTCCTACATATTCATGGACGCCGACTACAACCGCAACGAATACGACGCGGCCTGGCCGCGCTTCGAGCAGAGCCTGTTCGTGTGGACCACGGTGATGAGCCGGCCCAATGCCGCGCGCGCGGTGGTCGACGCCGGACTCAAGGCTTCCAGCGTCGATTCCGGCATGCCGCAGACCTGGCAGCTGCCGGGCGTGGACTACGCCAAAGCATCGGACGAGCACGGGGTGCTCGCGATCGCGCCCGGCGCAACAGCGCCGGCGCTGGGCGCGAAGCTGCTGCTGGTGCCGGGCCACTGCGACCCCACGGTCAATCTCTACGACTGGTACGTTTGCGTGCGCCGCGGCGTGGTCGAAGCGCTGTGGCCGGTCAGCGCGCGCGGTGCGTTATGGTAAGGCAGGTGCGCGGCCTGCCTATTTCTTCTCCGACCAGAGCACGCCCGCCGACGCCCAGTCGGATTTCTTTACGTCGCGCAAAATGATTTGCACCGCGCCCGGCTCGCATTTGAGCAGGCGGCAAGTTTCGCGCGTGATGCCTTCGACGAATTCGCGCTTGGTTTCGGTGGTGCGGCCTTCGAACATATCGACTTGGATCAGGGGCATGGTTCTCTCCAAAGGAAACAGGAAACGGCGGTGATATAACGGATGGCGTGCCAGTATGCCTGCAGTCGCTGCGTCGGCGCAAATTCGGCGGCGCAAATTCGGCGGTGCAAATTCGTTGTCGTAAATTCGTTGTCGCAAATTCAAATGGTCCGCAAATTCATGAGCTTGATCCGCGGACTTCGGGGCAGGGCGCGAGCCGTGCTAGGATTGCGAGCTGGAGAAACCGAATAACCGAGAGGCATAGGTGATGGAGCAGTTCATCGGCACCAAGCCGGTGGCGGAGAAGCAGCGCTTCGACGTCGCCCGCCTGGAAGCTTATCTGCGCGAACACGTGGACGGGTTTTCCGGCACGCTCGAAGTCGAGCAGTTCAAGGGCGGGCAATCCAATCCGACCTACCGGCTTAGCGCAGGCGGCAAGCGCTATGCGATGCGCGCCAAGCCCGGGCCCGCGGCGAAGCTGCTGCCCTCGGCCCACGCCGTCGACCGGGAATTTCGCGTGATCAGCGCACTGGGCAAGACCGATATCCCGGTGCCCAGGACCTACGCCCTGTGCGAGGACGAAAGCGTCATCGGGCGCGCCTTCTATATCATGGATTGCGTCGAGGGCCGCGTGCTCTGGGACCAGGCGCTGCCGGGTATGACCCAATCCGAGCGCGGTGCGATCTACGACGAGATGAACCGCGTGATCGCGGCCCTGCACCGCGTCGATTACGCCGCCATCGGCCTCGCCGAATACGGCAAGCCCGGCAATTATTTCGCGCGCCAGATCGGGCGCTGGAGCAAACAGTACCAGGCGTCGGAGACGGAGAAAATCGAGGCCATGGACAATTTGATCGCCTGGCTGCCGAACAACATTCCCCCGGGCGACGAGACCGCGATCGTGCACGGCGATTACCGCATGGACAACCTGATTTTCCATCCGACCGAGCCGCGCGTACTCGCGATCCTCGACTGGGAACTCTCCACCCTGGGGCATCCGCTGGCGGATTTTTCCTATCACTGCATGAGCTGGCGCATCCCACCGGGGCAGTTCCGCGGCATCGGCGGGCTCGACCTCGCCGCGCTGGGAATTCCCGCGGAAAAGGACTATGTCGCCGCCTACTGCAGGCGCACCGGGCGCAGCCACATCGACAACTGGGATTTCTACCTCGCTTACAATATGTTCCGCATCGCCGGCATTCTGCAGGGCATCAAGAAGCGCTCGGTGGACGGCACCGCCGCCAGCGCGCACGCGGCCGACGCCGGCGCGCGCGTGCAGCCCCTGGCGAAGCTGGCCTGGGAGTACGCGCAAAAAGTCATCGCGGCCGGAAAATAGCCCGGCCGCTTCCGCAACACCTTAAGTCCAGTGGCCCGTAGCAAAGGTCACTTCGCTTCGGGCCGAGTCAGGGGAGCACGAGGGGAGATATCCCCTCGTTTGGTTACACACTTTACGAAAGGCAAAGCCATGGATTTCGCATACACCGACAAGGTCAAGGCCATGCAGACCAAGCTCATCGCTTTCATGGACGAGCACATCTATCCGAACGAGCATCGCTTCCACCAGGAGATCCTGGAGAACCGGAAGAAGGGCAATCCCTGGATCCCCACAAGAATAGTCGAGGAACTCAAGCCCAAGGCGCGTGCCGCCGGGCTGTGGAACCTGTTTCTGCCGCATTCCAAGCGCGCGCCCGAGGGGCTTTCCAACCTGGAGTACGCGCCGCTGTGCGAGATCATGGGCCGCGTGAGCTTCGCTTCGGAGGTGTTCAACTGTTCGGCGCCCGACACCGGCAACATGGAGACCATAGAGCGCTACGGCAGCGAGGAGCAAAAGAGCAAGTGGCTGGAGCCGCTGTTGCGCGGCGAAATCCGCTCGGCGTTTCTGATGACCGAGCCCGACGTGGCATCGAGTGACGCCACCAACATTCAGTGTCGTATCGAGCGGGTTTCGAATAAGGCAGGCGACGAATACGTGATCAACGGCCGCAAATGGTGGTCCTCCGGCGGCGGCGATCCGCGCTGCAAGCTGTACATCCTCATGGGCAGGACCAATCCGGATGCGCCCCGGCACAGCCAGCAATCCATGATCCTGGTGCCAAGCGACGCGCCCGGCGTCAAGGTGGTACGGCAACTGTCGGTGTTCGGCTACGACGACGCACCGCACGGACACTCGGAAATCCATCTGAAGGACGTGCGCGTTCCGGCTTCCAACATCCTCCTCGGCGAGGGCCGCGGCTTCGAAATCGCGCAGGGTCGCCTCGGGCCGGGCCGCATCCACCACTGCATGCGCCAGATCGGCGTCGCCGAGCGCGCGCTCGAACTCATGTGCAAGCGTTCGCTGTCGCGGGTCGCGTTCCACAAGACCATCGCCGAGCAGGGCGTGACGCGCGAGCGCATCGCCCAGGCGCGCATCATGATCGATTCGGCGCGCTGGCTGGTGCTCAACGCCGCCTACATGATGGACACCGTCGGCAACAAGGTGGCCAAGGCCGAGATCGCGATGATCAAGGTGCTCGCGCCCAACATGACGCTGCAGGTGATCGACTGGGCAATGCAGGCGCACGGCGGCGCCGGGGTGTCGGACGACACGCCGCTCGCGATGATGTACGCGCATTCGCGCACGCTGCGCTTTGCCGATGGTCCGGACGAGGTGCACCGCAATGCGGTTGCCAAGCTGGAACTCGCGAAGCACATGAGCGTGCCCAAGTCGGAAAAGACGGCCTGAGCCTTACCAATCCACGGGGGAAACGACGATGTTGAAGCTTGGCGGATTCGCAGTCAGCAACTATTACAACAAGGTCAAGGTTGCGCTGCTGGAAAAGGGTGTCGCGTTCGAGGAGGTGTATCGCCCGACTTCGCAGGACGAGGAATACCGCAAGCGCTCGCCCATGGGCAAAGTGCCTTACCTCGAAATCGACGGTGAGTTCCTGTGCGAGTCGCAGGTGATCTGCGAATACCTCGAAGACGCGTATCCACAGATACCGCTTTACCCGAAAGACGCGCTCGCGCGCGCGCGGGTGCGCGAGCTCATTACCACGCTGGAGCTGCACATGGAGTTGGTGGCGCGCCGTCTGTACGCCCAGGCCTTTTTCGGCGGCACGGTGTCCGACGAGACCAAGCAGCAGGTGGAGAAGGAGCTGGCAAAGGGCGTGCGCGCGTTCAAGCAACTGGCGAAGTTCGCGCCCTTCGTCGCCGGCGGAAACTTGAGTTTGGCCGATTGCGTCGCGGGCGTGCACCTGCCGCTGGTGTCGCTTTCGAGCAAGATCGTCTACGGCCGCGACATGCTCGAGGATTGCGCTGCGGTGAAGCCCTACCTGAAAATTCTCAACGAGCGTCCCGCGTTCAAGAAGATGAACGACGACCGCAAGGTTGCCACCGAGGCCATGGCGGCGGCAAGGGCGAAGAAGGCTTAAACGTCCAAGGGCAGTGCGGGGGGCGTCGCGCCGGCGCCCTATTTGACGCCGGGCCGCGATGCCACGGGATTGTCGCGCGTCAGCTCGATCACCTCGTCCTCGTGGCGAAAGGTAATATCCTCGCCTTCACGCAGCGTATAGCGCGTCGCGTCGACCCCGATCTCGACTTCCAGCATCCTTCCCCGGTAAGTCAGCGGAAACCGGATCGTGGATTGCCCCTCCGGCGCGCGACTCGGCCGGAACGACAGCGTGCCGTCGCTGTCGCGCATCCCGCCGAAGCCGTAGACCATCACCATCCAGGTGCCGCCCATCGAAGCGATATGGCAGCCGTCGTGCACGTTGCCGCCGACGTCGGCGAGGTCCATGAGCAGCGCCGCCATCGCGTATTCGGTCGCCTGCTCGAACTCGCCGATCTCGGCCGCGATCACCGCCTCAACACAGGACGAGAGCGAAGAATCACCGGTCGTGAGCGGCGCATAGAAGAGGAAATTCCTGCGCTTCTCCTCGAGCGTGAACTCGTGCCCGAGGAGAAACATCGCCAGGATCACGTCGGTCTGCTTGATTACCTGGTGGCGGTAGATGTTGAGCGGGTGATAGTAGAGCAGCAGCGGATAATTGTCGGCCGGCGTGTTGTCGAAATCCCATTTCTCCCGGTCGAGAAAGCTGTCGTCCTGCAGATAGATGCCCGTCTCCTTGTCGTAGGGGATGTACATCTGGTCTGCAGCCCGCTTCCAGTCCTCGATTTCCGCGAGATCGAGCGCCGTCTTGTGCGCGAGCGCAGCGAGGTCCCGCGGATGCGTATCGCGCAGCGCCTCGACGGTCTGCGCGGCATAACGCAGATTCTCGCGCGCCATGAGATTAGTGTAGGTATTGTTGTTGACTACCGTGGTGTACTCGTCGGGCCCGGTCACGCCGTTGATGCAGAAGCGGCCGCCCTTGCGCTCGGAGAAAAATCCGATGTCGAACCAGAAGCGCGCGGTTTCGATGAGCATCTCCGCCCCGTACTGCAGCAGAAACTCCTCGTCGTCGGTCGCGTTCACGTACTTGCGCAGCGCGTACGCGATGTCCGCGTTGATGTGGTACTGCGCGGTGCCGGCGACGTAGTTCGCGGAAGCTTCCTCGCCGGTGATCGTGCGCCACGGAAACAGCGCGCCACGGTGGCTGAGTTCCTGCGCCCGCTCGCGCGCCTTGCCGAGCATGCGGTAGCGAAACAGCAGCAGGTTGCGCGCGATGCGCGGTGCGGTGTAGATCAGAAAGGGCATTACGTAAATCTCGGAATCCCAGAAGTACTGCCCCTCGTAGGCGTTCCCGGTGAGCCCCTTGGCAGGAACGCCGACATTCTCCGCGCGGGCCGAGGCCTGCAGGATGTGAAACAGATTGAAGCGGATCGCCTGTTGCACCTCGACCGTCGTACGCTGGACCTTGCCCGTGCGCACGTTATTCACCTGCACGTCGCTGCGCCGCCAGAAGTCGTCCATGTAGCGCTGCTGCCCGGCGGCCAGCGCGTCGAATCCTTCTGGAACGATGCGATTCAAGGTCCAGTCGACGCGCGCACAGAGCTGCTCGGGCGAAGCGGTCGCGGTGCTGTGATGCGCCATGAACTTCGTCAGCCGGATCGGGCGACCGGGCTCGGCGTCGATCGTGAACGCCACCTGGCCGAAGTCCTCGGTATGCTCGGACTTCCACGAGTAGCGGCACTCCGAGTCGAGATAGTGGTCTATGCCGCACGCAAGCAGCATGTTCGACCGATCCGTGCCGTGGCATAGAACGATGCGTTGCTCGCTGGCGTGACTCGTGCGGGGCAGCAAGACCCTCCCGGAGAACACCTTGCTGCGCCGCGGATCGTTGCTGCCGCGCGGCGTGGTGCGGCGCTCGGCGAGTACCTCGGAGGAAATCACCACCGGCGCGCGCGCGTTGAGCACGGTCACTTCGTACGAAATAGCGCCGGCGTGGCGGTGTTCGAAGGAGATCAGGCGCCGCGACTTGATGAGCACCTGCTTGCCGGCTGGCGTTTCCCACAGGATCTCGCGGTCGAGTGTGCCCGCGCGCATGTTCAGGCGCCGATCGAAGCGCAGCATGTTGGCGGTAGCGAGCCAGAACGGCTCGTCGTCCACGAACAGCTTGATGATCTTCGCGTCGGTGACGCTCATCATCGTCTGGCCGGTCCGGGCGAAGCCGAAGGCGTCCTCGCCGTAGACGATCGGCCAGGTCTCGTGCAAGCCGTTGATATAGGTGCCGTACTGCGCGAGCGGTCCGCCTTCTTCGGGCGAGCCGCGCATGCCGAGATAACCGTTGCCGAGCGCGAGGATGGTCTCCGTCTGCGCCATGAATTCAGGGTGGAAGCGGCGCTCGATCCAGTTCCATTCGTCCGCGACATAGTCGTGTGGCGGGGGCTTGAGGCGTTCGCGGTGGCGCATCGTGTTTTAACTCCAGTCGAAAAGTTCGCCAAGATCGGCGACCACGACGTGGGCGCCATGCTGCTTCAACTCTTCGGCGTTGCCGTGGCGCGCCACGCCGATCACCAGGCCGAAGTTGCCGCTCGCGCCAGCCTCCACCCCCGAGATGGCGTCTTCGACCACAACCGCGCGTGCCGGCGGAACGCCGAGCGCTTTTGCCGCTTGCAGAAACGCGTCCGGGGCCGGTTTGCCCGGGAGACCCAGTTCGACGAGCGTATTGCCGTCCACCGCCGCGTCGAACAGGTCCGCGATGCCCGCCGCCTCGAGAACGGCGGCGCAGTTCTGGCTCGAGGTGACGACTGCGCACTTGATGCCATCTTCGCGCAGCCTGCGCACCAGCGCCACGGACGCCGGGTAGGTCAACACTTCGCCCGCAGCGATGGCGGCATTGACCAGGATGTTCTTGCGATTTCCCAGCCCGCAGATCGTCTCCGCCCCCGGCGCGTCCTGCGGCGAGCCTTGCGGGAGATCGATGCGACGTGCGCGCAGAAAATCCCGCACTCCGTCGTAGCGCGGCTTGCCGTCGACATGCAGCTTGTAGTCGGTCGCTATGTCGAATGGGCGGAATGCTTCGCCCGTTCGCTCTGCGCGGCCCTTCAGGTACTCGTCGAACATGCGCTTCCAGCTTGATGCATGGATCTGCGCGGTGTCGGTCAATACCCCGTCCAGGTCGAACAGGACCGCGTCGTAACGCGCACGCGTGATCACGTCTCGGTTTCGCGAGGCGCTCATCGAGGCAGGGAGGCCCTTAATGCGTAGGCCGCCCCGCCCGGACATTCGGGCACGCCGTCGCGCTGCGCGAGCGCCGAGATCCCGCCGGGATTTACGGCAACGAAGGGACGCGCCGAAGTTTTTGCGGCGAGAGCGGCGGGTATCCCAAAGTGAATCGCTGTTATTCCCATATCAAGACGACAAGGCAAGTATCGTGGCATGACGCTACGGGAGCGCTCAAAATGACCTCATTGCCCCGCTGGAAGCGTGACTGCGTCACGGTACCCGCGGTCACCGGCAGCATGCGGAGCGCGCAGGCCGATGATGTTGCCAATTCTTTAATGTAGCGACAATAGCATATCCTTTACCAGCCGCCGTGGCGCCTGCGGCGGCAATTGCCAAGAGTCCGTAGCAAAACGAGGGGGATATCACTCGCGCTCCCCTGAGTCAGCCCCTAACAAAACGTTTTTTGTGGCGGATTCCAGGAGCAGAACAATCAATCCGCCGGCGACGCAATGGAGGATTGCGGCGGCGAGGGCGAGATAAGAGTAGAGACTACAGACTAGAGGCGAGTGCGCGAATAGAGCCTGCTGCCTTCGCCCCGGCAACGCCAAGGGCAAGAGCCATTGGCCTCGTGATTGCCTCCTTCAGAGGGGCGGTTGGCGCAAAGAGCTTCTACAGGACGATCTCGTTGAGTGCCTTGGCGCAGGCCGTGGCGACTTCGCGGCTCGGTTTGGCGGTACTGCCGGGCATTGTTGCCCAACCGCCCTTGCTCACGTACTCGTCCTGGTCCCAGCTATCGGCTTTTTTCAGCGCGGCAAGGTTGGCCGGCGCGTCGGCGCTCTTTCGAAATTGAGCCACGCATACCGGGGCGAGCGCCGATACGACCGCGGCATTGGCGCGCACCTCGGCAAGTCTATCCGACTTGGGGCCGGTCACCCAACCGCCCCAGTTGAATCCGAAGATTGCGAGCGCAATCGCGCCCGCTACCGCACCCCAGAGAAATGAAAACGTTGCGGCGGGAAGTTTTGGAATGTTCATTGTGCGTCCTTGATTTGCATATAAAGCAGTCACAGGACAGTCGCGCCCGCTTCCCACCGAGTGTCGCCCAGATCGGCGGGATGGTCTGTTCGCGGGCGCACATAGGGCGCAGAATTCGGAGAGGCCGTATGCGGGCTTTCAGCCATGAGTGTCATTGACGGGACCCCATCGCGAGGAGACCCGCTATTTCAGTCCATGACGGAAGGCTTCGGCTGCGGCTGATGCGGACATGCCTTGGCAGCGCGCATTCCACAAATAGTTGAACATTGACGCGCTTAGAGCCCCCTCTATCTGGGGAGGCGGCTTACCGGCAGGGCCTGCGAGGAAGCGCTTTCCGTTCGCCACACCGCATACCAGCATTCCAAGCTTGTCTTGAACGAGCTTAAGTCCTTCGAAGGAAATCTCGGAGCTTCGAATACCCAGCGCGGTTGCAACCTCAGCGCAAGCCTCTTGCATCACGGAATCTTCGTTTGCCTGCTGGGCGATCGAAACAGAAGTCCGCAACAGCAGCGCCGGGAGAATTGCTAGAGGAAGCCAAGAGTAAGCGGTTTGCTTCACGACGTTCGTCACACCGGCCGGGGCCGTAATGGTTGCGGCCCCGGATTACACATCTGCAAGTGCAACTACTTCGAAGGCATCTGTTGCAGGTAAGCGGCCACGGCTTCCATGTTCTTATCGCTGAGCGAATGCGTGACCGCCTTCATTGCAACGCCATCCGGTCTCTCGTTGGTGCGCTGAAAGACGGTAAGCTGCTTGATCACGTAGTCGGAGTGCTGATACGCCACACGCGGGAATTGACCGTTGCCCTGTCCGTGGTCTCCGTGGCAGGTGCTGCAGGGTGGAACACCCTGTGCCGGGAGCCCGCTTTCGAAGATTTTCCGTCCCTCCGCGACCAGCTTCGGGTTCCCCGGCCCAGGCGGGATCGATTTCTGCGCGGAAAAATACGCGGCGAGCCCCTTGATCTGAGCATCGCTCAGGCTGCGGCTGATTCCCCACATGTACTCGTATCCCTCGGGGTCTGCGCGTCGGTGGCTGCGAAAGCCTTTCAATTGCGCAACGATATACTCTTCCTGTTGCGCGGCCAGCTTGGGGAAGTTGGGCGAGACCGAGTTGCCGTCAATGCCGTGGCAATTCGAGCATACCTGCTGGGCCAGAGTCTTGGCGGGAACATTGTGGTCGGCCAGGTTGCGTGAACGCGTTGGCGATGTCGTGCAGCCCGCGCTGATCGCGGCAATGGCCAGGACCGCGGTGATGGTTGAGGTCTTCATGTTTCGATCTCCGAAAATGTGCGTTTTATGGGTGTCGGGTGCGCGCGGGCATCGCCGCGCGCCGAATCGTTCCAATCGGCGGCTCAGTACGCGCCCCAGACGTAGAAGAACAAGGTGTTGTTGTCCTTGGCATTCGGGTTCGCACCGGCCTGATCGTTGTTGAACATCGTGTATTGCATGCCGACCCGCACATTCTGAATCGGCGTCCAGAACACCTCCGGCGTCCAGCCCTTGGCATCGGCACCCAGCGTGTTGGTCTGATCGAAGTAGGACAGCGACGCACCGTATTTCGCCTGATAGGTGAACGATGCCTTGGCCCGCAGCGAATCCACGGTGTCGGACGCTTGCCCCGCCGTGCCGTAATCGATAGTTTCATGGATGTCGGTGGCCGTCGCGGTGAGCGTGTACGGATCGAGCAGATACTGGTACTGCGCATCGATGGCATTGTCGTGATAGTGGTCCGTCGCCCCGGACAGGTTGGTCTGGTCGGTATATTGACGCACATCCAGATGGGTCAGCCCGAGCATGATGTTGTGCGCGCCCCACTCCTTGGTGAACGCCAGGCGCGCGTAGGGGTTGGTGCCCTTGATGTAGTTCTGCCCGCCGTTACCCTGGGTCATGAAGGAGAAAACGCCGTCGCCGGTGCGATAGCCGCTGAGTTCTGCGTACAGCGTCTTGTTCCAGTAGGCATAGGCGCCGATGCCGGCCACTTGCTGGCCGAGACCGCCGTCGAGCATCGGCGTCGCCCCGTCGCCGACGCCGGTGCTGCCCGGAACGATGCCGTAGCCCCAGGCCGGCGCGCTGTTGAACACGTCCTGCATGCCGGGGTTGTTGTGCAGCGTCAGGCCGTAGATCAAGTCACGGTGCTTGTCGATCAGCCGGTCGGCGTAGCGGATATCCAGGTTGTCCGAACCGGAGTGTCCGGCCCAGGCGTTGGTATTGGGATCCTGGCTGTCATAGTTGTTATAGGTGATCTGCGCGAAACCGCCCATGTTGTCGTTGATTTTTCCGGCGACAAATAGGCTCGCGGTATTGAAGATCGGCGACCCGTCTTCAGGCTTCCCGGCGGCGGGGTCGTTGACCTTCACCTTGTTGGCTGTCAACACGGCCATCATCGCCAGCGGCAGCGAGCGCTCGCCGATGGTGTAGCCGGTCAGCTTGAACATGCGTCCGTAGGGCGTCAGCTCCGGAAATTGGCCGCCGGCGTGGCAGGCCACGCAGTTTTGGCCGGTCTGGCGTGCAAAGGAGGGTACCGCCCAGGCTTGCTGCGGCGCCGCAACCAACAGCAGCGATGCCATGGTGCAGGCCGCAACCGCCGCGACAAGCGCACGGCCAAGCTTCATCGCTAGCGTCCGCCGAGCCGGGTCGGCGGTTGCAGGGTTCTCAAGACCGAGCGAATCCCAGGCTCCGCGTGATTCGTGCAAATCGATATCCATGAAGTGGCACCTCCTTTTGATCATTTAATGTTGTTGCCTTGTTGGGAAAGGGTTTGTACACAAGAATTCGCGTTCTGCCCCATAGACCATGCCGAGTTCGTCTTCCGGCAGGGGCCGCAAGACCTGACAGGCGGGAGCTTTCCCCCGCGGTTATCCGCCACTGCCCGGACCTAGTTGCTGGTGCCCGCGCCGCGCGGTTCGGCCCGACGTATGGGCGAAAGTCGGCGCGCTCTGGAGGTCGAAGGGGCCAATCGGGCTGTAAATTCGCAAATCATGTTGCCATGCACATAGAACAGGAAATGAACTTTATCGAAGTCGCATGGATCGAAATAGTAGACAAACCGCAAATGACTGTTCCAGGAGCTGCAACAATGGACCGATTGGATTCGATGCGGCTGTTTATGCGTGTCGCCGAGCTCGGCAATTTTTCGGCCGTTGCAAAACAGATGGACGTCGCGCGGTCGGTGGTCACACGTCAAGTGGCCGCGCTGGAACAACACCTCGGCATCAAATTGATGGCGCGCAGCACAAGGCGCTTAGCCCTTACCGCGGCAGGTGTAGCCTATCTCGATCAATGCCGCGCAATTCTCAATCTGGTCGAGATCGCGGAATCCGATGCCGGCGAGGATAGGCAGATTCCACGCGGCCGCATACGCATCAGCGTACCGCTCGTCTATGGCATGAAACGATTGGCCCCGCTGTTATTGGACTTTGCGCGCCAATACCCCGACGTAATTGTGGAAATGAACTATTCGGACCGGCGCGTGAATCTGATTGAGGAAGGCTTCGACCTCGCGATTCGAATCACGCCGCAATCGGCATCCGGTGACGTGAATCGTCGCATAGCGACAGAGCGCCTGGTCGTCGCAGCGGCACCCGAGTATCTGGCCCGCCACGGCACGCCTCGCCATCCGGCAGATCTGATCCACCACGCATGCCTTGGGTATACCGTCGCCGAAAGCCACATGTGGGCGTTCCGTGTCGGAGGCAAGTTCGAGAAGTTTCCCGTGCGCAGCCACGTTTCCGCGAATAACGGCAATGTACTCCTCGAAGCGGCTACGCTTTCCCTCGGCATAGCGCGTCAGCCGGAATTCATAGCCGCAGAATACGTCGCGGACGGGAGACTACTGGAGATTCTGAGCGACTACCCATCGCCGGAACTGGGCATATTCGAGGTGTTGCCGGGCAATCACTACGTCCCGCACCGCGTCAGGGTTCTGATGGATTGGATATCGCAAAGAATCGCCCGTTAGCTGAGAGCCTCTCGCCAATGTCTCCGCCAAGTCGGTAGTCGAGACTCCTTTCTATCTTCTACGACCCGACCTGACCGAGTCACCTGACGAACTCGCCTGAAAGCGTCGGCTTGGGCGATAGTGCTATTTCATTGATCTCGCCGGTGGGCGTTCCAGCCAGAGGCCCTGATTGCCTCATGTTGGATAGATCAGGAGCGTCTGCCCAGGTCGATGAACCGAAGCGTTATCCCTGGCAATATGCATCTGGTAGCTGCCACAAAGCTGACGTTTGCCTATCGGCAGTGCCAAAGGCGGCAACAGGTCGCCTGCTGCCCCCGACTAGGGGCATCCTTACGACATGTCTAACCGTGGGTCAGTTGCGGCTCGCGCAATTGGCGCGTAGATTGAGCAAGCAATGGCGCAATCTCCGTCCTGTTAATTTCTGGCGGAACATCGGCAAATCCTATGTAAAAGGAGATGCGAGATGGGTGAGGCATTGAGCTCAAGCGAGTTGCGTCGCGTCTACAATAATGCGGCACACCGGTATGATCTGCAGCATGCGCTGCTGACTTTTCGCAGCGATGAGCGCGGGCGTCGCATGGTCGTTGAGCTAGGCGTGCGGGAAAACGATCGCGTGCTCGATGCCGGTGGCGGCACCGGATTGACCGGCCGCCTGGCGGCGCGCAAGGCAGGTCCGGATGGGCACGTAACCGTATTCGATCTGAGCGAGGGCATGCTCGAACAGGCGCGCGCGAGAGCCGAGCAGGCAGGTCTAGCCGCACGCATGGATTTCACGGTTGGCGATATGCTGGCATTGCCCTATCCCGACGCGAGCTTCGACGCGGTGCTTTCGACCTACAGTCTTTGCCCGCTCTACGATCCGGCGCAAGGCGCGCTCGAGTTGTACAGGGTGCTCAAGCCGGGCAGGCTCCTGAGTGCCGCGCATTCCTCGGTTCCGCCGGTGCGGCCGGTACGCATGCTGGCGGACTGTATCGAAGGCGCGGTCTCGAAGCTGCACTGGTTAAGTCTGGGGTGCAGGCCTGTTGATGTGCTGCCAGCCTTGATCGCCGCGGGTGCTGAACTCATTTCCTGCAAGCGCATTGGGGTGCCGTTATGGCCGTTCCTCGTTTTCGTGGTGCGCAAGCCGGGTTAACTGCCGCGAACCCGCTCTTGCGCTCTTGGCGGTGGAGAACGCTGGATTCAGGAAACGATGTACGCCGCCGCACCGGTCGCAAGCAGCATTCCGTCCGAGCCCAGAAACTCCATGCGCGCCGTCGCGACGCGCGAGCCGAGGCGCAGCACGTTGGCGCGGAGCTCGAAATGATCGCCGGTCGCGGGCCGCAGGAAGTCGACGCGCAAGTCGATGGTCCCGAGCTTGCCGAAGCGGTGCAGCCGCTGCGCCGGCGCTTCGTCCATGTGGCGCGTGCCGATCGCCGCCATCACGGCGACGCCGGCCATGGCGTCCAGGCCTGCGCTGATGACCCCGCCGTGCAACCGGTTGGAAATGAAGTGGCCGATCAATTCGGGTCGCATGTCTATTCTTCCTTTCACGCCGCTCGCCTTCAGCGAGGTGATCTTCACGCCGAGTACGCGGTTGAAGGGAATCATCTCGTCGAAGATCTTGGTCAGTCCGGCGACGAATTCCGGCTCGAAATCTGTCGCGATTGCTGCTTCGGCGTTTTTCTTCATGTTCTATGGTCGGATCGGGGAAGTCTGCGCAGTTTACCGGGTAACTTGCGCGCAGCAGGATGGGATTTGGTCGGCCACGTCGGTGCGGCGCCGCCGCGCGCAGCTAGCTGCATCAGATATTCTGAAACGGCGTCTCAGGCCGGTACCGTGTTGTCGGCAAAATAGCAGACGCGTTTGCGCGGGCTCAGGTAGTCGTGAATCACCTGCGGCAGCGCCGACGGGCGCAGCGTGCGTTCAACGGTGTCGTCCAGGTCGCGGCGCAGATTGACGATGGCGGCCTGCTCCTTCGGAACGGACTGATCGTAAACCATCAAATTGGGGTAGAGCAGGTCGGTCGAATCGACCGACATGACGATTCCGACCCTGCCGCTCTTGAGCAGGACGATGGTGCCTGGCGGATAGACGCCCAGCGCCTTGATGAACGCCGACAGCGCCTTCTCGTCGAACTTGGCCAGTTCGTTCTTGTACATGTGCGCCAAGGCTTCCGACGGGGTCCTAGAGCGCGAAACGACGCGCTGATTGCACAGGTTGTCGTAGGCGTTGGCGATGGTCACGATGCGCACCGCCTTGTTGACGGCATCGCCTTTCAGGCCTCTGGGAAAGCCGCTGCCGTCGAGCATCTCGTGATGGGACAAAATGATTTCGCGCACCCGTGGCGAGAGCGACTCGACCGGCTGCATGACCTTGATGCCGTAGGCCGGATGCGTATTCAGCAACTTGATCTCGGCTTGCGTCAGGCCCTCGTCCTTGAGGAGCACCTGGCTGGGGATCATCACTTTGCCTACGTCGTGCAGCAGGGCGCCCTGCGCGATGTCGCGGGTGATTTCGGGGTCGTTGATCCCCAGGGCGCGCGCCAGGGTCAGCGAAAGCACCGATACGTTGACCTGGTGGAAAAACACGCCGCTCTCGTCGGCCACGTTGTCGTCCATCAGGTGCAGGTAGTTGGGCTGCTCCGACAGGAAGGTCTCGGCCATCTCATTCGCGATTGCCTGGGCCTGCTCCGCCGCCTGTATTGGTTTGTTGGCGGCAATGCGCATGATGTTCTTGGCCGCGCTGGCCGTTTCGGCGTATTTTTTCTCCGCTGCGCGAATGCGCGCGCGCGCGGTGTGCAGCGTCTCCATGTGTTCTTTCTTTTCTTTCATCAACTGCTTCAGCGTCGCGGCGGCAGCGGACTCCGCCGGCGTTGGCGTTGGCGCCGGCGCGGAGGCCGCCGCCGGCGCGATCGGCTTGGCATCGCTCTTCTTCGGAAAGTACTCTATCTCGGTCAGCCCCATCGATCTCAGAGCGTCGATCTGGCCCTGGTTCTTGATCTTGAAGTTGCTCATCAGGAACGGATGCCCGAGCCAACTGTCGAGCTTTATGTGCAGTCCGATGCAGAGCTGATCCATCCCGATCATGTGCCGGTTTGCTTGCGGTTCGTTCATGCGCTTTCGCTTTTATGCCGGAAGCGGCGGCTGTGCCGCAAATGTCTGTGGATAGTCATAGGTATGCAAAGATTGTAGCAAACGGCAGGCAAACCGCCAGTGAGAGAAGTAGGCAATGGAGGCATATTTCCGCGAATCGCCGGTAAGCTCATGATTTCCTGATGGCAAGCCCATATTGAACATCTATACGGCGAGTTCTGCGCAGGCAGCTTGAATTTCGACTCAACTTAGGGGGGTGTGAGGGGAGACATCCCCTCATCTTGAAACAGGCTCTTGAAGCCGATCCGGCACGAATCGACATTTATCTTCCGCTCGGCTGTGATGGAAATTCGGCGCTTGCACCCGATCGATCGTGCCATGACCGCAATCTTGATGTAGGCTTTCGCCCCATGGACCTGAACAGCGATTTCGACCAGCGCGTGGTGCAAAGCGCGTCCGACGCGGTCTGGGCTGCGTCGCCGCTGCCGGGCGTGGACCGGCGCATGCTGGACCGGATCGGCGGCGAGGTAGCGCGGGCGACGAGCATCGTGCGCTATGCCGCGGGTTCGCGCTTCGAGCGCCATGTGCATGAGGGCGGCGAGGAGATCCTCGTGCTCGATGGCGTATTCTCGGACGAGAATGGCGACTACCCCGCCGGCGTTTATGTGCGCAATCCACCGGGCACCAGCCACGCGCCGTTCTCGCGCGAGGGTTGCACGCTGTTCGTAAAGCTGTGGCAGTTTGCCGCGGACGACACGCAGCCGGTGCGCATCGATACGTCGGCGGCCACCTGGCATCCTGGGCTGGTTCCCGGACTGTCGGTCATGCCCCTGCATGCGCACGACGGCGTCAGCACCGCGCTGGTGCGCTGGGCGCCGGACACGCGCTTCAACACGCATGCGCATCCCGGCGGGGAGGAGATTCTGGTCCTGGAGGGCGTTTTTCGTGATGAATACGGCGCATACCCTGCGGGCACGTGGTTGCGCAATCCGCACGGGAGTCGGCACACGCCCTACACTGCTGCGGAAGGCGCGCTGATTTACGTGAAGGTCGGCGCGATGGGCGCGAACTTTCTGACCATAACCTGACTGCAAGCAAACGGAGGTCGGTATCGATCCCGACAAGGACAAATCGATGTTGCTCGAGCACGATGAAGGCAAGGAATTGGTGCATACGCGGCAGATCATCTGCCGCGGCTACCGGCGCCGCGACGGCTTGTGGCAGATCGAGGCCAGCGTCGCCGATGAGAAGGGGCAGGCGGTGCCGTTCAGATCGCGGCCGGACGTGGCCTCGGGCGAACTGATCCACCACCTTGCGCTTTGCGTCGTCATCGACGACGAGTATCAAATACGCGACGCCTCAGCGAAGACCATGGCCGCACCTTGGCCGGTGTGCAGCGATGTCGCCGCCGACTATCGCAAACTGATCGGCCTGCGCATCGGCCCCGGCTTCACGCGCGCCGTGAGAGAGGTTCTCGGTGGCACGCTGGGCTGCACGCATCTTACCGACCTCCTCGGCCAGGTGGGCAACACCTATATGCAGGCGTCGTATCCGGATCGCCTGGCCAGGCAAAGGCTGCACGGCGAAGATCCGCGCCGCTGGCCCGACGCGCGCACCCTCGCCTTCGTCGACGGCTGCCATGCGTGGCGCAAGGGCGGGCCGGTGCTGGCGGCGGAGTATCCGCAACTCGCCGGCGACGAGCCCGCGGTCGCTCCGGAATCCGGCGGATCATCGGATCCGCGACGAACGCCGGCCGAGCGATAACATGCGCTTTCGATCTCCCCCGTAGAGGCCAGCCCCGTGCGACCGGAACGCGAGCGCCTGATCCATTCACTGTTCGACGAGTACATTGAAATGTACGCTTCGCGCGACGACCGCCTGACCGCGCGCTTCAGTGAAGATTTCAGCGGCTATACCGGCGGCGGTGATTTTCTCGTCAAGGACAGGGACGAGTGGATGCGGATCACCAGACAGGACTTCGCGCAGGTGAGTGGCCGTATCCGCATCGAGATGCTGGACCTGTCGATGCAGGATGTCAGCGACGACGTTGTCGTCGTCACCGCCTTCTTCCACATTCACCTTCCCATACTCGACCACATCCTGTCGAGGGAGACGGCGCGGCTGGTGCTGATCTTCCGGCGCGAAAGCGAGGACTGGATGATAGTGCACAGCGGCATCTCCATCCCCTATCACATGGTCGGCGATGGCGAGGTCTACCCGATCAAGGGATTGCACGAGCGCAACCGCGAGCTCGAGACGCTGGTCGAGGAGCGCACCCGGGCGCTGGAAGACGCCAACGACATGCTGGAGGAGTTGAGCTACACCGACGGGTTGACTGGTATCGCCAATCGCCGCAATTTCGACCGCATGCTCGCGCAGGAATGGAACCGCGGACAACGCGCCGGCACGTCTTTGGCGCTGGTGTTGCTCGACGTTGACCACTTCAAGCATTTTAACGACAACTACGGCCACCTGGCCGGCGATGGCTGCCTGCGGGCGCTAGCGCGGGCGCTGGAACAGGCGGGGCGGCGCGCGGGAGAACTTCCGGCACGCTACGGCGGCGAGGAATTTGTCGTGTTGCTGCCGGATGCGGGCCTGGATGGCGCATTGGAAACCGCGCGGCGCATCCAAAAGGACGTCTGGTCGCTGGCGCTGCCGCACGCGGAAACATCTCCCGGCATCGTCACCGTCAGCCTTGGCGTGGCCAGCGTGGTGCCTTCAAGGCAGCACATTCCGGAAGAACTTGTGCGACAGGCCGATGCGGCGCTTTACCGCGCCAAGCAGTCCGGGCGCAACTGCCTACAGACGGCGGCAGACTGAGCAGGCGCGGCGATGGCCGGCATCGTGCTCGCGAAAGCGGGCGCTCCAGCATTGCCGAAACGACAATCGGCCGAGCAGTTCCGGCGCAAGGGATTAGCAGGCTGTTGAAATTCGCTTCCCTAGCGGAAGATTGTAAGTGTAAATGACAAGCCCTGAGAGGGAAGCGAATTTCGACAGCCACCGAATTGGGGGATACAAAAAGGGGGCGTGCCCCCTTTTTCAACGCCCTGTTACGGTGCGATATAGGCGTAGCCCTTCGCCTGATACGCCATGAGTGAAATAAAGGCATTGCCGACGACGCGTATCTGCGGCAGCACTTTCTCGACTTCGGTGCCCTGTTCGCGTGCTGCCACCGCGCATTGCTCGAAGCCGTCCACGCCAGGTGCCGAACTCATCTGTTTTACCTTTGCCGCAATTCGCGCGGCCATTGCGCGATCCTTGGGTTCGATCATTTCGGGGTCGGTCTGCACCAGGTTGGTCGCTGGGCCGCGAAAGGCGAGAATGAAATGCGGCGTCACGCCCTGATGCAGCAGGGACTCCCGCGTTTCATCGATGATCTCGATACGGCGCAGCAGGAGCCAGGGATTGCCCTCCCTGAGGTCGAAGGCGACCTTCACCTCCTTCAGGCCGGCCAGCGCGGCCTTGTCGTCCGCGGCGATGGCGCTGCCATGAACAAAGGCGAGCGCCAGTGCCGCAAGACATACCGGGTAGTGCCAGGAATTGCGCATGTTTTCTCCTTGGATCTGGCAGCGTTAGCCGCGTCTAGCGTCAGCGGCAAGCGCCATTGAATGTGCGAAAAAAAAGCGCCGATGGCAAATCTTACCACCGCGCTGCGTCGGCCGCCCCCTGGGGCCAGGTGTCGCACCTGGGCGATCAACTCGTGCCGGAAACGGTCTGTTTCCACTTGCAACCATGGTTCGCCAGCGTCTCAAATGCCCGGATTGCGTGTGAATTGGCTCTTGTCTTAGATCAACAAACCGCCATTTTGGCCTTTTGGCCAATTGACTGCCGCCGAGATGACGCGCACTGTAGGCCGATCCCGCACTGGTCTGGAAGCGAAATGCGCGAATTGGCGGCGAAATACGTACTATTGGTGGCATTGGCACTCGCCGCACCGGCAACGCTTGCCCAAGGCGCGCCGGATGCGCTGCTGCGCTCGGTTGCCGATGAGATCATCTACGAGCTTGGGCAAACCCGGGAATCCAAGACTGCGGACGCGGCTAGAGTTGCGGCTGTGGTCGAGACCAAAGTCCTGCCCCTGTTCGATTTCGTCCGCATGGCGCGGCTCGCCGTAGCGCGCAACTGGAACCTGGCCACGCCCGAACAGCAGAGGGTGATCACCGACGAGTTCCGGACGCTGCTGGTGCGGACGTATTCGACTGCCCTGGGTCAATATCGCGGCGAACCCATCGTTTTCAAGCAACTGCGCGCGACGTCGCCCGGGACGGACGCGACCGTCAGGTCGGAGGTGACGCAAGCGGGGAAAGAACGGATGGTCGTGGACTACGATATGGAAAGCACGCCGCAGGGCTGGAAGATCTACGGCCTCAAGGTTGCGGGCGTGTGCCTGGTAACCAACTATCGGGACGTCTTTGGTGAAAAGGTGCGCGAAGGCGGCGTGGACGGCCTGATCAAATTTCTCGTGGACCGGAACCGTGGGGGCGGCTCGAAGTTCAATTCCATCAAGACCGCGTTCTGGGAAAAATCCCGGGTGATGTACGCGATTTTCCAAAGCGTGTTTCAGGGCGGCCTGCAATAGAGGCGGGGATCGGAAGTTCGCCGGGTCCGCGCGCCCTCTGGGCGCGTCAGTTCAAAAATTCAACCATGGTGTCCAGGGAAACCCTGTCGGTGCGCGTCTTGTTGGCGGACGCATCCTCGTCGGCATAGCCGAAGGACATGCCGAACAGAATACCAGTATCTTCCGGCAGGCCGAACATCCTGCGTGCCGGGTCCGGGAACATGCCGAGCGCGCCCTGCATGCAACTTGAAATTCCGCGTTCGGTCATCAGCATCGCCAGTGTCTGCGCGTAAATGCCGAGATCGACAGCCCCCGTCAGCTTGAGGTATTTGGCCATGGTGAAAAACGCGGCGTGGGGAGCGTCGAAGAAACTCCAGTTGCGCAGCATCGCGACTTGCCGGCGTTCCTTGTCCGTCCGTTCTATGCCCATCGCGCCGTAGAGCGCGTAGGCCGAGCCGAACTGACGCTCGCGATGCACCCCCTGGTATTTGACGTCCCACTCGAAGTCCGGATTGGCGGGCTTGCCGCTCATGACGGCAGCCAGCAGTTCCGCTTTCAGCTGGTCCTTTTTGTCGCCGGATACGACATAAGCCCGGCAGGGCTGAACGTTGCAATTGGAGGGTGCCTGCCGCGCCAGGGTGAAGATTTCTTCGAGCAGCGCTTGCGGTACCGGCGTGCTCCTGAACGCGCGCACGGAAAAACGATTTTTAAGTACATCGGATACGGACCTTGCAGCCAAGGACATGGATGGCTTCGCTTTTGTCTGGTGGGAAAGGAAGACTGGATCGACGGAACAATCCAATCATAGACGATGCGGCGCTCCCGCGGCTAGCCGGTCGCGCATTCAGGGCAAGCGGCGCATTTGATATGATTGCGCCCCGCACACGAACTGTACCCTATCTGATGCATCCCCGAATAACGCTGCCGACTGCCTTGCTGCTTACCGTGCCCCCGCTGCTCTGGGCCGGCAACGCCGTCGTCGGCCGCATGGTGCATGCGTGGATGCCTCCGATGACCTTGAACCTGGTGCGATGGTCCATCGCCTTGGTCATCCTGTTGCCGCTGGCCGGTTGGGTGCTGCGCCCGGGCAGCGGGCTATGGGCTTCGTGGCGGCGTTTTGCGTTGCTGGGCCTGCTTGGGGTGGGTCTTTACAACTCGCTGCAATACCTCGCACTACAGAGCTCCACTCCGATCAACGTCACTCTGGTCGCCTCCAGCATGCCGGTCTGGATGCTGCTGGTCGGCGCGCTCTTCTTCAGCGCAAGGGTCACGCGCAAGCAGGTGATCGGTGCTGTCTTGTCGATCGCCGGGGTGTTGCTGGTGCTCAGCCGCGGCGAATGGCGCCAATTGCTGGCCATGCATCTGGTGCCGGGCGATCTTTTCATGATAGCCGCGACCATTTCATGGTCCTTTTACAGCTGGTTGTTGACGCATCCGAAAGAGCCGAAGGACATCCGCGGCAACTGGACGGCATTTCTGCTGGCGCAGATCGTGTTCGGCGTCATGTGGTCCGGCGTGTTTACCGCCGGCGAGTGGGCGGTCAGCGACCCGCATGTCGTCTGGAGCTGGCCCCTGGCGGCAGCGCTGCTGTATATCGCGGTCGGTCCGGCGATCATCGCCTATCGCTGCTGGGGTGCCGGGGTGCAGCGAGCGGGGCCGACGATTGCGGGTTTCTTCAGCAATCTGACGCCGCTTTTCGCGGCGATGATGTCGTCGGCATTCTTGGGCGAAATGCCGCATCTTTACCATGCGGCAGCCTTCGCCCTGATCGTCGGCGGCATCGTGTTTTCGTCCAGGCATTGAGGGGCGCGATCGAGGACACGGCGCGCTCGCGCAGATATTGGCGAATCGCGGCGCAGGCGGGATGGCGCTACACTCGGCGGATGCAAAACGTCGGCCGGACATTTCTCGTTCTCCTTGCGCTCGCCGTTTCAATCCCTGCCTGGGCCGATCTCGCCGGCAAGGTGGTGGGGGTGGCCGACGGCAATACAATTACGATCCAGGACGCCAATAAGCAGCTGCACAAGATCAGGCTTGCCGGGATCGCCGCGCCAAAGAGGGGGCAGCCATTCGGCTTTCGCTCGAAAGAGTACCTCGCCAAGTGGGTCTATGATCGTGAAGTCTTCGTTGAAGGAGAAAAGATAGACCGCGACGGAAGTATGGTGGGAAACGTCTTCGTGGATGGCCATGACGCCGGCTTAGAGCAGGTTCGCGCCGGCCTCGCCTGGTGGGATCGCGCCAACGCCCACGAGCAGACAGCAGAAGAGCGCGAGGTCTACGAACTGGCCGAGAAGGAGGCGCGCAAGGGGAAGCTGCGGCTGTGGCGCGACACTGACCCGGTGCCGCCATGGGAATGGCAACGATCTACCCGGTCCCCCAAGGACTAGCGGAGTGCGTATTACGCGATTCGCTGTGGTTTGCCTTTGTTTCGCCGCCATGGCTTTTTCAAACGGCTGCTCCGTAATCACCGCGCCTTACCGCGCGGTGAAAAGCGTGGTGCAAGGAGGCGTATGGGTCGCAAAGAAAACCTATGTCGTCGTCAAAGGCACGACAACAATCGTCTACAAGATCGGTGAATTTACCTACGAAGTAGTCAAAGCACCTATCGAATGGGCATTGACCCACGATGAAATCAACAGCATCGACGGCCTTCCTGTCAAAGAGGCGATACGCCAGGGCAGGGTAAAGACCGCGCCCTATGTGGTCGCAGGGCGGCGCTATGTCCCCATGTCGCCCGAGGAAGCCAAGGATTACAGGGAGGAGGGCCTCGCATCATGGTATGGCTACGAGAGCGGCAAGATGACCGCAAACGGAGAAGCGTTCAACCCCGACGGTCTGTCGGCGGCGCACAAATATCTGCCCATCCCCATGTTTGTGAAGGTGACGAACCTCGAAAACCGGAAATCCGTGATCGTAAGGGTGAATGACCGCGGGCCTTTTCCCAGTGTGCACAATGCCAGGTCGGGGGAGCGCATAATCGACCTCAGTCTGGGCGCGGCCAAGAGGCTTGAGTTTCAGCGCAAGGGCGTCGCCCGCGTGAGGGTGGAGGCGATACAGGTGCGAGAAGAAGAATAGGCGACAGGTTACAGGCGCAAATTGAATGCATGTAGCGCGGCAGAGTTTTGAGCGCGGAAATCACTGCGTTTCGGCGGGCCGGCATGAGCGGTGAGCCGGTGTGCGGCGCCTCAGGGCAGTTCCTCTCCCTTGCACGTCGGGCATGGCATCCCTGGATTTGAATCGTCCGGCAAACGCACGTCGAGCCACTCGCTCGCCTTTTGATAGTCTTCAAATGCCCTGACTTGCATGCCTCGGTTCGTAGAACACAGTTGGAGAAACTGGGCGTGGTCGAAAGCAACATGGCCGGCTACCAGCACCGCGATTTTCTTGCTCGTGGAAATTGCCGGATTCGGCGAAGCCAGATAGGTCGCGACCTCGTAGACGTCACTCACGGACAAATTGCACGCGCTGCCTCTCAAATCCAATAATATTTCGTAATTCGCTGCATATTCCGGATCGGCGGCGAGGTCTTTCAGGGCTGCCTTTGATGCGGCGAGGTCGATTGTTCCTGAAGAAGTCAGTATGATCAGATCGTCCAGCGGGAATGCCTTGCGCACAGTTTTCAAGTTCTGCTCCTGAGTCGGCGATGCTTGCCGCGCCGCACTGGCGCCCTCTAAGTCCGGAGCCTACGGCTGGAAAATTGCGGTGTATGTACGCCAACGCACGCTGCCGCGTCAACTTTGGGTCTAACTATCTTGTCAAGGAACGGCGGTGCGGCCCGTTCGATGCATCGCCCACCTGGGATGGATCGAAGGAAACAGCCGGACTTCCCTGCAAATCACAGCCGTCGCTTGAGTAGTAGGAGTCTGGAGCGGACATAGGTACACTTGGAACCCGGTGCAGAATTCATTTTGCAGCGGGTTCCAGGATGTTGGATTTCCCGGCGGATCGAGATGCTATCGCCCGTCTATCAAGGAGAACGTCATGCGCAAGGCATGGTTGATTTTGGTTGTGGCGCTGGCGCTGGCGACGGCGGGAGGGTCATTGGCCGGTTTCGCCGCGGACCGCAAGATCGCGGCTGCGTCGGAGATCGACGGCCTGATCAAGCGCATGGAGGATTCCGGCGCGCTCGACGCCGCGATAGACCGGGGCATACAGCGATATGTTCAGCGACAGAAGGAAGCACAACAGAAGCAGCAGGAGGAACAACAACGCGGCCAGGCCGAGGCGGCGAAGAACGCCCGCAAGGTGGACGTCAAGCGCGACCGCATCTTCGGCAACCCGCAGGCCGAGGTAAGCGTAATAATCTACGACGACCTCGAGTGCCCCTACTGCAAGCGCTTCGTCGGGACGCCGGAACGGGCGATCGCGAAGTTCAACGGCAAGGCCAATATGGTTTTCCGCCACTACCCGCTGGACTTCCACGGCGAGGTTGCCAAACGCGGCGCCTACTTTGCCGAGTGCGTGGGGCGCCAGGCGAGTTCCAAGGCCTTCTTCGCCTTTGCCAATGACTGGCTCAAGCTGACCAACGCAAACGGCAAAGGGCTCGCGGGCGGTGATGTCCAGATCAGGGAAATCGCGCAATCCGCCGGCGTGAAAGACCTTGCTGCACTGGATGCGTGCGTTCGCGATCCGGCGGTGGCGCAGCTCGTGCGCGATGACATAGCCGACGGAATGCGCAGCGGCATTACCGGCACGCCTGGCGTCATCGTGCGCAACAACAAGACCGGCCTCTCGCTGCCCATCATTGGCGCGGTCCCGGCCGAGACGCTGGAGCAAGGCATTCAGAAGGCGCTCGGGAACTGAATGATCGGCGGTTTGATCGTCCTGTCGCTTCGATCGTCGCAGCGGCAGAGTGTACAATGACGCGACTTTTGCCTGACCGAAAGCGTAAATCGTAATTGCCCATCTTGGGTGCCATCGGCCTTCGCGCCGGCATCGGATCCAACACTTCAGGAGACCAAGAATGTACCCGAGCCACACAAGCCGCCGCGGCGTGCTGAACCTGATTCTGTCGGCCTGCATGGCCTCGGCTTTGCTCGCGCACGGCCTCGACGCCGCGGCGCAGACGCGCATCACCTACAAATCCGCCAAGACCGGCTCGTCGTACTATCAGATGGCGGTCGAGATCGCGCAGGCGGTGAAGGCCGGCTCGGGCGGCAAGATCATCGTCACCGTCGAAGAAAGCCAGGGCTCGGTGCAGAACGTGATGGAGGCGGCGAACCGCCCCGGCAACTACGTGTTCACGACGCCGCCGTCGCTGGTCGCGCTGGCGCAAGACGGCAAGGCGATGTTCCAGGGCAAGGAAAATCCGAAATTCTCCGAGATTCGCGCCCTGTTTCCGATTCCGTCGCTCACCATGCACTTCGTCACGCGCGCCGACGCCGGCATCAAATCGTTCGCCGACCTCGCCGGCAAGACCATGCTGATCGGCAAGGGGAGCTTCGGGGCAAAGGAAGCCGAGAAGTACTTCAAGCTGTTCGGCCTGGAAGGCAAGGTCAAACTCGCCAACGTCGAGCTCAACAACGCGGTGCCGGCGCTGAAAAACGGCCAGATCGACGGCTTCGCCACGGCCGGCTCTTATCCGGCGCCCAACGTGATCGAAGCGGCCGCCGGGGTCGGCGTGCATATCCTGTCGCTCAGCGACGAGCAGATCAAGCAGACCGGGCAGACGCGTTTCGTGATTCCGGCCGGCACCTATGCGGGCCAGAACGAAGACGTGGTCACCACCTCGCTGCCGGTCATTGCCTACACCACCACGCAGATGGACGACGACACCGCCTATCAGCTTACCCGCGCCTACTGGACCCAGCGCGCCAAAATGGCGGCGACGGCCCCGTGGTGGGGCGGGGTGAACGAAAAAATGCTTGCAAGCATAGCGCGCAAGATCCACCCGGGCGCGCTGCGCTACTACAAGGAAGTCGGCTACCCCGTGACCGACGCGAACCGCTAGCGCGCTCTCGCATCGGACGGCGCGAGGCGCGCAACGCGTCTCGCGCCCTGCACGAGTCGGCCGCAGACCGTGTAATGCGCTCGATGGCCATTCTGTACTGACAAGTCTGCGGACTCCCATGCCACCTTTCCTTTGGCCCGCGCTCGGCACGCTCAGCATCGCTTTCCACCTGTGGCTCGTATTCGCCGGGCTCGTGCCCAATCTGGTCAGCCGACCCCTGCACATGGCGCTGGCGCTGCCCTGGGCGCTGCTGTGGACGCCGGAGTGCAGGCGGCCCGGGGCGCTCAACTGGGCGTTCTGCCTTGCGGGCATCGCCGCTTGCCTCTGGGTCGCATGGCACTATGCCGCGCTCGAAGACCAGTACGGCAGCCTGTCGGGCCCGCTGCAAAACGCTACTGCCTTAGTGCTGCTCGTCTGCGCCATAGCCATGGCGCGGCGCGCGGTCGGCTGGCCGCTGCCCACGCTGGCGGTGATCGCGCTTCTGTACGGCCTCTTCGGCCAATACATACCGGGGGAGTTCGGCCACCCGGGAACGCCGCTCGAAAGCTTCCTCGGCACTTTGACCATCACCGAAGGCGGGCTGTGGGGCAGCCTCACCGGCGTGTCGGTGGGCATCGTCGCGGTGTTCGTGATCTTCGGTGCGATGCTCAACGCCGGGCAGGCCGGCGCCGGATTCATGAACGTCGCCGCCGCCGCGGCTGGCCGGCTCACCGCGGGCGCCGCGAAGGTATCGGTGATCGCGTCGGCGCTGTTCGGCTCGATCTCGGGTTCGGCTTCGGCCAATGTTGCCTCGACCGGCGCGATCACCCTGCCGGCGATGCTGCGACTGGGCTATCCGCGCTCGCTCGCCGCGGCCGTCGAAGCGGTCGCCTCCTCGGGCGGGCAGATCATGCCGCCTTTGATGGGGGCGGGCGCATTCGTAATGGTCGAACTCACCAGCGTGCCCTACGATGGCATCATGCTCGCCGCGCTGCCGGCGGCGCTGCTGTATTTCTTCGCGGTGTGGATGGGCATCAACGCATTCGCGCGCCGCTATGAACTGGCGCAACTGCCGGAGAGCGAAAGGCCGTCGCCGCGCACCGTGCTGATCACGACCGGATTCTTCCTGGTGCCGTTCTCGGTGCTGCTGTGGGGCATGTTCGGCGCAAGCTACACGCCGCAGTACGCAGCCTGCCTGGCCGTGATTGCCGCCGCCTTGTTGCTGTTCACCGATGACGCGTTCCGGGTCGAACCGCGCGCGATCGCGGCGCGGCTGAATCGCGCGGTGCATGCCGCCGGCAGGCAGATCGGCATGATCGCTTCGATCATTCTGTGCGCATCCATCATCATCGGCGTGCTCGGCATCACCGGCCTCGGCGTGAAAATCACTTCGGTCATCCTCTCCGGCGCGGGCGGCATGTTGTGGCCGGCGGTGCTGCTGACGGCGCTGACCTGCCTGCTGCTGGGCATGGAGGTGCCGACCACGGCCGCCTACGTCATCTGCGTGTCGGTCGCCGGCCCGGCACTGACCGAACTCGGCCTGGGCACGCTGCAGGCGCATCTGTTCGTATTCTGGTTCGCCCTGCTGTCGACCATCACGCCGCCGGTGTGCGGCGCGGTATTCATCGCCGCCGGGATGGTCGAGGAGAACTGGCTTGCGGTCGCGCTGAAGGCGATGGCGCTGGGGCTGGGCCTGTACCTGATCCCGCTGGGCATGATCTCCAGCCCGGGCCTGCTCGAGTTGGCGCACGCGCCGATGGCGGCGCTCGTCGCCATGCTCAAGGTTGGCATCGCGATCACGATGGTGTCCTATGGCGTCATCGCGCCGGGGCCGGCATTCAAACGGCTGCTGCTGGCGGGCGCAGGCCTGGCCATCCTGCTCTATCCGCTGCCCTGATCCCACTGCGGGCCAGCAGTCAACGGGTTCCCCACGAGCGCGAACGCACGGTCAGGATGGCGTAGGGAAATACCCACCAGAGGGTGAAGAAGGCGAAATACGCGTACACGATGCCGTGCACGAAGCGCATCGACCTTTCGGAGTAGACGTAGTAGAGCATATAGAAGCCGGCGCCGACCCCGATGGCCATGAGGACGCGCACGAGCGCCATCGGGTCGGAGACGGCGACCAGCGCGAGCGTGACGGTCGCGGTCCACGCGACGGGAAAGCGCAGATTGGTGATCAGCTTTTCGAACACGGCGAGCACCATGGGCACGAGCGGCCGCTTCCACACGATGCGGGCGAAGCGGAGCTCTTCGCGCACATAGCTGCGATCCCAGCGCAGGTACATTTTGCACAACTTGGCATAGGTATCCGGAACCAGCGTACGTACGACGGCGCTGCCCTGGTAAACGGTGTCGAATCCGCGTTCGAGGATGTCGTTGGTCAGGGCGCGATCCTCGCCGTAGGTGCAGGGCGTGCCGAGGAAACGCTGCGCCAGCCACGGCTTCAGCACCTCGCGCACGACGCTCGCCCGGTATGCGGCGAGCGCTCCCGGACAGCAGTACACGGTGCGGTAAGTGGACTGCACGCTGCGCTGGAAGTCGAACGACAGGACGTAGCGCACGTGCAGCATCCGCGGGATGTATCCCTGGTCGCGGTTATAGGCGGCGACCTTTCCCGCGACCGCACCCACGCGCGGGTCGCGGAACGGGCCCGCCATCGCCAGCAGCGCATCGGGCTCGATGACGCTGTCGGAATCGATCGTGACCAGGATCTCGCCGCGTGCCGCGCGAAATCCCGTCGCGAGCGCCGCGCGCTTGCCCTGGTTGCGCTCGAGCTGCATCGCGCTGACGAGGCCCGGATGACGCGCCGCCGCGCGTTGGATATAGGTCCAGGTGTCGTCCGTGCTGCCGTCGTCGACAACCAGGATCTCGAGCCGGCCGCGAGGGTAGCGTGCGGCAGCGACCGACTCGATCGACTGCTCGACCATCGCGCCTTCGTTGTAGGCCGGGATCACTATGGTCATGGTCGGCGCCGACTCATGCGTGGCGGCATCGAACGGCCGGTAGCTGAACCAGAGCAGGGTGCGCAGCGCCAGCATCAGCAGCCCCATCGATACCCAGATCAGGCTGGGCTTCAGCACTGACGCGCTGAGGTTCCCGGCCTGGATTTCTTCCCGGACCGGGCGAAACAGCTCGCCGTTGAACATGGCAAAGAGGACGGCAGCGAGGCCCAGAACGATGGCCGAGCCCACCAGGATGCGATAAGCGCGGCCCGGCGGCAGGATGGCCGGCGCGGAAGCAGCGGGCGATGGAAGAACGGCCTGCAGTTCGGGAGGCATGCTCAGCCTTTGGTGATGACTGGAATTCTGCACATCGATGCGCGCGAGCAGTGAAGCTCCAGGCGCGGCGCTTGCGCAACCGCCCGACCCGGGGGGACCCCCGGGTCGGGACGGCGCGTAGTCAGTACCCGATGCAATCGGGCGGAATTACGACTGACTGGTCCGACTAGTTTGCCTTCTTCTCGCCTTCTTCTTTCTTCATTTCGGCGGCCGGGGCGGCGGCAGCTTCTTCGTTCTTCATTTCGGCGACCGGGGCGGCGGCCGGCTGGTCAGCCTTGGCTATTTCCGCGGCGGGGGCCGGGGCTGCTGCTACGGGAGCCGGCGCTTCCGCGGCCGCGGCCGGGGCTTTCGGGGTGACATCGGGGCTGCAGGCAGCCAGGCCCATGACTGCAATCGCAGCGACCATCAGGTTGAGTTTGAAATTCATGGCAATGCTCCTATCGGTTGGTTGAACGCAATTCGACCCGCGGCGCGGGCCCGGTGTCGTGCGACATTAGAAACGAGCCATGTAAATGGGTGATTGCACACTGGCGCGACTTGGTATCGGAACAATGCGGAAACATTGCGCACTGTTGCGCCCGCGGCGGATTGTTACATTACGCAACATATCGGCTTGCCCCGAGCAGTGTCCGGGGTGTTAAATGGCGGCGCGATGGAAAGCCAAGGACACATACTGGTCGTTGACGACGACGCCGAGATTCGCAGCCTCGTCGCCGAGTACCTGAGCTCGCACGGTTACCGCGTGAGCACCGCGCGCGACGGCGTGCAGATGCGCAACGCGATCAAGGCCGACAGCCCCGACCTGGTCGTTCTCGACCTGATGTTGCCCGGCGAAGACGGGCTGTCGCTGTGCCGCGACCTGCGCGCGCGATCGAGCCTGCCGGTGATCATGCTCACGGCGCGGCGCGACGAGATCGACCGCATCATCGGCATCGAGATGGGCGCCGACGACTACCTGGGAAAGCCGTTCAACCCGCGTGAACTGCTCGCCCGCATCAAGAGCGTGCTGCGGCGCACGCGCGCGCTGCCGGCAGTGCAGGGCGACGCCAGGCGCCTGCGCTTCGCCGGCTGGACGCTGGATTGCGTCGCGCGGCACTTGATCGACGCTGAAGGCGTGGTCGTTCCGTTGAGCGGCGCCCAGTACCGGCTGCTTACGGCGTTCCTCAATCACCCTGACCGCGTGCTCGATCGCGACCGGCTGGTGGACCTGGCGCTCGGACGCGAGGCCACGCCGTTCGATCGCAGCATCGACGTGCAGGTGAGCCGCCTGCGGCAGCTGCTGGGCGACAACGGGCGCGAACCGCGCATCATCAAGACTGTGCGCAACGGCGGCTACGTGCTCGCGACGGCGGTGGAGCGGCTCGACGCATGACCCTGCTGCCGCGCTCGCTGTTCGGCCGCACGCTGTTGGTACTGGTCACCGGGCTGATGCTCACCGAGATTGTCAGCCAGACGGTCAATTTCTTCGACCGCGGCAGCGGCGTGTACCGGCTCGGCGCGCAACAGACTGCGCTGCGCATCGCCCAGTCCGCGCGGATTCTGAATCGCCTTCCTTCCCGGGAGCGTGAGGCGGTCATCGAGGAGATGAACGGGCCGAGTTTCATCGTCGTCCTGGGCGGCGTGCCGGTGGACGTGGAGAAGGGTTTTGCCGAGCACGACCGCTATGAGCGGGCGCTTTCGGCCTTGATCAAGCATTACCTGCGCTCCGAATGGAGCACCGCGGTCAAGATTACCAGCCTGGGCCGGGAAAGCCGCCCGGGCAACTACGAGGCGGTCGACACCAGTCCGCTCGAGCAGTGGATAGCCCGCCATTTCTACTTCGTCCTTCCCGGCACGTACTCTATCGTTTCGCAGATCGGGCTGGAGGACGGCACCATAGCGGTGTTCTACGCGCGCATGCCGCAGGAGCCGCTCAGCCGCATCGAGTCGTTGCTGCCCAGGCTGCTGCTGACGCTCGCGATCTTCATCGTGCTCGGCGCTGCGGCCGTGCGCGCGACGACGCGATCGCTCGCGCGGCTGGCGCGCGCCGCCGAGCAGATCGGCGCCGATCCTGCCGAGGGCGCGCCGCTGCAGGAGGACGGGCCGAGCGAGGTGCGCAGCGTGATCCGCGCCTTCAACCGCATGCGCCTGGATTTGCGCAGCTACGTGCTGGAGCGCGCGCGCATGCTCGGCGCCATCTCGCACGATTTGCAGACGCCGATTACGCGGCTGCGCCTCAGGGCGGAAATGATCCAGGATGCCGGGAGCCGCGCGAAGTTCTTGCGCGACCTGGCCGAGATGGAGGCGATCGCCGGCTCTACGCTCGAATTCTTCAAGAGCCTGGGCAACGAGCCGCGGCGCCAGCCGCTTGACGTCGGAGCGCTGGTCGGGAGCTTGTGCGAAGACTGGACCGATACCGGCCGCGACGTCACTGTGGAAGGCCGCCCGCGCGCAACCTTCAGCGCGCATCCGCAGGCGCTGCGCCGCTGTCTCGACAATCTGGTCGAAAACGCGCTGCGCTACGGCGAGCGCGCGAGCATAAGCATCGAGGACGACGATGTCTCGCTGCGCATCGCCGTGCGCGACGAAGGGCCGGGCATCCCCGAGGAGGATCTGGAGCGCGTGTTCGAGCCGTTTTTCCGCCTGGAGCAATCGCGCAACCGCGACAGCGGCGGAACCGGACTCGGGCTTGCGATCGCGCGCAATATCGCGCGCTGGCATGGCGGCGAAATCCGCCTGCGCAATGCACCGGGGGGGAAAGGCTTGATCGCCGAGTTGGTTCTGCCGCGCACCGCGGCGCGGCGGCGCAAGCCGGACTGAGCCCTGACGTCACCGGCTCAAGCGCGGGTCAGGAAGGCGGCGCGGCGGCGGGGAGCGGACCTGTCCCCATCGGGCTGGTGGGATTGCGCTCCTGCAGGATGTCTTCCATGCGCCACTGGATCGAGGGCTTGATCTTCGGATGGGTGAGGATGTAAAAGCGGCCGTCGCGCACCGCCTCGTACACCTTTTGCGCCACGTCGTTTGCGGAGAGCTTGCCCGAGGTCACCGCCTTGCGCAGCATCGCCTCTTGCGCCTGCTGCTCGGCGGTCTTTTCCCGCGCCGCGTTTTGCAGCGGCGCCGGGCGATTGCGTTCGGAGTCGGCGATTCCTGTGGGCACGTAGGCCGGGCATAGCACCGAGCAGCCGATGCTGGCGTGCTTCGCGGCCAGATCGTGGTACAGGGTCTCGGTGAGCGTGACAACGGCGTGTTTCGTCACGTTGTACATCGCCGATCCCGGCGGCGAAATCAGTCCGGAGACCGAAGCCGTATTGACGATGTGCGCCTCGCCGCCCTGGGCGAGCATGATCGGCGTGAACACGCGCACGCCGTGGATCACACCCCACAGGTTGACCCCCAGGGTCCATTCCCAGTCGGCGAGGCTGTTCTCCCAGGCGTTGCCCAGCGGCGCGACGCCGGCGTTGTTGACGACCAGGTGCACCGCGCCGAAGGCCGCGAGGGTCTTTTGCGCCAGCGCTTCCATATCGGCTGCCTTGGAGACGTCGGTGCGCACGCCGATGACCTCGGCACCGGCGGTCTTCATTTCGGCTTCGGCTTTGGCGAGCGCATTGGGCTCGACGTCGGCGAGCACGATGCGCATGCCCTCGCGCGCGAAACGCTCGGCCATGGCGCGCCCGAGGCCGCTCGCGCCGCCGGTGATGACCGCTACCTTGCTGTGGAAGTCTTTCATGAGGCAAATGCTCCGGCGTGGAAGGAAAGCAGGATCATACGACAGGCTGCACGCCATTCCCAGGCGTGTCGCGCAGGTGCGCGAGAAGCTACTTCTTCGCCGGCAGCGGCGGCACGGTGCGCGGCCGGCGATCCTTATCCGTCGCTACGTAGGTGAGTGTCGCCTCGGTCACCTTGACGATCTCGATTTCTTCGGGATTGCGCTGCGCGTACACCTCCACATTGATAGTGATGGACGTGTTGCCCACGCGCACGATCTCGGCGTAGAAGGAAAGCAGGTCGCCGATCTGCACCGGCTGTTTGAACTGGAAGGAATTCACCGCCACCGTGGCGACGCGGCCGCGTGCGTGCCGCCCGGCGAGCACGCCGCCAGCGAGGTCGACCTGCGCCATGATCCAGCCGCCGAAAATGTCGCCGTGATGGTTGGCGTCGGCGGGCATGGGCATGACCCGCAGTACCGGTTCCTTGCCTTCGGGGAGTTTCATTGGCTTAGTCATGATGCTCAATATTACGCCGAATCCCCACGCGTTGAATCTTCTCGATGTCGCCAACCCAAGGTTCAGCGGGGAGGCTGCTGCAGCGCTCCGGCTTGCACCGGTCGCCCGACTCAACGCCCGACGGCTGCGGCGGTGACCTGCGCGGACACTGCCTGGCTCGCGCTCTTGAGCCGCGCGTGTTCATCGACGTCGTAGGACGCAAAGACTTCGCGGGTCGATCTGGTTTCGGGCAGCACATAGACGATGCCGTTGGTCCCGGTAAAGGCAGGGCGCACCACGTTCTCGTAGAACTTCGCCGGCACATTGATGCAGCCATAGGAAATTCGGTTGTCCAGCGGCGTAGCAGTGGCCAGCCGCTGCAGGCGGCGCTCCTTGGGTTTGGTCGTAATCACCCGATGCATGGAGACCGCGCTGTTATAGTCGACCCACAGGATGTCCTGGCCGTGTGCATTCATGCCCAGAGCGGCCACGAAGCGGCCCGCCGGGGTAGTGCGCTCGCCGGGGGAGATGCTCGACAACGCTCGGTCGCCGATGCCGGGGACGGCGTCATCGCCGCGCGCCAGGCCGAGCAGCGCGGGCGCGGCCCCGCGCAGCCGCCCGAGCGCATCGAATACAAATACTTTCGCGTCCGTCTTGTCGACGATCGCGAACGGCATGCCGTGATTGTCGCCCGAATCGACGACCCAGTCCGCCACGTGCCGGGATGCGCGCGACGCGCGCTCGCGTTCGAAGTTCGCCCGTTTGGGAGAATTCGCCGCCAACGCTTGCGTCGCGATCGTGAATGGGGCTGCCGCTACTGACTGCGTCGAGCCTGCAGCTGCGGAGGACGGGCGCGCCAGCTTGGACAGTTGCACGGCGTCTTCCACCGCCGCCGCATGACCGGGAAAAAAGCTCGCGGCCGACAGGCCCAAGCAGAGTCCTTTGCCTATGGTCGCAACGAGCGCGCGCATGCTCCCTCCGGCGTAGCGCTGAGCGGCCCCGGTGCGCATGGTCTTCATCGATCAGCGGGCCAGGGCCGGCGGCGCTTAACCGCGGTCCGGTTTGGGCGGAAGCACGGGCGGCACGTAGGCCGGCGGCTCTTCCGGAACGATGGCCGGTTCAGGTTCAGCCGGCCCTGCCGCAGTCGGCGGCAAGTTGTTCGGGAATACAGCCGGCGTCACGGCCAACTGAAGGGGCGGCAAAGCGGCCCCTATCACAGTGAGATTCAATCTGTTCTGGACCGGCAGTGCGGGTGCCAGTTCTATCTGAGGCACTTCGGGCGCCTCGGCGGCCAGCGCAACCGGGGGCACGATGACAACCGGGGGCACGATGTCAACCGGCGGCACCACGGCAATCGGCGGTGCTACCGGCGGCACCACGACGACCGGCGGCACTACGACCGGCGGCAGTGGCGCCGGGGTTACTGCCAGCGCGCCGTCGACATAGGTGATGGTGTAGTTGGTCGGCGTGAACGTGCCGCCGGTGGCGGCGCTCGGCGTGATCGCATACGGACCCGGCACCGCCGCGGTCGCCACCGTGCCGGGGCTGGTCTCGGTGACGCTGGCGACGGTTTCGCCGTTCACCAGGCCAGCCGTGGTAAAGGCCGACAGGGTGGGCGTCTCGCCGAAGACCTTGGTGGCGTTGGCCGCGGTCACCGTCAGCGGCGCCGGGGTCACGGTCAGCGCACCGTCGACGTAGGTGATGGTGTAGTTGCTTGGCAGGAAAGCGCCGTTCGCGGCCGCGTTGCTCGGCGTGATTGCATACGGCCCCGGCACAGCGGCGGTCGCCGGCGTGCCGGCGGGGCTGGTCTCGGTAACGCTGGCGACGGTTTCACCGGCGATCGGGGGCACCGGGACAGTAAAGGCGGTACTCGCCGGCGTGAACGTCGTGCCGTATACCTTGGTGTTGTTGTTCGCTTGAATCGTCAGCGGCGCCGGGGTGATGTTGGCCAGGGTGGTCGCGGTCGTGTTGACGGTGTAGTTGCCCGCGTCTGCGCCGGTAAGGCTCAGGCCGGTGCCTGTCACCGTCTTGGCGTTGGCGACGTTCTTGTCGGTGAACAGTGCCGTGCCGCCGATGTAGCTCACCGTGTCTCCGGGAACGGGCGTGGCCAGCGTCCGCGTCAGGATCGTTGCCGAGTTGTCCCCGTCGTATACCTTGTTGGCGGCAGTGATGCTGCCGACCAGAGCCAGCGGGGTGATGGTACCAAGTGCAGTGTTGACGGTGACGGTGTAGTTGTTGCCGCCGTTGCCGTCGGTCACGGTGTAGGGGCCGGTGGCGACCAGCGTGCTGCCGAGCGTGCCCAGGACGTTCTTGCTCGCATAGGCCTGGGTGAGCGGGCCGTTCAGGGTGTCGCCCGGCTGCAGGCCGGCGGATGTGGGTACGCCCACCGAACTGGTGGTGCCGTTATAGACGCGGCTATCGGTTACCGCGGTGACCGTCAGCGGTCTGACTGTGATGTTGGCCCGTGTGGTATAGGTTCCCGCAGTAGTTCCGAAAGGAGCAAATAGATCATATGTGGCATTGGCAAATGTGCTGTCATAGGTGATCAGCTTGTTTGTTCCCACATTTTTGTTATCGAAATTGGCATTGCTAACAGTACCAAGCGCGGCGGCAGGAGCGGCACCTCCCAAATCAGGCTTAAGTCCGCTGACGGTTGCGGCCGTCGTGCCGTCGTAGAGTTTGTTGTCCCCGAGCCCGAACACCCACGCTTTTGCATCCAACACTCCTGCCCCGGTCAAATGCGTGCCGTAAGCCGTAATTTCGGCTCCCGTAGTGGCGTAGCTAACCGGATTGAAGCGGATGCTGAGTGTGCCGGTAGTGATGGTCAGGCAATTGATGCCACAAGTGATGGCCACGGTGCCTGCGGCGGCCCCAGGGCCAGTACCATCGTTATCGCCGCGAAATATCATGTCTCCCGTGGTAACCGTCGAGGCCGCAGACACGTTTACATTGCCTCCGGCAACCGCCGTAAGGTTTCCAGTGATAATCGTCGTCGGGGCAGCCAGGTTTACATCGCCTACGGCCGTAAATGTAAGGCTTCCAGTGGTCGTCTTCGTCGCCGCGTTCACGCTTACGTTGCGTCCGGCGGTCGCCGCAAAGCTTCCCGTGGTGGCGGTAATCGCCGCGTTCACGATCACGTCCCGCGTCGCGTTCAAAGTCAGAGTCGGCCCCGTCACCGCCGTCCAAGTAAGCGTGTCGTTGACAGTGATATCGCCCGCTTGTGCATTGGTGCCGCCCGCGGCTGTCGTGACGACTACGCTGGTGCCCGCGTTAAGCGCGGTCTGAATGCTTGCGGTCGTAACGATGGCGTTGTCGTTGGTGCTGGTGAAGTTCGGGCTGGCCGTGACGTTGGTTTCGGCACCTGCCGCCTGAATGATGATGTCATTGGGGTCGAGCAGCCAAGTGCCCGACTTGCCTTGCGCGGATTGAGCGGTAACGATGGTGCTGTCGGCGACGTTGACGTGCGCCGCCGATGTTTCGATGAAGCCGCCGTCGCCGCCATTCGGGGCGGAAGCATCCAGCCTGCCGGCCACGTTCACCGTGCCGCTGTGCATATCGCCCATCAGCCTGATCGTGCCGTTGTGATTCTGGATGGTCTGCGCCTGGATCACGCCGCCGTTGTTCACCGCGCTTTGCAGCAGGTTCCCTGCCGACCGCGCGGTCAGCAGCACTTGTCCGCCGTCGGCCTGGATCAGGCCGCCGTTCTGCACCAGCGCGTTCACCGCGCCCTGGTTCACCGTGACATTGAGCAGTCCGTCGCCGGCCACGTCGAGCGTCATTGCATTGCCCGCGGCGAGCGTCACCGTGCCGAGTTTGGCGGTGATCACGCCGTCGTTACTGACGTTTGCGCCCAAGAGGGCCACATAGCCGCCGTCGGCCTTGATCGATCCCTGGTTGAGTATGGCGGCGTTGCTCCCGCCGGCAAAATTGTACTTGCCCGCCATGAAGTCGCTGTCGCTTATGTTCAGGGTGGACGCCACCAGAGCGCCCACGTTCACTTGCGCCCCCTGACCGAACAGGATGCCGTTCGGATTCATCAGGAACACTTTGCCGTTCGCGGACAGACTGCCGAGGATGTTCGAAGCATCGGAACCGAGCACCCGGTTGAGCGCTACGGAACTGCTGTTGGGCTGCACGAACTGGACGGCTTCGCCCTGTCCGATGCCGAAGCCCTGCCAGTTGATCGCCACATTCTGGCTGGCCTGGTTGATGGTCGTCTTGCCGGCGCCGCTGGCGATGCTCGCGCTGCCCGCCGACACCGCGCCGCCCGTAGGCAGGGCGTAGATATTCGAACCGAAGGCGAGCATCAGGGAAAGCGCCAGCCCTTTAAGGGCGAAGCGCGCACCCCTTGCCACTGTGCTTGCGCCAGGCGAGGATTTCCTGCCGTTGCTTTTGGCGTTTTCCGAAACGGCGACAAATGTGCCGGTCTTGTCGTTCCAGATCGATCGGTAAATGCGGTTCATGATGTTTCTCCGTTATTTTCGAAGACGGTGCCTAGCCGGATGCAACCAGCCACGAGGTCCCTCTCGACCAAATCTTTATACCGCTTGCGCCCGCAGCTCACCGTGCGCTGGCAGACATAAGGCGAACAATTTCTCGCCTCTGGCGCCGGATTCGCGCGGGGTGTTATTTGAGCTATGGCAGGAGGTTTACATCGCCTGCATCGCCGCAGGCCACGGCGATCAGGCGCAGCAGCGGTGCGAGCCGCTGCTGGTGTTGCGGGGGAGGGAGTCTTACCCCCTCTCCACGGATTTCGGGGGAGAGGGCTGGGG
>JACZJU010000269.1 GCA_014860395.1 Burkholderiales bacterium | reverse complement strand
CGCCAGATTTCCTCGGCGGTCGTGCGCCGGTGGACCTCGGGATTGGCGGGGTTGCGGAACTGCTGCGGCATAAAATAGCGCGGGTCGGCCGCGGCCATTTCCTCGGCCTTCTTGATCGCTCCCTTCATGCCTTCGGGACCGGGCGTCAACACCAGTTCGGCGCCGTAGGCGCGCAGCAGCATGCGCCGCTCCTTGCTCATGGTCTCGGGCATGACCAGGGTGCACTTGTAGCCGCGCGCCGCGCACACCATGGCGATGCCGATGCCGGTATTGCCGCTGGTCGGCTCGAGCACAATGGTGTCGGGCTTGATCTTTCCGGCCTTCTCCGCCGCCTCTATCATCGACAGGCCGATGCGGTCCTTCACGCTGTGCGCAGGATTCTGGAACTCAAGCTTGGCGACAACCTCCGCCACGCAGCCTTGCGTGAGCCGGTTGATGCGCACCAGCGGGGTGTTGCCGATCAGGGCGGTGACGCTGTTGGCGATACGCATATTCGCTCCCTTCATGAGTTGCGGGCCGGTGATACTAGCAATAATTCGCGCGGCGCGGCACGCGCCATGCCGCAACTACCCTCAGACTGCCTGCAGCGCTTGCTCCAGGTCGGCCCTGAGGTCGTCGATGTGCTCGATGCCGATGGACAGGCGCACCATGTCCTCGGTCACGCCGGCCTGCACCAGTTCCTCGGGCCCAAGCTGGCGGTGCGTGGTGGACGCGGGATGGCAGGCGAGCGACTTGGCATCGCCGATGTTGACCAGCCGGGTGAACAGCTTCAGCGCATCCTGGAACTTCGCTCCGCCCGCCAGGCCGCCCTCGACGCCGAAGGTGAGGATCCCCGACGGGCGCCCGCCCATGTACTTCTTGGCCAGGGCGTGGTCCTTATGATCCGGCAGGCCGGCGTAATTGACCCAGCTTACTTTCTTGTGGCTCTTGAGGTAACTCGCCACCGCGAGCGTGTTCTCGACGATGCGCTCCATGCGCAGGGCCAGGGTTTCCACGCCCTGCAGGATGAGAAAGGCGTTGAACGGCGAAATCGCCGCGCCGGTATTGCGCAGCGGCACCACCCGCGCGCGGCCGATGTACGCGGCCGGGCCCAGCGCTTCGGTATAAACCACGCCATGATAGGAAACGTCCGGCTCGTTCAGGCGGCGGAATCTCTGCTTGTGCTCGGCCCAGGGAAATTTACCCGAATCGACGATGATGCCGCCGATGGAATTGCCGTGGCCGCCGAGATATTTGGTCAGGGAATGCACGACGATGTCGGCGCCGTGCTCGAACGGGCGCAGAAGATAGGGCGTGGGCACGGTGTTGTCCACGATCAGCGGCACTCCCTGGCGGTGCGCGATCGCGGCGATTTTCTCGAAATCGGTGATGTTGCCCAGCGGGTTGCCGATGGATTCGACGTACACCGCCTTGGTTTTCGCATCGATGAGCTTGGCGAAAGCGTCGGGGTCGCGATAATCGGCGAAGCGCGTCTGAATGCCGAATTGCGGGAAGGTGTGCGCAAATAAATTATAGGTTCCGCCGTAGAGCGTGCTCGCAGAAACAATGTTGTCGCCGGCTTCGGCGATGGTGAGGATCGAATAGGTGATCGCGGCCTGGCCCGAGGCGAGCGCGAGACCGGCGATGCCGCCTTCCATCGCGGCTACCCTTTTCTCCAGCACGTCCTGGGTCGGGTTCATGATGCGCGTGTAGATATTGCCCTGCACTTTCAGGTCGAACAGGTCCGCCCCATGCTGGGTGTCGTCGAAGGCGTAGGACGTGGTCTGATAGATCGGCACCGCCACCGCCTTGGTGGTGGGCTCGGGGCTGTAGCCTGCATGCAGGGCAAGAGTTTCGATTTTCACGGCGGGTGCTTTGCAAAACGGAAAACGCGAAGTATAGCCTCGCCATGCGCCGGCGCAACGAAGCGATCGGCGCATGCTTATTGCCGAAAGTTATAAACGCCGGGAAGGCCGAAGGACAATAAAAAACGGCGGCCCAGAGGCCGCCGTTTTGCGCTGTGTGCGCCCGGAAAAAACGCGACTGCCTCAGGCCACGCGTTTCCTATGCTGCTGCTTTTGCTTTGCCGCGGTGGCGTGCAGTGCGGCATAAGCGCCGTGGGCCGCGGCTTCGGCATCGCCGACGTGTATCGGCAGACCCATGTCGGAAAGTACGGAACCCAAGGCCGACAGGCACAGCATCACGTTCTCCGGCTTGCACGAATAGCCCATCAGGCCGATGCGCCAGATCTTGCCGGCTAGCGGCCCCAGGCCGGCGCCGATCTCGAGGTTGAATTCGGTTAGCAGGGTCTTGCGCACTTCGGCCTCGCGCGCCCTGGCCGCCTCGGGTATCACCACCGCGTTCATCTGCGGCAGCTGCGCTTCTTCCTTCACCAGGAACTTCAGGCCCATCGCTTCCAGGCCGGCCTTGAGCGCAAGGTGATGGCGCGTATGCCGCGCCCAGGCGTTCTCTATGCCCTCTTCCTTCAGGATCAGGAGCGCCTCGTGCAGCGCGTACAGGCTGTTGGTGGGCGCAGTGTGGTGGTAGGTGCGGTTGGTCTCGCCCCAGTAGCCGAGCAAGAGATTCATATCCATGAACCAGGAGTGGATCTTGTCCTTGCGCGCCTTGACGTGCTCGACCACGCGGTCGCTGAACGACACCGGCGACAGGCCCGGCGTGCACGACAGGCATTTCTGGCTGGCGGAGTAGATCGCATCTACATTCCATTCGTCGACCATCACCGGCGTGCCGCCCAGCGAAGTGACTGCGTCAACGATGGCGAGCGCCTTGTGCTTGTGCGCGATCTGTACCAGCGTCTTCGCGTCGGACTGCACCCCGGTCGAGGTCTCCGCATGCACGAACGCCACCAGGCGCGCGTCCGGATTCTTCTTCAGCGCGTCTTCCAGTTTATGCGGGTCGACCGGCTCGCCCCAGGCGTCCTCGACGATGATGGGCGTGCCGCCGCAGCGCTGCACGTTTTCGATCATGCGCCCGCCGAACACGCCGTTGCGGCAGACGATGACCTTGTCGCCGGGCACGACCAGGTTGACGAAGCAGTATTCCATGCCCACCGAACCGGGGCCGGAGATCGGGAAGGTGAGTGCGTTCTTGGTCTGATAGGCGTAACGCAGGAGCGACTTCAGCTCTTCCATCATGTCGACGAATATCGGGTCGAGGTAGCCGATAGCCGGCAGGCCCATCGCCGCCATCACGCGCGGGTTGATTTCCGAGGGACCGGGCCCCATCAGCGTGCGCTGCGGCGGGTGGAAGGAAAATATACGTTTCGCTGGTGCGAAATCACTCATGGCGTCACTCCCTGGAAGATGCGAACCGAACAGGTCGTCGGGTCGCGATTTGACTCGGACCGGTTTCTTGGCGTTGGCTTCGTTGAGCACTTCGACCGCGGCGACCTTGCCCTCGGTGGCATGCTCGACCTCCATCGCCCAACGCGCCGGAACATAACCGGATTTGACCCAGTTATTGACGACTGCACGATCCAGGCGCAGACGCCGGGCCACCTCGGCCTGGCTGCCGAAAATCGATACCAGTCGTTCAGCGCAATTCATTTCAAAACTCTAGCATGACAAGCTGAGTTTGACAAACTTCGTTTGATCGCCAGCCTATTCGGGTGTCGACGCCACCCGCAACATCGCCGTCTTTATGGCAGAAAAGTCTTCCGCATCAAAGGCTTTGTCTCCATCCTCTGCGGCCACACCGGCGGCGCTGACGGCGGGGAAATCGAACAGCTTGCGGTCCAGCAGATGCGAGGGCGCGACGCGCTGCAGACTGTTGAACACGGTTTCGACGCGACCCGGAAATTCTTTCTCCCACTGCCGCAGCAGCTGCTTCACCTGCTTTCGCTGCAGCTGGTCCTGCGAGCCGCACAGGTCGCAGGGAATGATGGGGAAGGCGCGCACTTCAGCGTAGCGCGCGAGGTCCTTTTCCTTGACGTAGGCGAGCGGGCGGATGACCACGTGCCTGCCGTCATCCGACCCCAGCTTGGGCGGCATGGCCTTGAGCTTGCCGCCGAAGAACAGGTTCAGGAAAAACGTTTCGAGAATGTCGTCGCGATGATGGCCGAGCGCAATCCGGGTCGCGCCGAGTTCGCCCGCCAGGCGGTAGAGCACGCCGCGGCGCAGGCGCGAACACACCGAGCACATGGTCTTGCCCTCGGGGACCAAGCGCTTGACCACCGAATAAGTGTCCTGCTCGGCGATCCGAAATTCGATGCCCAGCGACTTCAGGTAATCAGGCAGGACATGCGCGGGATAGCCCGGGTGCTTCTGGTCGAGGTTGACGGCGACGATATCGAAGTCTATCGGTGCGCGCGCGCGCAGTTTCAGCAGCACGTCGAGTAGGCCGTAGCTGTCCTTGCCGCCGGAGAGGCAGACCATGACGCGATCGCCGGCTTCGATCATGTTGAAATCGGCGATCGCCTGCCCGGCGAGGCGGCACAGCCGCTTCTCCAGCTTGTTCGCTTCGTAGCGCTGCTTCTCCAGTTGCTTGTGGTCAGGTGCGTTCATGCGAAACGTAAAAGGACGGGCAGGTGAGCCTGCGGCAGAAGATAAAGGTGGAGCACGATAGCGCGCAATAGCCCGCCTCGCAAGCCCGCCGTCCCGAGTGCCGGCCCCTCGATCCCGGTATATGATGCCGGGCAGCGTACCGGACCGGATTATCCCGAGAAATTCCGGCAACGACAGTTGACGGCGGATATTTGCTCCATGCAAACCGACAAGAAAACCATCCAGGCCCCGCCCTGGGTCGTACGCCTGATGACGCCGATGATCGCGCGCATAGTCGCGCGCCAAATGATCAAGAAATATCCCGGTCTGGGCGCCGATGACATCATCGCCAGGATGCGCGCCGAATCGGGCCAGGGCAGCGAGGCGGAACGACGCATGCTCGAGGCGGTCGCGCTGCGGCTCCCCGCCAACCCCGCCGCCGAGGCGCAACGGGATGCAGCGACAACCTGGCGCTCGCCCTCGTCGCTGGTGCTGATCGCCGCCAACCTCCTGCCGCTGTATGGCGTATTGGTTTTCGATTGGCCGGTGTTTCCCGTCATGCTGCTGTTCTGGCTCGAGAACGTGGTGATCGGCGTGCTCAACGCGTTGCGCATGCTGCTCGCCGACCCGACCGACCTGGCGCTGTGGGGCGCGAAGCTGTTCATGGTGCCGTTCTTCTGCTTCCACTACGGGATGTTCACTGCGATCCATGGCAGCTTTGTCGTCAGCCTGTTCGGCGGCAAGGAATATGGCCGCATGGATCAAGGTCTGGTGCCTGTCGAGGGAGCCCTGCGCGCCGTCACCGACTTCGGCGTTGCGCCGGCACTCGCCGTGCTCGCAGGCAGCCATGTGTTTTCGCTGTTGTGGAATTACCTCATAGGCGGCGAGTTTCGCCGCGTGTCCTTGAGCGAACAGATGGGTCAGCCGTACAAGCGCGTCATCGTGCTGCACTTGACCATTATTTTCGGCGGCGGCATAGCCATGGCGCTGGGTTCACCGGTGTGGGCGCTGCTGGCCCTGATCGCCCTCAAAATCGGCTTCGACCTCAATGCGCACATCAAGGAACACGCCAAGTTGGCAGTTTAGCCGGTCCAGATCGTCGTCTACAGATTCACGCTCCTGCCGCCGTCGACTGCGATGATCTGCCCTGTAGTTTCAACGAACAAGGGGGCACGCCCCCTTGTAGATCCCCCAAGTCGGTTCAGATCATCGTTCACAAGTTTACGCTCCTGCCACCATCGACGGCGATGATCTGTCCTGTTACGTAGGGCGCTTCGGCTATCAGGTAGTACACCGCGCGGGCGATGTCGTCGGGCTCGCCAATGCGCTTCAACAGCGTATGCGAGATCACGCGCTGGCGCGTCACTTCGTCGAAGGATCCGTCCTCGGGCCAGGCGATCGGCCCCGGCGCAACGCCATTGACGCGCACCTCCGGCCCGAGCTCGCGCGCGAGCGAGCGGGTGAGGCCGGCGAAGCCCGCCTTGGCGATGCTGTAAACGACATAGTTCTTCAGCGGCCGCTCGGCGTGGATGTCGGTGATGTTGACGATGCAGCCGGCGCTCTTCTTCAAATGCGGCGCCGCTGCCTGGCACAGGAACAAGGGCGCCTTCAGGTTGGTGCCCACGAGTTCGTCCCAGTTGTGCTCGTCAATCGCGCCTACAGGCGTGGGGTAGAATGTCGAGGCGTTGTTGACCAGGGCGTCCAGCGACCCGAAGCGCTCCACGCAGGTCTTCACGATTTCCGCGAGTCCGGCGGTTTCGAGCAGATCCGCCTGCACCACGATTACCGATTGGGCGCGCTGCAGGTTGAGTTCGGACTGCAGGGCGCGCGCCTCGTGCTCCGAAGAATGGTAATGCAGCGCCAGTCTGGCGCCGGCCTGGTGCAGCCGGCGCGCGATCGCCGCGCCGACGCGCTTGGCGGCGCCGGTGACCAGGATGGTCTTGTTTTGCAGTTGCGCCGACATGATTTGAAGATTTTACCGGAATCGCGCACTATGCATGGTGTGAACGAGGGGGCGATGCCCTTTCGCAAGGCCTCCAGATCAGAGCTTCCCTATCTCGACCATGTCCGATTTGCCCACCCCACCGGCCGAAGCCCTGGCGCATAGCGAAAAGCTCGCCGCGCTGATTCGCGGCGAGATCGCCGCCAACGCCGGCTGGGTCCCGTTCGCGCGCTATATGGAACTCGCGATGTACGCGCCGGGCCTGGGTTATTACACCGCCGGCGCGAGAAAGCTCGGGCGCGAGGGCGATTTCACCACCGCCCCGGAAATGACCCCGCTATTCGGGCAGACGCTGGCGCGCCAGGCAGCCGAGGTGCTCGAATCGGGCCTGGACCAAATACTCGAAATCGGCGCCGGCTCCGGTGCGCTCGCCGCGGCCCTGCTCACCGAACTTGAAAGTCTGGACCGGCTGCCGCGCAACTATTTCATCCTCGAGGTCAGCCCCGACCTGCGCGAGCGCGAGCGCGACCTGCTCGCACAGAAGGTGCCGCAACTGCTCGAGCGCGTGATCTGGCTCAACCGCCTGCCGACGCTGTATCAGGGCCTGGTGATCGGCAACGAAGTGCTGGATGCCATGCCGGTGCACATCGTCAGGGCCGGCGCCAGCGGCCTCGAGGAGGCCGGAGTCACCCTGGACGGCGCAGCCTTCGCCTGGGCCTGGCGGCCGGCTGCGGCTGAATTGCGCGCAGCGGCCGAGGCGCTGCAGTTGCCCGAGGGCTACCAGACCGAAATCCAGTTGGTCGCCTGCGGCTTCGTGCGCTCGCTGGCGCAAGCGATGGCGCGCGGCGTGATCCTGCTCATAGACTACGGTTTTCCGGCGCACGAGTACTACCATGTGCAGCGCAGCGAGGGCACGCTGATGTGCCACTACCGCCACCGCGCGCACGCCGATCCTTTCTTCCTGCCCGGTCTGCAGGACATCACCAGCCACATCGATTTCAGCGCGGTGGCGCGCGCCGGCCACGAAGCCGGTCTGGAACTGCTGGGCTATACCGGCCAGGCGCAGTTCCTGATCAACTGCGGGATCACCGACATCATGCTGCGCACGCCGCCCGAGAACGCGGCGGCCTACCTGCCACTGGCGGCCGCAGCGCAGCAGCTGCTCTCGCCCTCGGAGATGGGCGAACTGTTCAAGGTCATCGCCCTGGGGAAAGACTACGCTGCGCCGCTAGTCGGCTACACCAGCGGCGACCGGCGCCACACGCTCTAGGCCGCCATGGACATCGTCTCCGCCACCATCCTGCTGATCCTGGTATTGGACCCCTTCGGCAACATGCCGCTGGCGGTCTCGGTGCTGAAACACGTCGAGCCGAAAGCGCGCACCCGGGTGGTGCTGCGCGAATGCGCGATCGCCTACGGCGTGCTGCTCGCTTTCATGTTCGGCGGCGACAAGTTCATGCATTTGCTGCGGCTGTCGGACGATGCGCTGGCGATCGCCGGCGGCTTGATCCTGTTCCTGATCGCGCTGCGCATGGTGTTCCCCCACGCCGAGGGCATTTTCGGCGACAGCGGCGAAACCGGCACGTTCATCGTGCCGCTGGCGATCCCGGCCATCGCCGGGCCGTCGGCGCTCGCCACGGTGCTGCTGCTCGTGTCGCGCGAGCCGCAGCGCGTGCTCGAGTGGGTGGCGGCGCTCAGCCTCGCCATGCTGGTCAGCACTGTGGTGCTGCTTTCGGCGCAGCGCATCAGCGGCTGGATCGGCAGGCGCGGGGTGATCGCGCTGGAGCGCCTGATGGGACTGGTGCTCACCGCGATCGCGGTCGAGATGCTGCTCGCCGGCATCGAGCGCTTCATCGTGCAGCTGCCGCGCTAGGGCCTGGAGCGGGTCAAACCTGAACTTGATAAAGTTTGCGCACCTTCTGGAGAATATTTTGACATCGCGTGCGTCACACCTTGCCCCTTGGTTGCGTCGAGCCACCGCATTACTGTGCATAACAATTCCTGCCTTTCTGGTGGCGGGGTGCGGCGGTAGTGGTGGAGGCGGCGGTAGCGATAGCGGCTCATCTGCTGCGACAGATGGTATCGAGCCCTCCGCACAGTTCCAGGGGATCCTGGTAAGCACCGCGCCGGGCGCGGGCGCCTTGCCGAGCGACTGGAACGCGCAGAGCTGCGCCGATACCCGTCAGAAGAACTGGGTGCGTTCCTGGTTGAATGAGGACTACCTCTTCTACCGTGACGCGCCACTGGCGAGCATCGACCCCAATACCTACACCGACACGGTAAGCAACCTCTTTCTCGACTACACGGTACGTGGCGTGCCGTCGAAGGATCGCTTCAGCTTCGTGCTGACCCAGGCGGAGGCCGATGCCGTTTTTCAAAGCGGCACCGCGACGAACGTCGGCTTCACCCTGAGGCGCGACGCCAGCAATGGCAACATCATTCGAATAGCGTACGTCGACCCTAACGGGCCCGCGGCGGCGGCCGGGTTTGCGCGCGGCATGGTGCTCGCAACGGTCGATGGCGTGGCCACATCGTTTTTCCTCCCGGAGACACTGTCGGACAAGCTGTTCAACAGCCCCGCGGGCACTTCGTCAGACGTCGGCGTGCAGGACACGCCCGGCGGGCCGCTGCGGATATTGACCGTGGCCAGCGTGACCTTTGCCAGCTCCCCGTTGATCGTCGATCGCGTCCTGCCCGGCACCACCACGGCTTATCTGGCTTACAACAGTTTCGCCACGCCGGTGGGCGAGATACAGCTTGCGGATGCGTTCAAGCGCTTTGCCGCGGCGGGCGTCACCGACCTGGTCGTCGATCTGCGCTACAACGGCGGCGGTTTCATCGACATTGCAGCGCAGCTTGGCTATATGGTCGCCGGCCAGGCGCAAAGCAGCGGCAAGGTGTTCGAAGCCTTTGTATTCAACGACAAACGCAGCGCCGAGAACCTGAATACCAGATTTATCGACACTATCACCGGGATTTTCGGCAACAACGCCCGCGCCGGCGAGCCCCTCAGCGCGCTGAACCTGCAGCGGGTTTCGGTCCTCGCGAGCGGCAGCACCTGCTCGGCGAGCGAGTCCTTCATCAGCGCGCTGCGCGGCATTGATGTCGATGTCGTACTGGTGGGCGGCACGACCTGCGGCAAGCCGTACGGATTCACACAGGCGGATAACTGCACTCTCGCATACTTCGGCCTCGAGTTCGAAGGCCGCAACAACAAAAACGAGGTGATCCCGATTACCGGCATCCCGCCGACCTGTGCCGCCGCCGATGATCTCGACCACGCCCTGGGCGATCCGGCCGAAGGCATGCTTGCCACGGCCATCAGTTATCGGCTCACGGGAAGCTGTCCGGCGCCGACGATGGTCGCCGCGTCCGACAGGCTGTCGCTGCGCGCGGCCGGCGCGCAGGCTGGCGCTTCGATGAACGCCTTCGCGCAGAATCCCAACGCCCTGAACGCGGACATGGAATTCATGACCAATCCACTCGAATCGGTCAAGCTGCACCGCATGAGCAAATGAAGCACCTCGTAGCCAGCTCGCTCGTTTGCCTGCTCGGCGGTCCGCTGATTGCAGGTTGTGCGAGCGCCGGCTCGCCCATGCCGCCGACACCGGCTGTGCTGACCGAAAGCACGGAGCAATGTCGTGCGCAACTGAACGAGGCAGCACGCGAGCTGCGCGGCAGGGCCGTGACGCTAGCTGAGGACGCGTTTATGCAGAACGATGCCGTTGTGCTGACGACGGTCGGTCAGTCGGCAAGCGGCCGAATGCTGCCGCCGACGGCGATTTTGCGCTTGCAGCTTACGCCGCAGGGCTGCCAATTACGGCTCGACGGTCGCGATCGAACGGTGGCGTTGCCGCACTGTAGCTGCCGCGCTGTCGCCGGCAATTAGCCGACCGGGCAATGTCCCCGCCCGGTCGCATCGGGAATGCGGCGACCGGTGTTTAAGCCAGGTCGAGTTTCTCCGCCCGCAGCCACGCGATGATGCGGTCGGCGACTTTCTGCCAGTCGGTTTCGAGCATCATCACATGCCCCATGCCGGGGAAAATCTCCGCCTGCGTGCCATAGGCCTGCGCCGCCTGTTCGGCCTGAGCCGGCGGCACCAGAATGTCGCGCTCGGCGCCCAGCACCAGCATCGGCGGGCAGCGCGCGGCGGGCAGCCGCGGCAAATCGAAAAAAGTCATGTCCCACATTGCACGATGCGATTCCGGCTGCATCAGCCGGTAGTAGGCCTTCAGTTCGTCCAGCGCGACCGGGCTCGCGAATAGGGCGTGCTGCAAGCTTTCGAGCGAAGCGCGGCCGCGATGCAGCATGGAATTCAGATCGGAGAACAGGCCCGGATTGGAGAACGCGAGCGCGATCGACGCCGACAACAGCCCCTGCGGCGGCACCGAGGCCATGAGCACCGCGCCGGGCGCGCTGGCACGCTCCAGGTATTTCTGCACCACGAAGCCGCCCATGGAATGGCCGATTAGCACCGGATCGCCGCCTATGGTTTCCACCGCCTGCTCCAGGTCGCGCACGTAATCGGCAATGGAAAGCCAGTCGAGGCGCTCGCGTCCTGGGCTGCCGCCGTGTCCGGAGAGGCTCACGGCGCAGGCGCGAAAACCCTGTTTGGCGAAATAAGGCAGAAAATGCTCGGACCAGCACCAGGCGCCGGCGAACGCGCCATGCACGAACAGGAGCGGCCGCCCTCTTCCGCCTGCGCGCGGAGCAGCCTCGATGATCTCCAGTTGTTCCACCGAGTCGGCGTCGGAATCCGTAGCCATCGGCGGCGCGGCGCCTAGGCCGGGACCGCCATGCCGCGCGCAACCGCCGGACGATCGCTGATGGCATCGTACCAGCGCAGGACATTGGGAAAATCGGCCAGCCGGGTCCGGTGCCACTCGTAGCGCGCCACCCAGGGATAGGTGGCGATGTCGGCGATGGAATACTCGCCGGCGAGATACTCGACCTCGGCGAGGCGCTTGTCTAGCACGCCGTAGAGACGGTCTTTCTCCTTGGTGTAGCGCTCGGTCGCATAGGGCACCTGCTCCTTCGCCGCGCGCAGGAAATGATGCACCTGGCCGAACATCGGGCCGACGCCGCCCATTTGGAACATCAGCCACTGCAAGGCCAGGTACTTGCCGCGGTCCGATGCGGGCAGGAATTTGCCGGTCTTGCCGGCGAGATAGACCAGGATCGCGCCGGATTCGAACAGGGTGATGGGCTTGCCGTCGGGACCTTCGGAATCCGCGATCGCGGGGATCTTGCCGTTCGGGTTGAGCGCGAGGAACTGCGGCGTGAACTGATCGCCCTGGCCAATGTTGATCGCATGCGTGTTGTAAGCCAGGCCGCACTCCTCCAGCATTATCGAAACCTTGCGGCCGTTGGGTGTAGTCCAGGTGTAAAGGTCGATCATTTTTTCTCCCTGTCGGCACATGTTGCCGCAGGCAGTTTACAATGATTCCATGCTGAAGTGGATTCTGACCCTGATCGTCGCAGTGGCGGTGCTGAGCCTGTGGGCGCCGCGCTTTGGCAAGTACAGCCTCGGCCACCTGCCGGGCGACATCACCCTGCGCCGCAACGGGCGGGACTATTACCTGCCCTTCACCACCACCATCCTGCTTTCTCTCGCGCTGACGCTGCTCGGTAGACTGATTTAGTCACTGCACGGAGCAAGAGCGCCCGGCAGCGACACGAGGCGCACTATCACTCGGCTTTCAGCCTGGACTCCAGTATGCGTAGCCTGTCCTTGATCGCCGCGCCGACGTACATCTGCGGATTCGAGGCGGTAAACTTCTGCTCGCGTTCGCGCAGCGTCACCTCCTTGTGCGCGAATCCGAACGCCTCGGTGAAGGAGCGCGTGCGCCGCAGCGCGTCGTCGAAGTAGGCCTTGCCGAACCAGGTGAGTTTCTGCCCGTTGCCGCAGCCGAACGACTGATTGTTCGCGTCGGTGGCGGTGATGATGAGCGTGTTGTCGTCCTTGAGCGGCTCGATGAAGCCGCCCGAATAGCAGGCCGAGATCACCAGCACCTTCCATTTGATACCGCTCGCGTGCAGCATGCGCGCGAGCGCCGCGGGCCTGATCTGGTTGAGTTCCAGCGGCGGCAGATCGACCGCCAGCTCGCCGTCCTCCGAACCGTGGGTGGTGACGTAAAGGAACAACACGTCCTCGTCCGGGTCCATGATCGCGCCGATGCGATCGAGCGCGAAGCGCAGGTTGGTGGCGTCGGCGACGGGCATTTCAGCCAGGGTAGCCGGGTCGTTGCCGAGCAGGAGCATGCGCCCGCCGGCGTCAAAGCGCTCGCGCATCAGGCGCGACACCGTGTTCAGCTCGTTGCCGAACACGTCCTGGGTGCCATCGGGCGCAAAGCCGACGAAATACAAATCCGCAACCCCGGGGCGCTGCGCCTTCAACCCGTCCAGCCGCGCATCTAGCAGACCGTCCTGCGCGTGAAACAGCTCCTCCTGCACGATCGACGGCTGCCCCGCCTGTTCATCGTCGTAAGGCGCCCAAAGCTCCTCGCGCGGCATGAAATTCGCCATGAACACGAACAATGCGGCCAAGAGCGCGCCGCTTTGCACGAATGGCCGGGCGGACCAGCCGGCTGCCACCCACAGCGCGCGCAGGAAGGTCGCGAGCACCCACGCCAGATAAGCCATGTAGACCGTCAACTGCGCGTAGAGGCTTACATCCGCAACCGAGCGCAGCGCAATCACGATTGCCGACGCCACCAGCTCGAAAAAGGCGCCCGGCGCGATCAAAAGCAGCGCCAACGCCAGCAGCAGCTCGCGCCTGCGGTACCAGTAGGCGATGATCGCGCTTGCCAGCAGCAGGAGCGGGATCTCGGCCAGCGCCGCAGGCAGCGCGCCGAAGTCAACATAGCCGGGAAAGCCCCCGCGCAGTATGCCGCCTGCCAGCCAGGCAAGCAGGTTAACCAGCCAGAGCAGCGCAAAATCGCCGGGGGAGACGCGAAAATCGTAGCGGCTGACCGGCGCAAACACCGCCAGGCGCAAGCTCGCGCGCAGATTGCGTACCAAGCCTTGCAGCAGCAGGGCCGCTTCGGACTTCAATTGCGCCTCACCCGGCCGCAGGGCTCAATCGACGCCCAAGGCGGACGCTACCGCGGCGATGCGCGCGCGGCGCAGTTGCGCGGCGATCTTATGCGGCTCGGACTCGCGCCGGGCGATGG
>JACZJU010000042.1 GCA_014860395.1 Burkholderiales bacterium | reverse complement strand
GCGCTCGCAACCGCAGTGTTCGAGGTAATGGGTAGGCTCATAATTTGTCCACCTGGTTGGTTATTGACGAAATACCCCGGCCCTTGCGCGCCTGCGCGGGGCGTTGCCGAGGATCGCCGCTAGCGACGCTTCTTATGTTTGCTTTACATTCTACATCGAACCCTTTGGCTTCACGCGTGGTCGACAACCATGTGGCTCACACGCATTGTTTTACGCGCAGGCGCCGCACGAGGCGGAACAGCGGCGCGGTCGTGGTCACCAGCAGCAATACCCTGGTGACACGGGCTGCGGTGACCAAGGGCACACCCAATTGCAGCGCCTTGGCGGCAATGCACATCTCTGCGATGCCACCCGGCGCAGTTGCGAGGATCATGGTGGGTATCGCCAGCCCGCCTAAGCGCGCCAGTAACCAACCGAACAGCGCCGCCGAGGACGCAGACTGCCAACCCCTGCAGTGACACAATGACTCCCTACCTCATCCGAGTGGACGGCATCGAAAGTCCCGTCACTTGCCTATGCAGAATCGGGAGAAGATCTCCCCTAGCAAATCATCTGCTGCAAACTCGCCGGTGATGCTATTGAGCTGATCCTGCGCCAAGCGCAGCTCCTCGGCAAATAACTCCTGCCGGCCAAAGTGCTCGCCGGCCCGGCTTGCGTGCTGCGCCGCCTGGCGCAACGCCACGAGGTGCCGCTCGCGCGCCATGAACAAGTCCTCCGCCCCCTGTTGCCAGCCAGCCGCAGCAAGCAACTCGGCGCGCAGCAAATCCATACCTGCGCCGGTCTTGGCTGAAAGATGCAGACTGGTCGACGCTTGCTCGCGCTGCAGTCGCGGCTCGTCGCCGGCGAGATCGATCTTATTGTGCACGAACACGCGTTTAACACCTTGCGGAACGCGCTCAAGCAATTCCAGGTCCTGTCTGGTCACGCCAGCGCATGCGTCAACCAGTAACAGCACCACGTCCGCCCTACCTATCTCGCTCCAGGTGCGGGCGATGCCCATGCGCTCGACTTCGTCCTGCGTATCGCGCAAACCGGCCGTGTCGACGACATTGAGCGGCACGCCATCGATGTGGATCGCCTGGCGCACGCTATCGCGGGTGGTGCCCGGAATGGCGGTGACAATGGCGAGTTCCTCACCCGCCAGACGATTCAACAAGCTGGACTTGCCCACATTGGGCTGTCCCGCAAGCACCACCTGCAACCCGTTGCGCAGCAAGCTACCCTGCCGGCTTTTCGCGAGCGCGGTCTCGATCGCGTCTACCAGCCTGGCATGGCGCCCCTTGGCGTCGGCGCGATCCAGCGGATCGAGTTCGTCTTCGGGAAAATCGAGTGTCGCCTCCACCAACATGCGCAGTTCGATCAGCTGCCGCACCAAATCCTCGACTGCGGCCGAAAATTCGCCGCGCAACGAGCGTAGCGCGCAGCGCGCAGCGCTATCGGTCGCAGCCTCGATCAGGTCGGCTACGGCCTCGGCTTGGGCAAGGTCGAGTTTGTCGTTAAGAAACGCCCGGCGAGTGAATTCGCCGGGCTCGGCCAGGCGCGCCCCCAACTCGAGACAGCGCTTTAGCAACATCTGCATCACCACCGGGCCACCATGGCCATGCAGTTCGAGCACATCTTCGCCGGTGTAGGAACGCGGGGCGGGGAAATAAAGCGCTATGCCATCGTCGATGGCGGCGCCGTGCGCGTCGAGAAAGGCTGCCCGGACAGCATGTCGCGGCGCAGGCAGATTGCCCAGCAATGCCAGCGCGAACGGTGCCAGACGACTGCCCGAGACACGCACCACGCCTATGCCGCCGCGGCCGAGGGCAGTGGCTATCGCCGCGATCGGATCATCGAGCTGAGTCACGGAAAGGTCCTCCGAGACGCGGTTCCTAGACTTGGTTCCTGGTCCGAGTCAGGCAGGATAGGCGCAGCAAAGCCGGGGGTCAGCGCCGCGCATGGCCTTTGTCGCCCCCGCCGATCATGCGGGTTATCTGCCATTGCTGCGCAATGGAGAGAATATTGTTAACCAGCCAATAGAGCACCAGGCCGGCGGGGAAGAAAAAGAACATCACGCCGAACGCGAAGGGCATGATCATCATGACCTTGGCCTGTATGGGGTCGGGCGGCGTGGGGTTGAGTTTGGTCTGGATCAGCATCGAAGCCATCATCAGAAGCGGCAGCACGTAATAAGGATCCTGCGCCGACAAGTCGTGTATCCACAGGTAGAACGGCGCGTGGCGCAATTCGACGCTGGCGAGCAGCACCCAATAAAGAGAAATGAACACCGGGATCTGCACCACGATAGGCAGGCAGCCGCCCAGCGGATTGATCTTCTCGGTCTTGTACAATTCCATCATTGCTTGGTTCAGGCGCGCGCGGTCGTTGCCATATTGCTCGCGCAGCTTGGTCATGCGCGGCGTCACCAGCTTCATCTTGGCCATGGACTTGTAGCTTGCCGCCGAAAGCGGGAAGAAGACGGCCTTGATCATGACAGTGAGCAGGATGATCGCCACACCCCAGTTGCCTACCCATTTATGCAGGAACTGCAGCAGCCAGAATATCGGCGCGGCAATCACGGTCAGCCAGCCGTAGTCGACCGTCAGGTTCAAGCCCGGGGCGATGTCCTTCAAGGCGGCTTGTTCCTGCGGTCCGGCATAAAGGGAAATCGACGCGCTGCCGCTCGCGTTTGGCGCGATCGCAGGAATCGGTAGAATCACGCCGACCGAATACAGCTTGTCAGCCAACTCCTTGGCGTAATACTCGCGCGGACTCCCCTCCTTCGGCAGCCAGGCCGCGACGAAATAATGCTGCAGCATAGCGATCCAGCCGTTGTCGGCAGTCTTGGGGTATTTGGCCTTATCGTTGTCCAAATCCTTGAACGAAAGCTTCTCGAATTTCTCCTCGGCGGTATATATGGCGGGCCCCGTATAGGTATTCACCATCTTCGGATCGCCTGCGGGCGGTGCACCGTCGCGCAGAAACTGAAAGTAAGCGTGCGCTGCCAAGGGCGCCGCGGTGCCATTGAAGATTTCCTGAGTGATGTCTATGACATAACTCGCACGATGGAACGTGAGCGTCTTTACCGTCTTCACCCCCGCTGGGCCCGGTGCCTCGAGTCGCACCTGCAACTTGTCCTCCACTGGGCTAAGCACATACTCTCTCGCTCCTGCCTGGTACAGCGTCTTATGCGTCGGCAGGCCCGGACCAATGAGACCGCTTTGTGCGGCATAGTGGTGTGCCGGCGTGAACAGCTGGAAATTCGAATTCTCGTCCAGTGTGTCTTTTTGCTTGAGCAACTCGAGGCGGACGATGTCGCCGCCTTGCAAATCGATATCCGCGATAAATTCATCGGTCTTGACTGTGAGTATTTCGTGTTTTGCCCGTCCTGGCATAGCCGGCGGTATGGCGTCGCCCGGTTTTTGCTGCACCAGCGGCATTGCCTCCGACGGCACGCTCGGACTAGGCACCCCCCCTTGAGCGGGGCCCTGTTTCGCGCTTTGCGCGATCGCAGGGACAGCTGGTCGATGGTCTTTCTGCCATGCGTCCCACAGTAACAGCAGCGAGAACGAAAACACGAAAAACAGGATCAATCGTTGGGTATTCATCGGAGCTCAGGGGACAGGGTCATAACCGCCGGGGTGCCAGGGATGGCAGCGCGCGATGCGCTTTAGCGCAAGCCAACTGCCGTGACCGGCGCCGTATTTGCCGATAGCTTCCGCGGCATAATTCGAACAAGTGGGAAAAAAACGGCAACTTGGCCCGAGCAGAGGGCTTAGGCAGTAACGGTACATCTTGATCAGGAAAAGTAGAAGCCTGCTCACGCCCGGCTTGCTCCTTCAGGCATACACCATACAGAAAGCAGCCTTTCAATTTCTGCCTTGTTTGGCTCCCCACGCTGCGGATTGCGCGCCCTGACGATATAGTCGCGTGGCTGCAGGCGATGCTGCAGCATGCGGTAGGTCTCGCGCACTAGGCGCCGGAAGCGGTTGCGATCCACTGCGCGCGGCCACGCGTGCCGGCCGGCGATCACCCCCAGGCGCGGTCCGCCATCACTAGGCATCGAATGCAACTGCATGCCACCGCCAGCTGTGGATCGGCCACGGGCGAGCACAGACATAATTTGCGCCTTGCGGCGCAGCCTTTGCTCCCTGGAGAAGCCGAACTGGGGGCTCGACCTCAAACCGAAAGGCGGGCCCGGCCGCGAGCCCGGCGCGCGCGAATGACCGCGCGACCGCCGCGGGTGCGCATGCGCACAAGAAAGCCGTGGGTGCGTTTTCTACGGACTACGGAGGGCTGATAAGTGCGCTTCATTTTTGGATTCTTTCTTGCTTACGACAGAACCCGGCATTTAACCCTAAAACACCCTTTTCTGTCAACGCAATCATATGGCACAACAGAACAAATGCCTGTGGATAACTTCGCCGCGAAAGGCTAAAATACGCCTTGGTTTTTATCCTCAATCGCAAGCACCTCCAAACATAGAAAAGGGCCATGGAAAGATTCTGGCTTTCCTGCCTGAGCCGTTTAGAAAATGAGCTCCCGGCACAGCAATTCAACACTTGGATCAAGCCCCTCCGACTCGATAGCAAAACGCCTTCCGGACAGATCGCCCTTTTGGCGCCAAACCGCTTCGTCCTCGACTGGATCAAGAACCGCTACCTCGCCCGCATAGAGGCGATGGCGGCCGAGTATTTTTCCTCACCCATCCGCGTCAGCCTGGCTATGACACAATCTGGAACGACGCCCAAACCGGCGGCGCCCTCGGTTACCCAACCAGCCAGCCGGCGGTCCAGCGGGCACGAGAAAGCTGGGCTGATTCCAGAGTTTACGTTCGACAACTTCGTCATTGGCAAGGCCAACCAACTCGCTCGTGCAGCGGGACTGCAGGTGTCCGAGCACCCCGGCACCTCCTATAACCCGCTGTTCGTCTACGGCGGAGTCGGCTTGGGTAAAACTCACTTGATTCACGCCGTGGGCAACAACGTACTCGCGCAACACCCCACCGCCAAAGTCCGATATCTGCATGCCGCGCAGTACATTTCAGACGTGGTGCGCGCCTATCATCAAAAATCCTTCGATGAGTTCAAGCGCTACTACCACTCCCTCGATCTGCTGTTGATCGACGATATTCAGTTCTTCAGCGGCAAAGACCGCACCCAGGAGGAATTTTTCTACGCTTTCAATGCGCTGATAGAAGCACACAAACAGGTGATCATTACCTGCGACACCTATCCCAAGGATATCAGCGGCATAGAGGAGAGACTCAAATCGCGCTTCTCCTGGGGGCTTTCGGTCGGGATCGAGCCTCCGGAACAGGAAATGCGGGTGGCCATTGTTCTTAAAAAGGCCGAGGCCATTTCGGTTCCCCTGCAAGAGGAAGTCGCGTTCTTCATTGCCAAACACATCCGCTCCAACGTGCGCGAATTGGAAGGGGCGCTGAAAAGCGTCATCGCTTTTTCCCGCTTCAATGGCAAGGACATTTCGCTCGACCTGGCAAAGGAGGCGCTCAAGGACCTGCTATCGGTACAAAACCGCCAAATTTCCATCGATAACATTCAAAAGACAGTCGCGGAATTCTACAAGATTAAAATCTCCGACATGCATTCAAAGAAACGCAGTCGCAATGTCGCCAGGCCGCGCCAAATGGCCATGGCCTTGGCGAAGGAACTTACCCAGCACAGCCTTCCCGACATCGGCGATGCATTTGGCAATCGCGATCATACGACCGTGCTCCATGCATGCCGTACCATAGCGTCGCTGCGCGAGAAGCAAACCGAACTCAACCACGACTACCACGTGCTGGAACAGGTATTGAAAGGATGAAATTCGCTGGTGACAACCCCGTCCCTTCCTGTGGATTAATTGCCTTTTTGCCGCGCGCGCCATTTTGTCCCCAAAGGATAAAAAAGAATCCACAGGGTTATACAGACTAGAAAGTCAGCTTAACAGTTTGAATAGAAATCTAAATGCATAGATATCCCCGGAAAAACGCTGCTTTATCATCATTATCAGGAAGATATAATGAATACTATTAAGATAAACAGGGAGACACTGCTTGCGCCGCTCAATGCTGTTTCCGGCATCATCGAACGGCGTCACACATTACCCATCCTTTCCAATGTCTTGTTGGAACGAAAAGGCACCGAAATAACCATCCTTGCAACTGACATAGAGATTCAAATTTCTGCACGAGCCGACTGCGAAAGCCCTGGGGAGGCAAAGTCCATTACGGTAGGTGCAAGAAAGCTCCTAGACATTCTGCGCGCCCTGCCAGAACAATCCGAAGTCACGCTGGCGCTGCAGGAAAAAAAGCTACAGGTGAAGGCAGCCAAGAGTCGCTTCAACTTGCAGACGCTGCCGGCAGAAGATTTCCCCAGATTGTCGCTGGCAGAGGGTGCAACCACCAAAATGACTTTGCCGCAGAAGGTGCTGAAGCAGCTGTTTCTGTCAGTGCAATACGCCATGGCGCAGCAGGATATCCGCTACTATCTGAATGGTTTGCTGCTGGTTTCCGCAGACGACAAGATTACGGTTGTGGCGACCGACGGCCACCGCCTTGCGCTGGCGAGCGCCGCGCACAAGATCGAAGGAATGCAAGAGGTCATACTGCCGCGCAAAACCATCCTCGAGTTGTCCAAGCTCATGTCCGACAGCGAGGAACCGGTAGAAGTGGAATTGTCCGCGACCCAGGCGCGTTTCTCCTTTGGCGGTATCGTTCTAATTTCCAAGCTGGTGGACGGAAAATTTCCGGATTACACGCGCGTTATTCCGACCACACACAACAAGAAGCTGTTGCTGAATCGAATCGTGCTCCTGCAGGCGCTGCAACGCGCTGCCATCCTTACAAATGAAAAGTTCAAAGGCGTGCGCTGGGTACTGGTCGACGGCAGCCTGAAAATCATCTGCAGCAACAATGAACAGGAAGAGGCGCAGGAGGAACTCGACGTGACTTATACCGGCGAAGCCCTGGACATAGGCTTCAATGTCAACTACTTGCAGGACGTACTCAACAACCTGGACTGCAGCGAGGTCGAGTGTGCCTTGGGCGACGCCAACTCCAGCGCCCTGATCACTGTTCCTGGAAACGACAATTTCAAATACGTTGTGATGCCGATGCGCATCTGACGGGGTATGCGGAATGCAGGCGCAAGCCTATTTAGATTCAGCAAGTTTGTAGCAAAGGTTTTTAGAGAAGAACGGGAATGAACGACAAAACGAATCCGCAACATGTAGGCAACGGCGACTACGAAGAAAGCAGCATCAAAGTGCTCAAGGGGCTGGATGCCGTGCGCAAACGTCCGGGCATGTACATCGGCGACACCTCCGATGGCACCGGCCTGCATCACATGGTATTCGAGGTGGTGGACAACGCAATCGACGAGGCCCTGGCCGGTTATTGCGACGATATTACGGTCACCATACATACCGACAATTCGATCAGCGTCAGCGACAACGGTCGCGGCATTCCCACCGGGAAACATCCAGACGACGAACAGGGACGTTCGACGGCGGAAATCGTCATGACAGAATTACACGCTGGCGGCAAGTTCGACAACAATTCGTACAAGATTTCAGGTGGTCTTCACGGCGTAGGCGTGTCCGTGGTCAATGCGTTGTCGGAGTGGCTGCGCCTCACCATACGCCGCGAAGGCAAGGCGTACAGCATGGAGTTCCGCGACGGCGTTCCCATTGCGCCGCTGCAGCAAATAGGCTCGACCGAGCGCCGGGGTACCGAGGTGCATTTCCTTGCGAGCCCTGTCACTTTCAATAAGGTCGAATATCACTACGACATTCTGGCGAAACGGCTGCGCGAACTCTCGTTCCTGAATAACGGCGTGAAGATTCGCCTGGTGGACCAGCTCGCGGGCAAAGAGGAAAACTTCGCGTTTTCCGGGGGCGTTAGGGGTTTTGTCGAATTCATCAACCGAAATAAATCGGTACTGCACGCCAACATATTCCACGCGGTCGGCGAAAAGGACGGCATCATCGTGGAAGTCGCGATGCAATGGAACGACTCGTACCAGGAGCAAGTGCTCTGCTTCACCAACAACATCCCGCAACGCGATGGCGGCACCCACCTCACCGGATTGCGTGCGGCAATGACGCGCACGCTCAATCAGTATATCGAGGGTCAGGAACTGGCGAAAAAGGCAAGAGTCGAGACCACCGGGGAGGACATGCGCGAGGGCCTGAGTTGCGTGCTTTCGGTTAAAGTGCCTGAGCCGAAGTTCTCTTCGCAGACTAAAGACAAGCTGGTGAGTTCGGAAGTCCAGCCGGTGGTACAGGAGGTGGTCGCGGCCAAGCTGGCTGAATACCTGCTGGAGAAGCCGGGCGACGCCAAGACCATCACCGCCAAGATCGTGGACGCTGCGCGCGCGCGGGAGGCGGCACGGAAAGCGCGCGAGATGACACGGCGCAAGGGCGTGCTCGACGGCATGGGCTTGCCGGGCAAGCTCGCTGATTGCCAGGAAAAAGACCCGGCACTATGCGAAATTTATCTGGTGGAGGGAGACTCTGCAGGCGGCTCGGCGAAACAGGGGCGCGACCGCAAGTTCCAGGCGATTCTGCCCCTCAAGGGCAAGATACTCAATGTGGAGAAGGCACGCTTCGACAAGCTCATTTCGTTTGCCGAGATAGCCACCCTGATCACCGCCCTCGGAACGGGTATCAAGGACGACTACAATCTCGCTAAACTGCGCTATCACCGCATTATCATAATGACTGATGCCGATGTCGACGGTGCGCACATCCGTACGCTGCTGCTCACATTTTTCTACAGGCAAATGCCGGACCTGGTCGAGCGCGGCCACATCTACATCGCCCAGCCGCCGCTGTTCAAGGCCAAGATCGGCAAGGAGGAGCGCTACCTCAAGGACGAGCACGAATTGTCCCAGTACATGCTCAAGCAGGCCTTGGTCGGCGCGACGCTGCTGCCGCAACAGGATGCCCAGCCGATCGCGGGCGAGCCGCTGCAGCAGCTTGCAAGCTCGTACTTGCTCGCGCGCGCGGTGATCGACCGCATCGCGCGGCTGATCGACCGCGACGTGCTGGCTGCAATCCTCGGCAACGGACTGAAGCTGGACCTGCGCGACGCCGAAACCACGCGCGCGAGCGCCGAGCGGCTGCAGCGCGTCCTTGCCGAAAAGGAAATGGTGGTGAGCGCGCACTTCGACGAAAAAAACGAGCGACACCGGCTCCTGATAGAGCGCAGCGTGCACGGCAACAACCGCAGATGCGTCATCGACGAGGACTTTGTGCTCTCCGGCGACTACCAGCAGCTGCTCAGCACGGCGCAATTGCTGGAGGGCTTGATCGGCCCAGGCGCGATTGTCAGCCGTGGCGAAAAACGCCAGGCGGTAAAAGATTTCGGCGAGGTGATGACGTGGCTGCTACAGGAAGTCGAAAAGAACGCCGCGCTGCAGCGCTATAAGGGCCTGGGCGAAATGAATCCCGAGCAGTTGTGGGAGACCACCATGGATCCGGCCAAGCGGCGCTTGTTGCGTGTGCAGATCGAGGACGGCATTGCCGCCGACGAGATCTTTTCAAAGCTCATGGGCGACGACGTCGAGCCGCGCCGCGCATTTATCGAAAGCAATGCGCTGATCGCACGACTGGATATTTAGCGGCACTGTGGCGTTATCGAATCGCGGAAAATTGGCAGCCTTGCCGCGGTTAAACGATGTTCAGATGTTCGATGCCAGCGCTGATATCACGATTCTGCGATTCCTTGCCGTGCAGCTTGATGTTTAGACGCAGATCGTTGACAGAGTCGGCATTCCTTAGCGCGTCCTCGTAACTGATCTTGCCGGACTCGTACAGGTCGAACAAGGCCTGGTCGAAGGTCTGCATGCCCAGTTCGCGCGACTTCTTCATTATTTCCTTGATCTCGTGCACTTCGCCTTTGAAGATCAGGTCGGCGATCAGCGGCGAGTTGAGCATGATCTCGATCGCGGCCGCGCGTCCCTTGCCTTCTTTCAACGGGATCAGACGCTGCGACACCAGCGCCTTGAGGTTGAGCGATAGGTCCATCAACAGCTGTGCGCGGCGTTCCTCCGGGAAGAAGTTGATAATGCGGTCCAGCGCCTGGTTGGCGCTGTTGGCGTGCAGCGTCCCCATGCACAGGTGCCCGGTTTCGGCAAACGCCACGGCGTGCTCCATGGTCTCTTTCGAGCGTATTTCGCCGATCAGAATCACGTCAGGGGCCTGGCGCAGGGTGTTATGCAGCGCCGCTTCCCACGAGGCTGTGTCCACGCCCACTTCGCGCTGGGTGATCAGACAGTTGACATGCGGATGCACATACTCGACCGGATCCTCGATGGTGATGATATGGCCGTAGCTGTTGTGGTTGCGGTAGCCGATCATCGCCGCCAGTGTGGTCGATTTGCCCGAACCGGTCCCGCCCACCATGATCACCAGCCCGCGCTTGTTCATCACCACGTCCTTCAGCACCGGCGGCAGCCCGAGGTCCTCGAATTTGGGTATGGTCGTGGTGATCGTGCGCAGTACCATCCCGACCTTGCCTTGCTGCACGAAGCAGTTCACGCGAAAGCGCCCGATGCCCGCCGGTGAGATGGCGAAGTTGCACTCCTTGCTCGCCTCAAATTCGGCTGCCTGCTTGTCGTTCATCATTGCCCGCGCTAGATCGGCGGTGTGCTGGCTGGTCAGCTTCTGGTCCATTACTGGGGTCATCTTGCCGTCAAGCTTCATCGCCGGCGGAAAGTCAGCGGTGATGAACAGGTCGGATCCCTTCTTGCTAAGCATCAGCCGCAGCAGGTCGTACATGAACTTGGTTGACTGGCCGCTATCCATATATCACCTCGATGACTGTTTCGTCCAAAATCGGCCCGGAAATCTTCTTGACGCCCGAACCCGTCGTTCTCGTCTGTCGTTCTCGTCTTTGACCGCGGCTGCGCCGAAATAAGCCCTCGACGCGAAATTCTCCCGTCAGCCGGGGAAGTTGTCCTTATTGGCTGCCTTGCCTCGCGCTTCCGCGACTGTGATTACACCCTTCTTGACTAGGTCCTGAAGGTTTTGGTCCAGCGTCTGCATGCCGAACTGCTGACCGGTCTGGATCGCCGAATACATTTGTGCGATCTTGGCCTCGCGGATCAGGTTGTTAATGGCGGGCGTGCCTATCATGATCTCATGCGCGGCGACCCGGCCAGAACCGTCTTTGGTCTTGAGCAGAGTCTGCGAAATGATCGCCCGCAGGGAGGTGGAGATCATTGCGCGTATCATGTCCTTCTCTGCCGCCGGAAACACGTCGACAATCCTGTCTATGGTCTTCGCCGCCGAGCTGGTGTGCAGGGTGCCGAACACCAGGTGGCCCGTTTCCGCGCCGGACAACGCCAGTCGGATGGTCTCCAGGTCCCGCATCTCACCGACCAGGATCACGTCCGGGTCCTGCCGCAGAGCCGATCGCAGCGCATTGTTGAACGAAAGCGTGTGCGGACCGACCTCACGTTGGTTGATCAGGCATTTTTTCGATTCGTGCACAAACTCGATCGGATCCTCAATCGTCAGTATGTGTCCTTCTTCGGTCTCATTCTTGTGATTGACCATCGCCGCCAGCGTGGTCGACTTGCCGGAGCCGGTCGGTCCGGTCACCAGTACCACGCCGCGCGGCTGGTCCGCGATCTGCTCGAAGATCTTCGGGCACTTTAGATCGGCGAGGGATAGTATCTTGGACGGAATGGTCCGCAAAACCGCCCCGGCACCGCGGTTTTGCACAAATGCGTTGACGCGAAAACGGGCGAGCCCGGGGATGGCGAAGGAAAAGTCGCACTCCAGGTTCTCCTCGTAGAACTTGCGCTGACCGTCGTTCATGATGTCATAGATCATGCCGTGGACATCTTTATGGTCCATGGCCGGCAGGTTGATGCGTTTGATGTCGCCGTGCACGCGGATCATCGGCGGCAGCCCCGACGATAGATGCAAGTCGGATGCCTTGTTCTTGACCACGAAGGCAAGCAGTTCAGAGATATCCATTTATAATTGCTCCATGCTGAGTGACGCGCCGGACACGACTTTAACTAACCGAGAGGGTGCGATTCGTCGCCTGCTTCCAGCGTTCACGCCCGCGCCAAATTATGTCCACAATCGCGAGTAACTTGCAAGTCGTGCGCGCACGTATTGCGGCGGCGGCACAGGCCGCCGGGCGCGACCCCGGCGATATTGCTTTGCTTGCGGTAAGCAAGACCTTCGCTGCTGGCGAGGTGCGCGCCGCACACGCCGCGGGTCAGCGCGAATTCGGCGAGAATTACGTTCAGGAAGCGATGGCGAAGATAGTCGAATTGTCGGCGTTGCCGCTCATATGGCACTTTATCGGTCCGATCCAAAGCAACAAGACGCGCGCCATCGCCGAGCATTTCGATTGGGTGCATACGGTCGCGCGCGAGAAAATCGCGCAGCGCCTGGCCGAAGCGCGTCCGGTAGAGAAAGATCCGCTCGATGTCTGCTTACAAGTGAATCTGGGCGGGGAGCAGAGTAAAAGCGGTGTGGCGCCGGAAGCGGTGCGGGCGCTGGCCGAGGCGGTGCGCGCGTTGCCGCGGCTCAGGTTGCGCGGTCTGATGGCCATTCCCGAGCCCGGCGGCGACATCTCGCTGCAGCGCCGGCGCTTTGCCGCCTTGCGTCTGCTGCTGGAGCAACTCAACGCCGCCGGATTTGGCCTCGACACCCTGTCTATGGGCATGTCGCAGGACCTTGAGGCGGCTGTAATGGAAGGCGCCACTATCGTGCGCATAGGTACCGCCATATTCGGCGAAAGGAAGCAGGCGTGAAACTCACCTTTATAGGCGGAGGCAATATGGCGGCCGCGCTGATCGGTGGCCTCCTCGGCAAGGGGCATGCGGCAGGGGATATCCGAGTAGTCGAGCCTCAGTCCGAGGCCCGCGCCCGCCTCGCGGCACAGTTCGGCGTCGCCTGCGTGGACAGCGTGAATGCGGCTTCGCCGCTGGGTCAGGCGGTGGTGCTTGCGGTCAAGCCGCAACAGATGCGCGCTGCCGCGCGGGCGCTGCAGCCACTGCTAACGCGTGAACTCGTGATTACCATCGCCGCAGGCATCCGCCTGATCGATTTGTCGCGCTGGCTGGGCGGTTACGCCACACTGGTGCGTTGCATGCCGAATACGCCGGCGCTCATCGGCGCCGGCGTCAGCGGCCTGTACGCGGGCGCCGCGGTCGGCGCCGAGCAGCGCGCTATGGTGGAGGGTATTCTCGGCGCGGTAGGTGCGACGCTATGGGTGCAGGACGAAAACCTGCTCGACCCGGTGACCGCAATTTCGGGCAGCGGCCCAGCTTACGTGCTCTACTTTATCGAGGCGTTGCAGCAGGCAGCCCAGGAAATGGGTTTTTCCGCGACGGATGCCAGGAAACTCGCGGTGGAGACTTTCGTCGGGTCGGCCAGGCTCGCGGCGCAGAGCGCGGAGGACGTGGCAGTGCTGCGCGAGCGCGTCACCTCCAAAGGCGGAACGACGGAGCGCGCGCTCGCCAGTATGGATGGCGATCAAGTCAAGCATCTGATCGTGCGCGCGCTGCACGCAGCAAATCAGCGGGCACACGAACTGGGTACGCAATTAGGCGCGGACGAATAACGGGCTATCTGCCAATGCGGATCATCACGCATAATGCAGGACGCCAGAAGTTCGGTCGTAGTTCATCGATGCGGAACCGGCGCTCAACGCCTACTTAGAGCCCGTAACAAATGTCATATTTTTACGGCCCGACCTAGGGGAGCACGAGGGGAGGTATCCCCTCGTTTTGAATTAGCCTCTTATGGAAATATAAATGCTTAGCCAAATTCTGCATTTTCTGTTGGAAACGATTTTCGGTTTTTTCGTATTCGTGCTGCTGGCACGCTTCTTTTTGCAGCTCATGCGCGCACCATTTCATAACCCGCTGGGGCAGTTCGTTACTGCCCTGACCAATTGGCTGGTGCTGCCGGCGCGGCGCTTTATTCCCGGACTGTACGGCACGGATTTGTCGAGCATCCTGCTTGCTTGGCTGATCGAGGCACTGCTGCTGTTTCTGCTCTATTTGCTCAGAGGCGGAGCCGTCGCCGGCGGGGTGGGCGCGTTGCTGGGCCTGTTCCTCAGTCTGGGCCTGCTCGAATTGGTGCGCTTCAGCCTGTATTTGTTGATCGGCGTCATCCTGATTCAGGCGGTGATCAGCTGGATCAACCCATATGCGCCGATGGCGCCGCTGTTCAATGCGCTGACGGCTCCCTTCCTGCGCCCGTTTCGGCGCCTGATTCCGCCCATCGGAAGTGTCGACTTGTCGCCGCTGTTCGCGCTGGTCGTCGCGCAGTTGTTGCTGATTCCACTCGATTACCTTGCACGCGCGGTGGCGACGCTGTTTTGAGTTGGTATCAGACGATCAGCGGTGGCGTCACCATCCACATTCATGCCCAGCCCGGCGCCAGGCGCACCGAGGTTGTCGGCTTGCATGGTGATTGTGTCAAGGTGCGTCTGGCGTCGCCGCCAGTGGACGGCAAAGCCAACGCTTGCCTGATTGAATTTCTGGCCGAACGCCTGAAAGTGAAACGCAGTCAGGTGACAATCACCCGCGGACTGAGTTCGCGCCGCAAGACGGTATTGGTGACGGTGGCGGGACTCCAACCCGCCGCGCTGCTCGAGCAATAGGAGCGCGTAACAAAAGCGATTTTGATACGATCTGATTTTGGGGAGCACGAGTGGAGGTGTCCCCTCATTTTGTCACATGCCCCAAGGCGGATAAGCTTGAACCGGAGCGGGTGTCCGCAAAAATTCCCGGCGCGGCGCTCGTGTGAGATCGTTTCTAGCCGTTTCCGGCGTCGTAGACGATCTGTCCCTGCAACAGCGTGTAGCGCACCTTTCCGGGTAGCTCGATGCCGAGGAAGGGGGTGTTTTTGCCCTGGCTCTTGAGCGCTGCTGCGCTCACCTTGTGGTAGTGCTCCGGATCGAATACGCAGACGTCGGCCGTGTGGCCCTCAGAAAGGTGGCCGGCGTCCAGGCCGAGAATGCGCGCGGGCTCCCGCGTGATTCGTGCGAGTGCCTGCGCCAGCGGCACCTTCATTTCGATAGCCCACTTGAGCGTGAGCGGCAACAACAACTCCAGGCCGGTGGCACCAGCTTCCGAATCAGCGAACGGTAGCAACTTCGAATCCTCGTCTACCGGCGTATGGTCGGAGCAAAGGGCGTCTATGGTGCCGTCCGCCAGACCCTGGCGCAGCGCGTCGCGGTCGCGCGCGCTGCGCAACGGCGGCTGCAAGTGGCAATGCGCGTCGAAATAGCCCAAGTCCATTTCCGACAAGTGAGCGTGGTGGATGCCGACGTCGCAGCTGATGGGCAGACCGTCGTTCTTGGCGGCGCGCACCATGGCCACGCCTTCGCGGGTGGACAGGCGGCACAGGTGCACGCGGGTACCTGTGGCGCGCATGATTTCGACTATGGTGGCAATTGCAATGGTCTCGGCGAACGCAGGAATACCCTGCAGCCCCAGCCGCGTGGCCACTTCGCCGTCGTGCGCCACACCGTCCTTCGCCAGGTACCCGTCCTGCGGTCGCAGCCAGACGCGGAAATCGAAGGTGGCGGCGTACTGCAATGCGCGCCACAGCACTTGATTGTCCTGCAATGGCACGTCGGCGTGCGAAAACCCGACGCAGCCGGCGTCGCGCAGTTCCGCCATTTCGGTAAGCTGCTCGCCGGCCAAGCCGACGGTCAGCGCGCCAATCGGATAAACGTGCGCCAAATTAAGCGTTTTGGCGCGGTGCTTCAGCATTTCCACCAAACCGGGCTCATCTAGCACTGGCTCCGTGTCGGGTGGACAGGCGAGGCTGGTCACGCCGCCCGCCGCTGCGGCCAGCATTTCCGATTCCAGGGTAGCCTTATACTCAAAGCCCGGCTCGCGCAGCCGCGCCGACAGATCGATCAGCCCCGGGCAGACCACCAAGCCGGCGGCATCGATCACGCGGTTTGCGCTGAAGCCGGCCGGCGTTTTGCCCACGGCCGCGACCTTGCCGGCGGCGATATACAGGTCCGCCTGGGTGTCGAGATTGTTGCTCGGATCGATCAGGCGGCCGTTCTTGATATGAATTTTCATCGGATTCAATTTCCTGCCAGTATGCTCATTACCGCCATCCTGACAGCGATGCCGAATGTCACCTGCGACAGGATCACCGCATGCGAGCCGTCGGCAACCGCGGAGTCGATTTCCACGCCGCGATTCAGCGGCCCCGGGTGCATGACGATGGCGTCAGGCTTGGCCAGCGCCAGCTTTTCCGGTGTCAGGCCGTAGTACTTGAAAAATTCCTGCGCGGAAGGTAGCAGCGCGCCGCGCATGCGCTCGCTTTGCAGGCGCAACATCACCACCACGTCGACGTCGCGCAAGCCCTGCTCCAGATCGTAAAACACTTTGACGCCAAGCTTCTCTGCGCCGGCAGGAATCAATGTCATGGGCCCGATCACGCGCACATCCGGTGTTCCCATGACGGTCAGCGCGTGGATCAGCGAGCGCGCCACGCGCGAATGCAGCACGTCGCCGACGATGGCTACCGACAGCCGGGTGAAATCCTTCTTGTAGTGACGGATGGTGTAGAGGTCGAGCAGGCCCTGGGTCGGGTGCGCATGGCGCCCATCGCCGGCGTTGACCACGTGCAGGTGGCTGGCGACATGGCTGGCAATCAGATGCGGCGCGCCGCTTTCCGCATGCCTCACCACGAACATGTCGGCATGCATGGCAGACAGATTGTCCACAGTGTCAAGCAGGGTTTCGCCCTTGGTATGCGAGGACACCGCAATGTTCAGATTGATGACGTCGGCCGACAAGCGTTTGGCGGCGATTTCGAACGTGGTGCGTGTGCGGGTGGAGTTTTCGAAGAACAGGTTGAACACCGACTTCCCGCGCAGCAACGGGACTTTCTTGACCTCGCGCGCGGTGACGCCGACGAACGAAGTAGCGGTATCGAGGATATGGGTAAGAGTCTCCCGCGGCAGCCCTTCTATAGTAAGCAGGTGCTGCAGCTCGCCTTTGTCGTTTAATTGTGGGTTACGCATCCAGTTTCAGCCTGAGTTTGCCATTCTCGTCACGGTCGAGCACCAGCATGCGCCCAAGCGGCACTTCCAAACTGGCACCCACATATTGCGCGGCGACCGGCAACTCGCGCCCGCCGCGGTCGATCAGTACGGCGAGGCTGATGGAAGCCGGCCGGCCGTAGTCGAATAATTCGTTCATCGCGCCGCGCACGGTGCGGCCCGTATAGAGCACGTCGTCGACCAGCACAATGTGGCGACCGTTGACATCGAACGGAATCTGCGAGGGTTTTATCTGTGGATGCAGCCCGGTCTTATCGAAATCGTCGCGATAAAACGAGATATCGAGTACGCCCAAAGGCAGAGCGATGCCGAGCGCAGCATGCAGCCGTTCGGCCAGCCAGACCCCGCCGGTATAGATTCCCACAAGGGCGGTATCAGCCGTGACCTGCGGTTTGAGCTGACGCACGAGCTGCGCGCACAGGGATTCAGGATCAGGTAGAACCGGGATCATCAAAATAGCTCTGTAAGATTATCTGTGCCGACACTTGATGGACGCGCAGCTTGTGCTTGCGTCCTCCCTTTCCCGCGGCCCTCAAAGTCTCTTCGGCTGCGGCGGAGCTCAGGCGCTCATCCACCAGCTTGACCGGGAGCCTGAATCGGGCCTCCAGTTGGCGCGCAAAACGGCGGCAGCGGCGTGTCAACTCATGCTCCGTACCATCCATCGAAAACGGCAGCCCCAGCACCAGAAAACCAGGTTTCCATTCGGCGACCAGAGTGGCGACTTCGTCCATGCGCGCCGCGTTGCCCGCGGTCGCGATAAGCCCCAGTGGATGCGCCACGCCGATGCTGGCCTCGCCCACTGCAACGCCGGTATATTTCTCGCCGAAATCGAACGCGAGCACCGTGCCGCCACCGGCAAAACGGCCGGCGGGTGCCGCTCGCTGGGTAGCCAGGCCGCTATCGTTTCTATCCACTAACTGAGATCCGTCGTGTGTCAGCGTTAATCACGCGTGTCCCGTGTCTTCGGACAGGTTGGCGAAATCCACGCCGAGCAACTCCAGCGCTGCCGGCAGCTTTTCCTCGGCGGGCAGATCAAAAATAATTTGCTCGCCGGCTTCAACGGTCAGCCAGGCGTTCTGCCCAAGTTCGTGCTCGAGCTGTCCGGCAGCCCAGCCGGAATAGCCCAAGGTGACGAGCATCTTAGCCGGACCGCTGCCCTTGCCTACTGCCTCGAGTATATCTTTGGAGGTGGTAAGTCCGAGGTTGTCGCGCACATTCAGCGTGGCATGCCAATCTCCGACCGGCTGATGCAGCACAAAGCCGCGGTCGGTCTGCACCGGACCGCCAAAATAGACCGGAATGTCGCGCAACTCGTGCGGCTCCAGCTTGAGATCGATGCGTTCGAATAACGCCTGCAGGCACAGATCGATCGGCCGGTTGACTACCACGCCCAGCGCGCCCTGATCGTTGTGTTCGCAGATGTAGGTGAGGGATTTGGCAAAATAAGGATCCACCATATTCGGCATCGCGATGAGAAAATGGTGGGTAAGGTCGATCGCCACGACGCTATTTTAGACCTCCGGCGAAACATACACAATTCTTTGGCGTAGAACGAACTGACTTTCACTAAACTCTAGGTCCGGTTCCGGCGTCCCCCGGTCTGGGCGAAGTCTAGATTTCGACCATTTCGAAGTCTTCCTTGCGCGCACCGCATTCCGGGCAAGTCCAGTTGATGGGCACATCCTCCCAACGCGTGCCCGGGGCGATGCCCTCGTCGGGAACGCCGGCTGCCTCGTCGTAGATGTAACCGCAAATGAGGCACATCCAAGTCTTGAATTCGGTGTTGGTAGGTGCGGCTGTCATGTCTAGGGGCTGGCTTTGGGTTAAAATAGCGCCGCATCTTACCCTGTTGCCGTGGCTAGTTCCAGCATGGCGCCCACCATGCCCACTTCCCTGCCGCCGATTGTCCTCAGTTTTGCCGCCACCGATCCTACAGGCGGCGCCGGCATCCAGGCCGACCTGCTCACGCTCTCGAGCATGGGTTGCCACGCCCTGACCGTGGTCACTGCAATCACGGTGCAGGACACCGCCGGGGTCGAGGACGTGCTCCCAATCGAAGCCGACTGGGTCAGCGACCAAGCACGAGTGCTGCTCGAAGACATGCCGGTAGCGGCGTTCAAGATCGGCCTGGTAGGCAGCGTGGAAAACTGCGCCGCTATTGCCGAGGTAGTCTCCGATTATCCCGACGTACCGCTGATACTTGACCCGATTCTGGCCTCCGGCCGCGGCGATGAAATGGCGAACGAGGACCTGATCGAGGCTATGCGCGAAATGCTGATCCCTCAGACCACCATAATTACGCCGAACAGCCTGGAGGCGCGGCGCTTGGCCGAGGATGGCGGCGACGAGGAGCGGTCTCTGGAGGACTGCGCCAAGCGCATCCTCGAGATGGGCTGCGAGTACGTCCTCATCACAGGCACGCACGAAAATACGCCGCAGGTAGTCAATACGCTCTACGGACAACAGGGCGTGATCCGCAGTGACAGCTGGCAGCGCCTGCCCGGCAGCTATCATGGTTCCGGCTGCACGCTCGCCTCTGCCATTGCGGCCACGCTGGCCAACGGCCTGGACGTTCCTGAGGCGGTGCGCGAGGCGCAGGAGTACACCTGGCAGACGCTCAACGCCGGATTCCGCCCGGGCATGGGGCAACACATCCCCGACCGTTTTTTCTGGGCGCGCGAAACCGAAGACGATGAAAAGAAGCAAGAGGACTGAGGCGTGAAGGGCAAGATTGCGGGGCTCTATGCAATTACGTCGGATGAACAACGCACCGATATTCTCGTCGGCAAAGTCGGCCAGGCGCTACGCGGTGGCGCCTCGGTGGTGCAATACCGCAACAAAATCGCCGGTCCCGGCTTGCGGCTTGAGCAGGGGGGCGCGCTTGCCGAGTTGTGCCGCGCCGCCGGCGTCGCCTTCATCATAAACGACGACTTGGAGCTCGCTCTGGAGCTGGGTGCCGATGGTGCTCACCTGGGCGCAGATGATGGCGACCTTGCCGAGGCGAGGCGGCGTCTGGGGCGGGACAAGCTGCTTGGCGCTTCCTGCTATGACCGCATCGAGCTGGCCGAGGCTGCGGTGCGGGCCGGCGTGGATTACCTAGCGTTCGGCAGCGTCTTCAGTTCGGGCACCAAACCCGGCGCGGTGCGCGCGCCGCTGGCGATATTCGCCGAGGCGCGCCGCCGCTTCGCCTTGCCGCTGGTGGCAATCGGTGGCATTACCCTGCAAAATGCGCCCCAGGTGTACGCTGCCGGGGCGGACGCAGTGGCCGTGATCAGCGCGGTGTTCGACGCGGTCGATGTTGCCGCCAGTGCCGCCGGATTTACCCGACTCTATCAACAACAACGGATGCAACAATGAGCAACGAATCCCTGTTTGCCAAGGCCCAGCAATTCATCCCCGCCGGAGTCAATTCCCCAGTGCGGGCATTTCGCGCCGTGGGCGGCGCGCCGCGCTTCATTGCGCGCGGCGAGGGCGCCTGCATGTGGGACACCGAAGGACGGCGTTATATCGATTACATCGGCTCCTGGGGCGCGATGGTCGCGGGGCATGCGCACCCCGAGGTGGTGGCTGCAGTATGTGCAGCCGCCAAGAAAGGTCTTTCATTCGGCGCGCCGACGGAAGCCGAAATCGAAATGGCCGAGTTGTTGTGCAAGCTGCTGCCCGGCATGGACATGGTGCGCCTGGTGAGTTCAGGCACCGAGGCTACGATGACGGCTTTACGCCTCGCGCGCGGCCATACCGGCCGCAGCCGCGTGATCAAATTCGAAGGCTGCTATCACGGCCACGCCGACAGCCTGCTGGTGAAGGCCGGCTCGGGAGCGCTCACTTTCGGCCAGCCGAGTTCTTCCGGCGTTCCTCCAGAAATCGCTGCCCATACCTTGGTGCTCGACTACAACGATGTCGGGCAGCTGGAGCGCAGCTTCGCCGAAAGCGGCAAGGACATTGCCGCGGTGATCGTGGAGCCGGTCGTGGGCAACATGAACTTGATCGCGCCCAAGCCCGAATTTCTGCGCGCAATGCGAGAACTATGTACGCAGCATGGCGCAGTCCTGATTCTGGACGAAGTTATGACAGGTTTTCGTGTGGGCTTGACCGGCGCGCAGGGGCGCTATGGTATCGAGCCCGACCTCACCACCCTGGGCAAGGTCATCGGTGGTGGCATGCCCGTGGGCGCTTTCGGCGGGCGGCGCGAAATCATGCAGAAAATCGCTCCCCTGGGGCCGGTCTATCAGGCGGGCACACTTTCGGGCAATCCGGTGGCGGTGGCAGCCGGGTTGGCGACGCTGAAACTGGTGCAAGCCCCCGGCTTCTATGAAAAGCTTGCCGCCAGCACGCTGGCATTGACCGACGGTCTGGTGGCGGTAGCGAAGAAGCACGGCGTAGCGTTCTCAGCACAGGCGATCGGCGGCATGTTCGGCATCTATTTCCGCGCCACCGCTCCGCAAAGTTTCGCCGAGGTCATGCAATGCGATAAGGAGGCATTCAACCGTTTCTTTCATGCCATGCTCGAGCGCGGCGTGCATTTCGCGCCTTCGGCGTTTGAGGCGGGCTTTGTGTCCGCGGCACACAGCGAGCAGGACATCGCCGCGACCATCAGCGCCGCCGAAGCCGTGTTCGCGACCATCGGCAAATAGGGGGCGGCGGCCCCGGCTGGGGCCGGTCTGCTGTGCTCAGCGCGATTTCAGGTTGTCGCGGATTTCGCGCAGCAGCTTCACTTCCTCCGGCGGCTCCGCCGGAGCGGGAGGCGGCGTTGCCGCCTCGGCGCGCTTCAATTTGTTAATCCAGCGTACCAGCATGAAAATAATGAACGCCAGAATGGCAAAGTTGATGGCGATGGTAAAGAAGTTGCCGTAGGCGAACACCGGCACGCCCGCGGCTTTGACCGCCTCCAGCGTCATCGCGGTTCCTGGCGGAATGTCTTTGAGCGCGACGAAGTAGTTGGAGAAATCCAGCCCACCCAGCGCACGTCCGACCACCGGCATGATCAGGTCTTTCACCATGGAATCGACGATCTTGCCGAAAGCGGCGCCTATGATCACGCCTACCGCCAAGTCCATTACATTGCCCTTCAGCGCGAATTCCTTGAATTCCTTGAGCATGGTCTTTCTCCCTTTGGGATTGCAAACTGTGCGCACGATATAGCGCGGGGCCGCGCCTGGCTAGACCAGAAACAGCGTCGCCAAGCCCAGGAAAATGAAAAACCCGCCGCTGTCGGTCACGGCGGTGATCATTACGCTCGAGCCCAGCGCCGGGTCGCGGCCCAGCTTGTCCAGCGTGAGTGGGATGAAAACACCCATCATCGCCGCCAGCACCAGGTTGAGCATCATCGCCGCCGTCATCACCAGCCCCAGCTCCGGGTTGTCGTAGATCCAGTAAGCGACGAAGCCGAGGATGCCGCCCCAGATCAAGCCGTTCAACAGTGCTACGCTGATTTCCTTGGTGAAGAGTCTGCGCGCGTTCTGCAGCTGGCCTAGCGCGAGCGAGCGCACGATCATGGTGATGGTCTGATTGCCTGAATTGCCGCCGATGCCGGCGACGATGGGCATCAGCGCCGCCAGCGCCACCAGCTTTTCGATCGAACCCTCGAAAGCGCCGATCACCCGCGAGGCGATAATGGCCGTGACTAGGTTGATTGCCAGCCAGGCCCAGCGGTTTTTCACGCTGTCCCAGACCGAGGAGAAAATGTCTTCCTCCTCGTGCAGTCCGGCCTGCGCCAGCTGTTCGGCCTCGGTCCTTTCGCGGATGTAGTCCACCACGTCGTTTACGGTCACCCGCCCGATCAAGCGCCCGGCACGGTCGACCACCGCGGCTGACACCAGATCGTAGCGCTCGAACGTATGCGCCGCTTCCTGTGCGCGGTCCTCTGGCTGGAGCTTCACCACCTCGGTGGACATGGCTGCGCTCACCATGACATCGAGATCGGTTACGATAAGCTTGCTGATCGGCAGCGCGCCTATCAGGCGCTGCTCGCGGTCGACAACGAACACCAGGTCGGTATGATCGGGCAGCTCATCCAGGCGACGCAGATACCGAGTCACCACCTCAAGCGTCACATCCTCGCGCACGCTGACCATGTCGAAGGCCATCAACGCACCCACCGAGTCCTCGGAATAGGACATCGCCGCGCGCAGTTGCTCGCGCTCTTCTGCCGGCAGCGATTGGAAAACGTCCTCGAGCACATCCTCGGGCAGGTCCGGCGCGAGATCCGCAATCTCGTCGGTATCGAGCTGCTCGGTCGCCGCGACCAGCTCCTCGCTGTCCATGCTTTCGATCAGCGTCTCGCGTACCGCATCGGAGACTTCGAGCAGGATTTCGCCGTCGCGCTCGGATTTGACCTGATCCCAGACGATCAGGCGCTCCTCCAGCGGCAGCGCTTCGAGCACGAAGGCGACGTCAGCCGGATGCAGGGTGTCCAGCCTGGAACGCAGCTCGGTCAACAGCGGGCCGGGCATGGTCGCGGCAGTGCGCTCTACGTCGTCGGCACCCGCTTGGGCGTCCTGGTTCCGGCGCAGGAGTTCGCGCAGCTCGCGCAGGCTTTCCTGCAAATCCTCAAGCTCTTTTTTGTGGCTGGTGTCGATCAAATTTGCCTCGGCCGGAGTGGGAATGCGGCTGCGCACCCGCCGCCGATTCTAGCAGCCGGGTTATGATTGCAAAACCGGTTTCTTGGACATTTTCATATATGGGCGAAAGGCGCGCGAGCCGCGGTTCGGAGCAGAACGTACGCCCGCTGGAAATCTGGGCCTGGGCGATGTACGACTTCGCCAACTCGGGTTACACCACGGTGGTGCTTACCGCGATATTCAACGCCTATTTCGTCGCGGTAGTGGCGGGCGGCGCGCCTTGGGCGACCTTCGTCTGGACCGCAACGCTGTCGCTCTCTTACGCTCTGGTGATTGTCACCGCGCCGGTGATAGGCGCCTACGCCGATCTGCGCGCCAACAAGAAGCGGCTGCTGCTGTTCTCCACCGCCGGCTGCGTGCTCGGAACCGCAGCCCTGGCCCTGGCCGGTCCGGGCGACCTTGCCGTCGCGGTGGCCTGCGTGGTCATATCGAATTTCTTCTTTTGCACCGGCTGCGATCTGATTGCGGCATTCCTGCCGGAGCTGGCGCGCGGCAGAAATCTGGGCAAGGTATCCGGCTGGGGCTGGAGCTTGGGCTACGTCGGCGGGCTTGTTACCCTGGGAACTTGCCTTGCGTACGTATCCTGGGCACAGGCCGGCGGCCAGACGGCGGCACAGTTCGTCCCTGTGACCATGCTTATCACTGCGGCGCTGTTCGCGCTGGCCACCCTGCCTACCTTTGCTATTCTGCGCGAGCGCGCCTCGCCGCAGCCGTTGCCCTCAGGCGCATCTCTGGTGGGTGCGGCGTTCGCGCGTCTCGCCGACACCCTGCGTCATGCCGTCCGCTATCAGGACCTGCGCCGATTTCTGGTGTGCATCGTGTTCTACCAAGCGGGCGTGCAGACGGTGATCACTCTGGCGGCGATCTACGCTCAGCAGGCGATGGGCTTCAATACCCGCGACACGCTCATTCTGATATTGGTGGTCAACGTTACTGCTGCGTTGGGTGCGTTCTTCCTCGGCAATGTGCAGGATCGCTTCGGCCACGTTCCTACCATTGCGTTCACGCTTGCCGGTTGGATCGCGACCGTGTTGATTGCATGGGCGGCCGATACGCGGGTGCTGTTCTGGATCGCGGCCAACCTCGCTGGGCTGTGCATGGGTGCGTCGCAGTCTGCGGGGCGCGCGTTGGTGGGCTATTTGAGCCCGAAAGCCCGCCGCGCGGAGTTCTTCGGCCTGTGGGGATTGGCGACAAATCTGTCCTCCATCCTCGGCCCCATCACCTATGGCGCGGTGAGCTGGGTTTCGCAGGGCAATCACCGCCTCGCCATGCTTATTACCGGCATCTTCTTTGTGACCGGCCTGCTGATTCTGCATGGTGTCGATGCGCGCCGCGGTCGGCGTGCTGCGCTGAGAAAGGTCTGACCGGACCGGGGATATACAAGGGGAGATATTCCTTCGTCTTCAAACAGGAACTATGGCAGCTGCGCCGAAGGCATGCGTGTGCGTATGGTTTCACTGTAGCGCTGCAGGAATTCGGAGTCGCGATTGCGTTCGTAATAGAGCGGCCGCGGCAGCATTGCCGCCAGGTGCGCCGCCTGCTCGGCGCTCAAGCCGGCTGCGCTGACATTGTAGTAATGTCGCGCCGCGGCCTCGGCGCCGAACACGCCCTCACCCCATTCCGCGACGTTCAAATAGATCTCCAGAATGCGTTCTTTGTCCATCAGTATCTCCAGCATGGAGGTGATGACGGCCTCCTGCCCTTTGCGCCATAAGCTCTTCTCGCCGGAGAGAAACAGATTCTTGGCCAGTTGCTGGCTGATAGTGGAGCCGCCCGCGACCACCCTTCCCCTTCTCTGATTTTTCTCCATGGCTTTTTGTATCCCTTCCCAGTCGAATCCGTCATGCTCGGAGAACTTGGCGTCCTCGGCCACGATCACTGCGCGCTTCAATTCGTCGGAGATGCGTGGGTAGCTTGTCCAGCGCTGTTTCAGGGTCGCTTTGGGGTTCTTTGCGCGAAGGTGCTCAAGGCGCGCCCGCATGAAGCTGGTGCTCTCGGGGTTGTGCGCGGTCCAGTACCAGATATGCGCAGCAAACCAGCCCTGATAGAGCAACAACGCGATGAACAATGCGCCCAGGGTGTAGCTGAGCGCCTTCCACAGCGACGCTAGCGGACGTTTGACCGCTCTAATCATCCTTCATCTGCCGCAGCTGCTGAAGTACCGGCGCGCTGTCCGGCCGCAGGCCGCGCCAAATGTAGAACGATTCTGCCGCCTGCTCCACCAGCATGCCCAGGCCGTCGGCGAGCTGCGCCGCGCCTTCGCTGCGCGCAAAGGCGAGGAAAGGCGTTTCGCCTCTGCCGTACATCATGTCGTACGCCAACGCGCCGCGCGCGAACACGCCCGGCGGCAGCTGCGGCAGTTCTCCCGCGAGGCTGGCCGAGGTGGCGTTGACGACGAGGTCGAACTGTCTGCCGGCGAGCGCGGAATAGCTTACCGCTTCGAGTGCGCCGCGAAAGCTTTGCGCCAGCGACTGCGTCTTTTCCGGTGTGCGGTTGGCGAGCGCGAATTGTGCCGGCTGTTGCTGGAGTAGGGGTTCGATCACGCCGCTGGCCGCCCCGCCTGCCCCCATCAGCAGAATACGCCGGCCGGCAATGACACAACCGAGGTTGCGCACCAGATCGTTCACCAGCCCCGCTCCGTCGGTGTTGTCGGCGAAAATCACGTCGCCGTCGAATTTAAGCGTGTTCACCGCCTGTGCCGAGCGGGCGCGCTCAGACAGTACGGTGGCGTAGCGGAACGCCTCGCCCTTGAACGGCAACGTGACGTTGAGACCGCGCCCGCCGCGGGCGCGGAATGCATTGGCCGTCGCCACAAACGCGTCCTTCGGTGCGAGCAACCGCTCATACACCAGATCCTGTCCTGTCTGGCGCGCAAATGCGGCATGAATCAGCGGAGACTTGCTGTGCGCTACCGGGTTACCGATGACGGCGTATTGGTCCGGCATGGCGGGAAGTCACTCTCCAAACAATTTATCGCCCGGCGCAAATGTCCAGGTGCGGGTGATGACTAGAATGTCGGTGTCACGTTTGATATTGGCGGGAAAGCTTGCGTAAGGCGAGGCCATTTTCACAATACGCTCGGCCGCCCGGTCTAGAATCTGGTGTCCGGAGGACCGCCGCACCTCGACCGCGTCCAGACTGCCGTCGGCCTTGATCGAAACGGTGAGTACCAGGCTGCCATAGACCCTGCCGCGCGCATCGTCCGGATAGTTCAGGTTGCCGATACGCTCGACCTTGAGCCGCCAGTCCTCGACGTACTGCGCGAAGCGGTACTCCCGCGCGCGCGCGCCTATGAATGCTTTTCGCGGGCGCTTGTTGTATTCGTCTAGCTGACGCGAGATCTGCGCCTCCATGCGCGCGATCGCTAGTGCATTGGTGGCGAGGTCCTGGCCCGAAATCCGGGGCTGTGGCGCCTCCGACGCTGTGGCCACCTTCGCCTGTTCGGCGGCAGGCACGTTTTTCGCGGCCTGCAGCTGCGTCATCATCTTCAGCTGTTGCGCCTCCAACTCCTGCACTCGCTGCGCCGCGCGCTTGGTATCGGCGCCGGGTTCTGCCTCTTTCAGCACCGGCAATGGCGTCTTGGCGCGCCGATTCTCATCGGTATTGCCGCCGCCGTCGAGGTTGGCTTGTGCCAGAACGTCGGGCTTGACTGGCTCTGCGCGGGTCTTGCTGTTGACCAGCACCACTTCTAGCGGCGGAGAGACGTACTTGTCGCGGATGATGTCGGGCAGCTTGAAATGGACAGACAGCGCCACCGCGTGCAGCGAGATTGACAAGGCCAGCGCGAGCGTGAGGCTGCGCGAGGACGGGTCCATGCCGACCATGAACCCAGGCCAGCGAAGGCGCATGGCGACTAGCGGGTAAACGCTATGCAATCAAGCCTCAAACACTAGTGAAATCAGCGTATTCTATGCTTTCTGGGAGAAATTATCTTAACTTTCTTTTTCATGCGCTCTTAACTTTCAACCGGTTCCTTGTATCGACATTTGACCGCGTTATCGATCAGATCTATCCCTTCAATTTCCAGCAGCACCCGGCTACCCGTTTCCAGATCCGGCAATGAGGGTACGCGCACATACAGGGGAATGCCTTCAAACTTGACCAAATTGTCGCGTAGCACCTGCGCCTTTGCGAGCGTCACCTGTTCCTGCAGCAGCCAGCGCAGGCACCAGTAGTGCTCCATTTTGCTCTGGAATTGATCATATGCCGCATAGGTAAGTTCGAATTCGCGCATTGCCGCGAGCAGATCGGCGGAGTTCTTTCCGAACGGTGGCGCAGTGCCCGAGAGGCAGGCGAGCAGCTGCCATTGGTTCACCAGGTCGATGTAGCGGCGCAGCGGCGAGCTTGCCCAAACATAATGCGACACGCCCAGGCCCTGGTGCGGAGAAGGCACGGTAGTCATTCGCACCTTGCCGTTGGACTGGGTGCGATAGATGGCCGGGACGCCGCGGTCGGCGAGGAGCCTGCCCCAGTTATTGTTGGCGCTGATCATCAGTTCGGCCACCAGTTTGTCCAGCGGCGCCCCGCGCCTGCGCTCGACGATGCTGACGCGTTCGTTCTCGACATAAAAATTGTAGTCGACACGATCCTGCTGCGTCGCCGGCTTGCCGCGCGCCGCTTCCAGCTCGAGCGCGAGCCGCCACAGAAAAAACAGCTCGGCCTCGAACGGCAGCTCACCGCGTTCCTCGCCGGCGAGAAAGGCTGCGTCCAGCGCTTCGACTTGGTGATGACGCAGGTTAGCGGCGATTTGCACGCGTTCGATGCGCGTTTCCTGCCCTTCCACCAGATGCGACAGCGGATTGATGTCCAGGTACAGCGACACCGCAGGGCAGGTTCGTCCCTCGGCCAGGGTGTAGTGTTCGATCACCTGCGGCGGCAGCATGGTGATCTTTTGTCCCGGAATATAGGCGGTCGACAGGCGGGCGCGCGCGATCTTATCCAACTCAGATCCAGGCGCGAAACCCAGCGCCGGGGCAGCGATGTGGATGCCGACGCGATACCGACCGTTGGCAAGCCGCGTCAGGGAAAAAGCGTCATCGATTTCGGTGGTGCTGGCGTCGTCCAGGCTGAATGCCGCGACCGCGGCCAGAGGCAGCTCGGGCGGCTCGTCTGCGGTGATGTTGTCAAATACCCCGGCATCGCGAGGAAAATACTCGAACAAAAACGCGCCCAGATGGTAGTCGTGGCTGGAGGGCAGCGCCCCGGCGCGTTCGATCAGCCTTGCGGCCGACAGTCCGCTCGCCTCGCAGGCCAGCTCCAGTGCCTTAGTTTCGATGCGGTTGCGATCCGGCTGGTAAAGCAGTTGCGGCAATATGGCGCGCAGCGCCTCTGGTACAGTGCCGCGCTGCAGTTCGTCGGCCCAGGACCGGATCTGCGCCTCCTGCAAGCGTTTCTTTTCCACGCTCGCCAGCGCCGCTTTGAGCGTGTCCGGAGGCGCAGCACGAAAACGCCCTTTGCCCTTGCGGTAGAAATACATCGGCGCCGACTGCAGCTTGATTGCGATGGCAGCGGCTTCCAGGGCGTTGGGCGCATGGCCAAAATATTCGCGCGCCAGATCGGCGAAACCAAACTCGGCCTCGCCGCAGCATTGCCACAGGAAATCGGAATCGATCTCGGCTGCCAGCGTTTCCGCCTTGCCCATGAGTTCACCCAGCGGCGGCGCCTCGAAGTGCAGCAACACGCTCGCCGCTTTGATCTTGCTTCTTTTGCCGTGCGCAGCTTCCACCTGCAGCGAGGTGTCGGTCTCAGCGAGCACCGCGCCGACTTTGAAAGAGCCGGTCTCTTCGTACAGCACATTCATGGGATCGGGGCCGAAGGAATAAGGTTGGTCGAGCGCCGCAGACACACCTGACGGACAGGTTGAAGCGCGTAGCGCTTGCGCCGCGTCCGAATCAACGCCGCAGTTCAAATTATACGCTAGCTGTCCATCCCGTACCGCGCGCCCAGACACTGTGCCAAACCAAGCTTGTTCCCATCGCCGCTGGTCGAGTTACACTATGTGCATTATTAACCTGAACTGTGCCGCAGCGGCGCGCGGACCATCCGCGTATGCAGCAGAAAGGAATTAAGTGAACGCTGTCGACGTTGTAATTTCAGAAGTTGGCCCGCGCGATGGCCTGCAGAATACCAAAAGCTTCATGCCGACCGCGGCGAAGAAGGCCTGGATTAGCGCAGAGGCCGCCGCAGGCGTGCGTGAGATCGAAGTCTGCTCCTTCGTCCCGGCCAAGCTCATCCCGCAGTTCATCGATGCCGAGGAAGTGCTCGCGCACGCCAATGCGATCCTCGGCTTGACGGCCGTGGTGCTGGTGCCCAACTTAAAAGGTTGCGAGCGTGCCCTCGCCGCCGGTGCGCGCCGCGTCACCGTGCCCATTTCGGTTTCCGAGGCGCACAGCAAGAGCAACGTGCGCAAAACCACGGCGCAGGCGATCGATGACTTCGCCCGCATGATCGATCTGGCGAAGTCGCAGGCGGGCGCCCAACGAGCGCAATTGGTCGGCGCGTGCTCGACGGCTTTCGGCTGTTCGCTGCAGGGCGCAGTCGCAGAAGACGACGTAGTGCGAGTGGCTGTGGCGCTGCGCGATGCCGGTGCGGACGCTATCAGCCTGGCCGATACGGTCGGCTACGCCAATCCGGAACAGGTAAAGCGCCTGTTCCGGAAAGTGCGCAAAGCGATCGGCGAGGACTTCAACATCGAAGCGCATTTCCACAACACCCGCGGCCTGGGCTTGGCCAATGCGCTCGCCGCTTACGAGGCGGGCGTGCGCAATTTCGATAGTACCCTGGGCGGCTTGGGCGGCTGCCCCTGGGCGCCCGGCGCTTCCGGCAACGTGGTCACCGAAGACCTGGTGTTCATGTTCGAGTCCATGGGCGTGAGGACCGGCATCGACATCGGCAAGCTGATCGAAGTGCGCCGGACGGCGTTCGCCGCCCTTCCCGACGCCGAGCTCTACGGTCATATAGCCAAGGCAGGATTGCCCAAGGGCTATCAAGCGCTGTCGCGCGCGGTGTAAGAAACCTGGGATTCAGGACCCTGGGAGACTTTCGCTGTTTCCGGCCAGACTCAGGCGCGCGCCAGTCCGGCGTATTCGAGAATCAGCGGGATGTGCTCGGGAAAGCTCTTCAGGCTATGGTCGCCGCCTTCGATTACGATCTGGCGCGCGCCTTTGTATTTTTCGACCGCTTGACGATAGTCGAGCACCTCATCCCCGGTTTCCAACAGCAGTAGATAGCGCTGCGGGCGAACGCTAGGCAGGTAGAGCTTCTCCCACTGACGCAAGTGCTCTTCGGTAAGTTCATATTGCCGCTGGGTATAAAGGTTGCGCTGCACGCCGAGATACGCGCTCAAGTCCTCGTGCGGATACACTGCGGGGTTGATCAGAACCGCACGCAGATCGTGGCGCTCGGCGAGGTAGCTGGCGTAGAATCCGCCGAGCGAGCTTCCGACCAGGGTAATGGACTCGCGCGGGTGCCGCGCTATTTCGATTTCGACCAAGCCGATGGCGCGCATGCCCAGTGTTGGCAGCGCCGGGCAGCAGTATCGGTCAGCCAGCCCGCGCTCATCCATATAGCGCTTGAGCAGCTGCGCCTTGTGCGAGCCGGGTGAACTGTTGAAGCCGTGCAGGTAGATCAGCATCTCAAAGCGACACCGTTCCGCCCTAACTGCGCGGGAGTTTCGGTGATTCCTGGGCGGCGCCTTCAGCGTTGGTGTTCAGCCGATCGAGCAATTTCTGGTGTATGCCGCCAAACCCGCCGTTGGACATGATCAGCACCTGATCTCCTGGCTTGGCTTCGGCAGCGACGGCGCTGACCAGAGTGTCCAGATCATCATGGCAAACCGCCTTGGCGCCCAGCGACGCGAGCGCGTCTGCGGGATTCCAGCCTAGGTTGGCGCTGTAGCAGTACACCAGATCGGCCTCGGCCAGGCTGCCGGCAATAGCGTCTTTCATTATTCCGAGCTTCATCGTATTGGAGCGCGGCTCCAGCACGGCCAGAATGCGCGCCTTGCCGACCTTGCGCCGTAACCCGCCAACAGTCGCGGCAATCGCCGTGGGGTGGTGGGCGAAATCATCGTACACCGCGACTTCGGCGGATACGCCGCGCAGCTCCATGCGCCGTTTGACGCTGTCGAAACGGGCCAGCGCCTTGCAGGCGGTGCCCGGATCCACGCCGGCGTGGCGAGCGGCGGCAATTGCGGCCAGGGCATTGGAACGGTTGTACTCGCCGGGCAGACCCCAGCGCAACCTACCCAGCTCCCGTCCGACGAGGCTGACACGGAAATCCTCGGTGTCCACGGACTCGGCTTGCCAGCCGTCGCTACTGCCAAAGTGCTCCACTTGGGTCCAGCAGCCCAGGTTCAGAACCCGCGTCAGAGCAGCATCGACGCCGTTTACCACGAGCAGGCCAGACCTTGGAACAGTTCGAACGAAATGATGAAATTGCTGCTCAATAGCAGCAAGATCGCTGAATATATCAGCATGATCGAACTCTAGATTGTTCAGAATCGCGGTTTTTGGATGATAGTGGAGAAACTTCGAGCGCTTGTCGAAAAAAGCCGTGTCGTACTCGTCCGCTTCGATTACAAAATAGGGGGAATCGGTCAATCGGGCGGAGGTGCCGAAATTCTGCGGCACGCCGCCAACAAGAAACCCAGGTCGCTTGCCGGCTGCCTCTAGGATCCATGCCAGCATGGCGGAGGTGGTCGTCTTGCCGTGGGTGCCGGCGACTGCAAGCACCCACTTGGTGTGCAGGATGTTCTCCGCCAGCCATTGTGGGCCGGAGGAATAGCGCTCGCCACGGTCGAGAATTTCTTCTATTAATGGGGTTCCGCGGGAAACCACATTGCCCACCACCCACAGGTCTGGCTTCAGCTTGATCTGCTCGGCACCGTAGCCTTCAATCAGATCTATGCCTTGGGCTGCGAGCTGAGTACTCATGGGCGGATACACATTGGCATCGCAGCCGGTAACCTTGTGTCCCGCCTG
>JACZJU010000268.1 GCA_014860395.1 Burkholderiales bacterium | reverse complement strand
GGCCGGTGCGCCGGCACGCGTTTCGGACTCGACCCACTGTAGATAAGCCGGAAGGCCGAGAACTACTGGGACTGCGATGATCTCCGGAAGTTCATACGGATGGTTGGCGCGGATAGCCGCTTCCAGCTCGGCGTAGCGGTCATGCGCGGTCTTGATCAGCAGCGGATGCTCCTGGTCGTGCTGGATTTCCCCTCGCCAGCGATAGAGCGACTCGCACGGCGCGAGCAGATTGATGCAGGCGGCCAGCCTCCGCTCGATCAGCAGGGCCGCCAGTTTCTCGGCACTTGCGCGGTCCGGCAGATTGGTGACGACAAGCAGGCAGTCCATGGGTCAGGTTGGTCTTCAGCCCGCCGCGATCGTCGGCACACCGTCGTATACGCTAGGGTAGCGCAGGCGCACGCCCAGCTCTTCTTTCATGCGCGTATTGATGAGACGCCGCGATTCGCGCATGAAAGACAGCAAGCCCTCGGAAATTGCACCCGCCTCGGCAGCAGCGCGCGTGATCCGCGGCGGGCGCGGCAGGCCGGCGCGATCGGCCACCAGATCGAAGTAATCGCCCATTTTCATTTCGCTGTCGTCGCTCGCATTGTAAATGCGGCCGGCCGCAGCGCGTTCCAGAGCCGTCTGACAGATGCCCGCGAGATCGTCGGCGTGGATATGATTGGTATAGACGTCGTCTTCGGCGCGCATTACCGGCGCCCCACGCTTCAATTGCGCCAGCGGCAAACGCTCGGCCGCATAGATCCCGGGTACGCGCAGCACCGCCACGGCCACGCCGCTTTGCTTGCCCCAAGCGAGGAGCGCGCGCTCCGCATCGACTCGGCGTGTGCCGCGCAGGGTCTGCGGCGCCACCGGCCGATCCTCATCCACCCAGGCGCCGCCACAGTCCCCATAGACGCCGCTGGTGCTGATATAGACCAGGCGCTCGGGTGGCCGCACCGCGAGCGCCGCAATCAAATTCTCGGTGCGCTGGTCGCGTTCACCACTGTCGCCTGGGGGCGCCAGATGCAATACCAGATCCGCTACTCCGACCAGCGCTTTTAGCGTAGGCGGATCATCGAGATCGCCCGAGATCGGCTTCGCGCCCAGGGCCGCAATGCGATCGGCCTGGCCGGCTGCACGCACCAAGCCAAAGACCTGGAAATTGCGCGTGAGTTGCGGCAATGCACGCAGGGCGATATCCCCGCAACCAACGATGAGCAAGCTCTTCATAGTAAAATTGTACCCGTACTTTTGACGATCGTATTGGAACCCGCTGCAAAATGGGTCTTGCAGCGCGCCAATCTAGGGGAGCATGAGGGGAGGTATCCCCTCATATTCAAGCAGGTTATTGACTATGTCCTATCAGGTCACCATTCGGCCCAGCGGCCACAGCTTCCAGGTCCAGCCCGACGAAACCGTGCTGGTTGCTGCATTGCGCGAGGGCTTCGGCCTCGCCTATGGCTGCCGCGACGGTGCCTGCGGCAGTTGTAAAGGCAAGCTGCTCGAGGGCGAGATCGACTACGGCAAGCACTCGGATACCGCGCTGAGCGCCGCCGAGCAGGCGAGCGGCTTGGCGCTGTTCTGCGTAGCGCGCCCCTTAAGCGACATCGTCATCGAATGCCGCGAGGTCGGTGCGATCAAGGACCAGCAGATCAAGATCCTGCCCTGCCGCGTGCAGTCCATCGAGAAGCCGGCGCCGGACGTGGCGGTGGTTTCCCTCAAGCTTCCGGCAAACGAGCGGCTACAGTACCTCGCCGGGCAGTATATCGAGTTTCTGCTCAAGGACGGCAAGCGGCGCAGCTATTCCATGGCCAATGCACCGCATGACGACGCGCTGCTGCAAATTCATGTGCGCCATATGGCCGGCGGCCTGTTCAGCGACCAGGTGTTCGAAAAAATGAAAGCTCGCGACATCCTGCGTTTCGAGGGACCGCACGGCACCTTCTTCCTGCGTGAGGACAGCGAAAAACCTATAGTGCTGCTGGCCAGCGGTACCGGCTTTGCGCCAATCAAGGCGATAGTCGAGCATGCGCTGTACAAGGGCATCAAGCGGCCCATGACGCTCTACTGGGGCGGTCGCCGACCGCGCGATCTGTACATGGACGAACTCGCCCGGGGCTGGGCGGCGCAACACCCGCATTTGCGCTACGTGCCGGTGGTGTCCGACGCGCTGCCCGAGGACGCCTGGACCGGATGCAGCGGTTTCGTCCATCGCGCCGTCATCGAGGATTTTCCCGATCTCTCCGGCCACCAGGTTTATGCCTGCGGCGCCCCGGTGATGATCGAGGCGGCACGGCGCGATTTCTGCGCCGACTGCGGTCTGCCAGCGGAGGAGTTCTATGCCGACGCGTTCACTACCGAGGCCGATCTCGCCATGGCAAAGTGAGCGCCGACGGCCACTCAAGGACGCAGCGCGGCCGCCGATAAAGGTAGATGAGCCCGCCGAACCAGCCATTGACCATGCGCCTGCTCGGTTCGGGCAGGGCGTATCAGCGCGAACTCCTGGCACTGATGTCGCCAGTAGAACTCCTCGCCGACCTGAAGGGGCGCGAACCCGAGATGCTCGCGCCCTATCTGCACGCCTATGCCGCGGATCCCGGCTGCGTCATTTTCAACGAGGGCGACCCGGGGGACTATATGTGCTTGCTGGTGAGCGGCCGGGTCAAAACCTACAAGGAATCCGACATCGAGCATCAGACGGAAGTTGCCAACGAGAAGGGCGGCCGCAGCATAGGCGAAATGGCGCTGATCGACGGCGAGCCGCGCTCCGCCACCTGCGTTGCCGCCGAGCCCTCAGTGCTCCTCATGCTGAATCAGGCGGACTTCCAGCGGCTTGGCCTGGAGCGCCCGGCGCTCGCGCTGAAACTGCTGTTGCGCATCACCAGGCTGATGAGCCGGCGACTGCGCCTCACCAGTGGCCGGCTGGTCGACTATCTCGACGCCTGAGCAACCTATTCGGACTCGCCTAGATAGGCCGCACGCACTTTCGGATCGACGAGCAGTTCGCGCGCGGGCCCCGACAACGTTATCAGCCCGGTTTCCATCACATAGCCGCGACTGCTGACTTCCAACGCCAGCCGCGCGTTCTGCTCCACCAGCAGTATGGTCACGCCTTCTTTCGCCACCTCGAGTATGGTTTCGAAAATTTTCTGCACCATCAACGGAGCCAGTCCCATGCTGGGCTCATCCAGCAATAGCAGCTTCGGCCGGCTCATCAGCGCACGGCCGATGGCGAGCATCTGCTGCTCGCCGCCGGAGAGCGTGCCGGCGGACTGGCCGCTGCGCTCGGCCAGTCGCGGGAACAGGCTGAGCACACGCTCCAGATCCCGCTTCACCGCCACCGCGTCGCTGCGCACATAAGCGCCCATGGCGAGGTTTTCCAGTACCGAGAGCTGGCCGAACACTCCTCGGCCCTCAGGCACCAGGGCCAGTCCGCGGCGCACCAGCTCGAACGCTGGCGTACCGCCGATCGGTTTGCCGTCGTAAAGGATGGCGTCCGCGGCAACCGGCAACAAGCCGGAGATGGCCTTGAGGGTCGTGGTCTTGCCCGCGCCGTTGGTGCCGATGAGGCACACCAGCTCGCCTTTGGGAACCCCGAGATCTATCCCCTTGACAGCCTTGATGCCACCGTAGGAAACCTCGAGGCGCCGCAGCTCCAGCAGGTTCATGGCGTCACAGCGCCGTCTGCCACAGCACCACCCAAATATGCCTCGATCACGCGCGGGTCGCGTTGCACCTCGCGTGGCGGGCCTTCGGCTATCCTGCGGCCGTAGTCGAGGACGAGTACGCGGTCGCATAGACCCATCACCAGCTTCATGTCGTGCTCGATCAACAAAATCGTAGTGCCGTCGGCACGTATGCGCTCGAGCAGCTTTCTCAACTCCAGCGTTTCGGTGGCGTTCATGCCGGCGGCCGGCTCGTCCAGCGCCAACATCTTCGGTTCCGTGGCTAGGGCGCGTGCGATTTCCAGCCGCCGCTGGTCCCCGTAAGGCAGCTGCCGCGCCACGTCGTTGGCGCGTGCGGCAATGCCCACGTATCCAAGCAATTCAAGCGCGCGCTTCTCGATTGCCGCCTCTTCTTCAAGTGTGGCGCGCGTGCGCAGGATCGCGCCGAACACGCCGGCGCGCGTGCGCACGTGGCGCCCGATCATTACGTTGTCGAGGGCGGAGAGATTGCCGAACAAGCGGATGTTCTGGAACGTGCGCGCGATGCCCCGCGCCGCGATTTGATCTGGCCTCAAACCCGCGAGCGGCTCGCCATCGAAGCGGAATCCGCCCGTATCGCAGGGGTAGATTCCCGTGAGCGTGTTGAACAGCGTGGTCTTGCCGGCGCCGTTGGGGCCGATCAGCCCGTAGATCTCGCCGCGGTTAATGGTGAAACCGACTTCGGCCAGCGCGAGCACACCGCCAAAGCGCTTGTCGAGTTCCGTGCATTCGAGCAGGGCACCGCCTCCGATCCGCTGTCCCGGCTCCTGCATCTGCGCTGTCGGCGTCCGGCGCCGATCGAGCTCAGTCGCATCCGGGCCGGGCGGGGCTCCCGCTCCCTGCTCTTGCCGATCGCTCATTTATCCGTCTTTGCCAGTTCGCGTTTTCTGATCGCCGACGGCAACAAGCCTGCGGGCCGATACAGCATCATCAGCACCAGAGCAAGGCCGAACAACAGCATGCGGATGACCTCCGGCTCAATGATCGACCGCCCGAACAGAGATTTCTGCAGCGGCTCGACCGTGTAGCGCAGCAGTTCCGGTACGAACGAAAGCAGCACCGCTCCCAGCACCACTCCCCAGACATTGCCCATGCCGCCCAACACCACCATGGACAACACCATGATGGATTCGACCAGGACAAAGCTTTCCGGGCTGATGAAACCTTGTATGGCGGCGAACATGCCGCCGGCGACGCCGCCGAAGGAGGCGCCCATGGCGAATGCCAGCAGCTTGATGCGGGTGGTATCGATGCCCATCGCCCGCGCCGCAGTCTCGTCTTCGCGTATCGCCTCCCAGGCGCGGCCGATGCGCGAATGCTGCAGCCGCAAGTTGACCACGATTGCGAGCAGCAGAATCACCAGCAGGATGTAGTAATACTTGATCGGCCCGGAAAAATCGATGCCGAGGATGATCTCGTTCTGGCTGAAGCTGAAGGAGCCGAAGCTGAACGGATCGATGCGCGAAATGCCCTGCGGCCCGTTGGTAATGTTGATCGGCTGCGACAGGTTGTTGAGGAAAATGCGCACGATCTCGCCGAAACCCAGGGTGACGATGGCGAGGTAGTCGCCGCGCAATTTGAGCGTCGGCGCCCCCAACAGCACGCCGAACAGACAGGCAACCAACGCACCTATCGGCAAAATCACCCAGAACGGCAGGTGCAGATCGAAATGCGGCGACGCAAGCAGAGCATAGACATACGCGCCCACGCCATAGAACGCGATATATCCCAGATCGAGCAGTCCGGCGAAGCCGACGACGATGTTCAGGCCCAGCGACAGGAAGGTAAACAGAATCGCAAGATTGGCTATGCGCACCCAGGCTGTTCCCGCCGATGCGAGCGCGAACGGCAACCCGATCAGCGCGATCGCAATCAGCGCGAAGCCAACCCACTTCGCTCGCGGATGAGCGAAAATATTCATTCGCCCCATCCCGACTTGCGTCCGACGTTTCGTGTTGTGGGCTTCAAGCGCGGTCTCCCACCCGCTCGCCGAGCAATCCGGAGGGCCGGAACACCAGCACTGCGATCAATACCAGGAAAGCGAACACGTCCTGGTAATTGCTGCCGAAAACATTATTGGTCAGGTCGCCGATGTAACCCGCACCCAGGGCTTCGACGACGCCGAGCAAAATGCCGCCCAGCATCGCCCCGGCAAGATTACCGATTCCGCCCAGCACGGCTGCCGAGAATGCCTTCATGCCGAGCAGCGCACCCATGCTGTAGTGGGCAATGCCATAGTAAGTCCCGACCATCACGCCGGCGACCGCCGCCAGGCCGGCGCCGACGATGAAAGTGAAGGAGATGATGCGATTGATGTCTATGCCCATCAGGCCGGCGACCTGCGGGTTCTGCGATGTCGCGCGCATGGCGATGCCGAGCTTGGTGCGATAAACCATCAACGTCAGCGCTCCCATCATCAACACCGAAGCCAGGATAATGGCAATTTGCACCCCGGTGATAATCGCGCCGCCGATATAGAAGCGCACCAGCGGAATGATCTGCGGAAAAGCCAGCGGGTTGCGGCTCCAGATCAGCATCGCCAGATGCTGCAGGATGATGGAGATGCCTATGGCCGTGATCAGCGGCGCGAGGCGCGGTGCGCCGCGCAGCGGCCGGTAGGCGACGCGCTCCATGGCGTAGCCGACCAGCATGCACGCCGGAACTGCAGCGAGTATGCCGGCAAAGACGATCAGCACCGGCGGCAGCGCCGTGTCGGCGAGCGCGCCGATTACCGTGAATGCCACCATGGCGCCTATCATCACCAGCTCGCCATGGGCGAAGTTGATCAGCTGGATGATGCCGTACACCATCGTATAACCCAGCGCGACGATGGCGTAGACGCTCCCGAGGGTGAGCCCGTTGATGATCTGCTGTAGAAAGATGTCCATGCCTGAGCGGATTTAAACGCAAAGGCACGAATAACGCAAAGCGGTTCTGCCTAAGATCGGCCGCGGCAGCCTGCGAGCAATGACCATGGGACGGGAATCGCCCCTCGCGTTGTCCGGACAAGCTGCGCACGCGCACAAGAAAACGGCGCCCGAAGGCGCCGTTCTTGCTGCGCGCAGAATACGGATCAAAGCTCCGCGCTTACTTTTTCGCCGGCTCCGCGGCCATCGCAGGTTCAGGCGCGGCTTTGGGTGCCTCGGCCGCATCCGCAGCAGGTGCGGCCGAAGCAGCTTCAGCCGCCTTGAGGTAGTCCTCGAATTTGATGGTCTTGCCGCCCTTGATGATCGCGATCGGCTCGATCTTGCCGCCCTTCATGGTGAAGATCGTCATTTCGGCGTCTTTGCGATCGCCTTTGTCGTCGAACTCTATCTTGCCGCTCGCACCCTCGTAGCTGATTTTGGCGAGCTCAGGCAGGTATTTCGCCGGATCGGACGAATCCGCTTTCTTCATCGCCTCGATCAACAGGTTGGCTGCATCGTAGGTAAACGGAGCATACAGGATGGGATCGATGTTGAATTTCGCCTTGTAGGCGTCGAGGAACTTCTTGTTCGCGGCCTGGACCGGGAGGCCGGCCTGCGAGCACAGCAAGCCCTCCGCGGCAGCGCCGGCAAGCTCTTGCATCTTGTCGGTGCAGGCGCCGTCGCCGAAGGCAAACACCGCCTTGATGCCGAGCTCGCGCCCTTGCTTCATCAGCGGCCCACCGGTCGCGTCCATGCCGCCGTAGAACACCGCGTCCGGCTTCTTGCCCTTGAGCTTGGTGAGAATCGCCTTGAAGTCGGCGGTCTTGTCGGTGCCTTTCTCGCGCGGCAACACTTTTATGCCGTCTGCTTTCAGCGTCTTCTCGACTTCGTTGGCCAGGCCCTCGCCATACGCGGTGGCATCATCGATCACCGCCACGGTCTTGGGCTTGACTTCGCTCGCCAGGTAGCTGGCGATCGCCGGACCCTGCTGATCGTCGCGGCCGACCACGCGGAACACGTTCTTGAAACCCTGCTCGGTCAACTGCGGATTGGTCGCGGAGCCGCTGATCATCGGGATCCCCGCCTGATTGTAGATGGCCGAAGCGGGAATGGTCACA
>JACZJU010000041.1 GCA_014860395.1 Burkholderiales bacterium | reverse complement strand
CGGCGGCGGCGCCGGTGGCGGGCAGGGTGGCGGAAATGGTAGCGACCACGCGCTGCTCGCCCTCTTCCTCCATCTCCTCCAGACTGGGCACAGTGGCCTCCGCCGCATCCAGGCGCGCCCCGAGGCCGACGTCGGTGACGGCGGCCGCCGGATCGTCCTTGCCGCCCACGGCGATCGTCAGGTTTGGCGTCTGCAGCGCGCCCGTGAACAACTTGGCGAGCAGCATGCGCCCGGCGGTGGTGATGAGATTGTCGACTCGCCGCACTTCGACGACGCGGCCGCCGGGTTCGCGCAGGCAGATGGTGACGCGTCCGCGAAGATCATGTTGGTCTTTCATACCGGTTCCTTTTTGCACATTCCCAAATCCTCCTCCTGATCCTATGGCGGGCGCCTAGCCGACCCGGCTCCAATCCAGGCGCGACTGGCCGAAGCGACCAAGCAGCGCGAGGCGCCCGTCGGCAACGGCATGGCGCTCCTGCCGGGTTGCACGCAGCCCGATCGCCGGACCGGTTTCAGCGACGCCGGCGGATTCGCGCCAGTCGACGCTGGCGCGCAATTGCAGGCGCTCGCTGGTGTCATGCTTTTCCCTTTGCTCCGGCTCCGGAAAATCGACAAGCGCCCGCACACCGGCCGCCCGCGCCTGCTCGACCTCGGCGCGCACCAGGCCCAGGGCGCCGCGACGCGATGCATCGATCACCCAGTTGTTGCGCGGCACGCGCAGGCGGAAGGTGGCAGGCGGCCGCGCCACCCACTCCAGGTCCAGATCGAGCCGCGGCAGCAGGTCATCTGCATCGTCGGTCTCGCCGGCGCCAACCTCGGTGTGTGCGAATGACGCGAGCAGACCTGCGGCAAACTTGCCGCTGCTCGAGGCTACGTCCCTATCGAACAGAGCAAAGCGGGTGCCGTCCTTGACGTCCGCATCGGCAAATAGCGAAGTTTCTTCGTCGAAGGTGCTCTCGGGCTTGGCGAAGGTGAGCAGCATCCACTCGTTGTCGCCAGTGTGCAGCCGGGGGGTGCGTACCATCTGTTCCAGCACGCCGCAGTGCATGCCCTCCTCGTGCCCCACCCCGCCCAGCACCGACTTCTCATCATCGAAACGGTCCCCCCAAAGGTAGAACACCGAGTTGGACACGTCGCGCTCGCTGCCGTCCGCCGCCGCCAGCGTGGCACGCCCCTGCGGCGACTGCAGGCGCCAGGAATGGTGTCCGCTGCCGTCATAGCTGTCGAATGGCGCGGCCTCCTCCGGCGTGACGCCCGGCATTAGAGTCAGGAGTTCACCGGGCCGCAGTATTCCCGCATAGAGCGTGATCTCGCCGGAATTGCGGTTCTGTACCCCCGGGTAGACAGCCGGTCGCTCGCCGGTACTCAAGCGCACCACCGGCCGGTCCGGCAGGAGGCTGACGTTTTGCACGGTGAACGTGCGGCGCAGGCGCTGCGCGCTCTCCTGGTGATGCACTTCCTGCGGCGGATTTTCCGTGATCCAGGCCTCCACCAGTCGCGATTCGCGGTTGGGACAGTGGCCAACGCCGGTACTGCTGCACATGGCGCAGGTGCGCCGCACACCCGGACGCACGCCCCACGCCACGGTCGCGTCCTGCTGGCGGTATGAACGCGGACAGGGATCAGCTCCCAGCGACGCGATGGCGAGGCTGAGCAGGGCGCGGGGTGTGGCGAGTCCGCGGGTCGTTACCCGGGTGGTGATGAGCAGGCGCTGCCGATAGCCCTCGGCCGCCTCCGGATTGAGCAGCAAAGATAGGCGCTTCATCGGACGCCCGCCCGGGTCCGCCGCGTCGGCGGCGCGCACCGTGAGCGTCTGGTTTTTTTTGTCGGATTCCAGGTTCAGTTCGGGGAATGCCAACGCGATCTCGCGCGCGGCTTCGTCCAGCTTATCGGCGGTAGCGAAGCTCAGCACCACGACGCCATCGAACTTGACGTCCGTTTTTTCGGGTTCGAGCCGGGCGGAAAGCCGCCTCAAGTCCACCAAGTGCCCCAGCGATTCCAATGCGCTGTCGTCACGCGCGCCGGATCGCGCCCCGGTGGCGAGACCAACCCAACGATCGTGCAGTACACGCTTCATGTCATCGTCGAGCCGCGCCAGCGCCGCGGCCATGACCTGCAGCACAGTGCCCACGGCACTGTTGCGCGGCTGCGCGGTGTAGATCAGCGGCAGCAACGCGAGCATGCGTTCCAGGCGCGCGCGCGGGTCGGCGGTCACTGTGCGTCTCCCGGCTTCACCACGACATTTCGCAGCAGGGGCTGCTCGCGGCCTCCGACTTGGTCGGTGTGGCCTGCCCGGTCGAGTTCCACCACGCGGCCGTCGCCTTCGTGAATGACGGTGACGCGCAGGCGCGACGCAAGATCTTTCAGCTTTCCCTGAATATCGTCGTATTTCAGATCTGCCGCGTCTTCGGGCCCAGTAAGGGGCTTGGATACCTCCTCCAACAGGAGCTTCACAACGGCCCGCGCCTTCTCTTCCGCGGGCTTCGACTCCTGGCCGGGTTTGAGCGTAAGGGTGACATCGACCCAGACATTGACCTTGGGCGGCTCCAGGATCAGGCGTATGGGCAAGGCCTGGACGTACAAGCCGACACGCTCGGCGCTGCCCACGATCACATCCTGGTTCACCAGATAGCGGGTGCTCATCGCCTTGAGTTGGTTCTCTTCCCACACGAACGGCTCCAGGAAGTTCACGCCCGGTACGGCATAGAAGGCCGCCACCGCGTCATGACTGGTGAGAAGGTTGCGCACCTTTACCGCACGCACCATTTCGCCCACCTTGAGCTTGCCGAAATAATCCTCGAGTCTGGCGCACAGCTCCGATTCGATTGCCTTCTTCTGGTGGTCGGGCAGATCGACGTCGAGTTCCAGGGTCGCCGTGACCTGAACCCAGACGCGGGTCGCCGGTGAAGTATTCAAGATCACGCCGGCCGGGCGCACTTCCTCGGCGCGGGCGCGCACCTGATCCGCCAACTCCATGGAAACGTCGGCATCGCCCAACACCAGACGCACCTCGCCCGGATGATCCTCCAGCACCTTCACGTCCACGATCCCCAGCGAACGCGCCGCCTGTTCGAGCGATGAAACCGTGCCGGTGTTGGCGGTGCTTACGAGATGGCGCGCGCGGTCGCGAAGTTCCTCATCGGTCTCCTCACGTTGGCGCAGAATAAGCTCGCCGGCGTTGTGCAGTTGATCGATCAACGCGATGGGGCGTGGCATCACGCTGAGGATTCCGGGTCCCACGGTTTCGCCGCCCGGTTCCAGCGCGCGCACACCCACGCTCACGGCGCTCTCGCCTTTGCGCAGCACCGCATCCTCCACTGTTGCAAACTCGGGCGCTTTGCGCCCGGACACCAGCGTGCCCGCGGGAATGTGGATGTCCTCCGGCGCCGGCTGGCCGCGGCCGAATGTGACAGAGCCTTCCAGATGCCCGGCGCGGCGCCGTTGTATGCCCAGCAGCGCCACGACATTGTCCAGCGACGCGCCCGTGGCCGTGTCCAGGTATGCGGAACGGTAGATCATGTCGAGTTGCTCGTAGCAAACCGCAAGCTCGCGCGCGAATACCTCCATCAGGGTACGCACCACGCTGCCTTCGGCGGCGTCGGTGAGCGCGATGCGCCCGCCGCTGCCGGACCTCACGTCCTCCAGCAGATCCTTCACCAGGCCGGCGAAGTCTTTTTTCTGGAACGGAATATCAGCCGGCATCGAAAGTCACCTCGACCTGGGCTGCCTCGCCGCTGGCGGCCAGCACCCGCGCCACGATGTCCACCGATGCGCGGTCGTCGAGCCGCCGTGTGACCACGACCTGCACCACTTCCGCCACGCGCGGATCCTGCAATAGCGCCTGGCGCACGTAGCGGCGAAGCAGTTCCATGTTGGCTGAGTCCTGCGGCTCGCCGATGAGGTCGCGGATGTGGCTGCCGAAGCGCGGATGTCCGAGCCCTGACAGCTCTCCCCGGTCCACCAGCAGCCGCATGGTGAGTGCCTGTACCAGATTGTCCACGCCGCTCACGGTATCCAGTCCATTCGGGCCATAGGCGAAGTCCACCTCGCCGCCGCGGGCGAAGTTGAGCTTGATATCGGTGCCGTAGGGCTGCGCTGCCATGGCTTCAGCCGCAGACTCGTCGGACATTCACAGGGAATGCTCCCGCGCCGCGCGATTGCGCCGCCATTTGGCCCGACAGGTTGCGCATCACATCAACCGCCCCGGTGCCGCGGACGCGCCTGGAGCACAAGCGATGCCCGGTGACACCATGACCTGGGACGCGAACATGGTGAGCGCCACGTCTATCGACTGGGCGATGGCCTGAGCAAGTTTGGGCGCATCGTCACCGCGCAAGCCGTTCTGCTGCATCAAGCCGTCTACTATCGGTTTCAACTGCGATTGCAGCGGCACCGGCATGAGCATGCCCGGGGCGGCGGTGACAAAGCCGGCGATGGCGATGCCCGGCATCACCATGCCTTGGGCGGTGAACAGCGTGAGCGCCTGTGCGAGGCCACCGGCGATCACCTTTGCCAGCGCGCCCGCGTCCTCGCCCTGGATACCCTGGCCGCTCAGAAAACCCTCGGCCGGACTTTCGATCTGTGACGCCCCGGGGCCGCCGGCGGGCGGCGGCATGAACATGCCGGGACCCGCGGTGGCGCCACTGCCGCTGATGGGATCACAGGGCGCGGGAATTCCCGGCATCACCTGGGCCATGGACAAGAACATGCTGAGCGCCTGACCGGTGCTGTCGGCAATCGCTTTTGCCAGGCCGGGGGCGTCCTCGCCCATGATGCCGCCGGATTGGAGGAAGCCATTGGCGGGGCCTTCGATCTGTGCAGAAACAGGTGCGGGCATGTTCAGCCTTTGGCCTTGACGGTCTTGGACGGCACCAGCGCCTTGCCGGTGAAATAGCACTTATGGCTTTCTTCCGTGATGACACCCGCGCCGCCGTCACCCAAATCGATGTTGCCCGAAGCGTCTATCTTGCAGTCGGTGCATTTGAGCTCCACGTTGCCCTTGACCTCGATCTTCAGGTCGGTCTCGCCCACGATCTCGATCGCATCGTCTTTCTTTATCGTGACTATGGTCTTGCCCGCGCTCACCACCACCGACTCGTCCTTGTCGATGGCGATCGAGGTGGTGCTTTGCAGCGGCGATTCCACCCGCCATTCGTTCTCCTCGTGCAATGGCGGGTTGGCTTTCTCCGAGTACAAACGCCCGACTACGATAGGGCGATTGGGATCGCCGCCAACGTAGGTGATCAGCACCAAGTCGCCGACCGCCGGCGCGCTCACCATGCCCACGTGGGGCGTGGCGATGGGCACCTTGCGCAGTTCGAGCTCGCCTTCACGTAGCTTCACGTTGCACTCGTAATTGTTGCCATCGTCGTCCCCGCTGTGTGGGAATACGCTGGTCACTACCGCCAGGTCTCCCAGGCGGAGCGATTGCATTTCATCGCGCACGATGGCGCGAATGATGGCGACCGGATCACCCAAGGTCGTGTGCTCCGCAAACAACCCGCGCTAATACGCTCGCGCCATCACTTCTTCTTGGGCTCATTCTTGGTGTCTGTCTTGGTGTCCGCGTCTGCATTGGTTTCCGCCTTGGTGTCCGCCTTGGTGTCCGCCTTGGTGTCCGTCGTGGTATCAGGTTTGGTGCCGGGCTTGGTGTCGGGCGCGGGGCCATTCGTGGTGTCATCGAATCCCACCGGCAGATCGTCGGCGCGGAAGCGCTTCGCCCGCTTCAGTATCTGGGAATCGAAATCCAGATGCATGAGCCGGTTGATGGTCGAGTTGTCCATCTTGCCGGTGACCTTCAGGCCGTTGACTACCTGGAAGCGCCGCAGCCGGCGAGCGAGTTCGGGGCCGAACACTTTCTTGTCGCTGACAGCGGGCTCTGTGTATCCCAATGCCTCCAGCACCGCGTTCGCCTCCGACAGGTCAATGCCCTCGTTGGCGCCGGTGAAGCCCAAATCAAATACTTCCTCCAGTGCAGGTGCTTCCCCCCACTTTGCCGTGCTCTTTATGGGAAGTTGCGCGGCGTCGGCCTCCCAGATGCGACGCGCGCCCAGATAGCCGATTTCCACCTTTGCGTCCTTGCCGAGGTTGAACAAGGGCAGTTTCTGGGCGAAGCCCCACTGGACCAGGCGCAGTTTGCCGGTCTTGGCGATATCCACGTGGGCTTCGGTCTTGGGTTCCACGGTGCCGCCTTCCAGCTGCACGACGCACTGCAGCAGATAGAGTTCGCGCCCGATGACGTCCAGATCCTCTGGGGAAGGCACCTTGTCGGCGACTTCGACTACGAAATCTACCCCCTTGCCCACGGCCTCTAGCGGACTGCTGGGACTCTTAGGCTGGCCTACCGCGGCTTCCAACGAGTTGATGAACTCCGTGCTGGTGGCGGTCTTGATGAATTCGGCCGACACTTCCACCAGCGCTTTCGCCGCATCGCCCTGGGTCAGGAGGTCGCGTGCAATGAGCGTGAATTTCTGAATGTAAGCGATAGCCTGACCGAATCCGCCTATGGCCGCTATGACGCCTTTGGCTACCGCATCGGCGTCGCCGGTAACTGGATCCTGAAATTCGCGCACACGCACGATGCGCACCCAGCGCGGCGCCTGCTCCGTGGTCTTGCTGCCTTCCAGGGAGGAACGCAGCGAGCGGATCAGTATCGCGATGGCCTGAAACGGATTGTCGGCGCGGCTGGCGACGGACTGTGCGTCGGACGCGACAGTCGTCACATCCGCTTGCGTCGTCTTGGCCGGCACATTGGACGTCGCTTGGGTTGTCTCGGCGGGAGGAGTATTGGGGTCGGTAGGCTCTGCCATGGTAGTGCTCCTTTGCGTCTAGTTACGTCAGGCCCGGGACCGCCGTCTTCGTGGCGTCCTGGGATGGATCGGTCGTCGGCGGCTTCTTCAGCTCCAACAACGTCGTTCTGAAACCTGTGAGAGATTTGGCCAGCCCGGGCAGTTCTTCCGGCGCCGCCAATTGCACAGCCGCCTCCGCAGCGTCCGCACCTACCTCCAGCACGTCCGAGACCTTGCCGATGTGTCCGGAGATCGCGCCCGTGGTCGCAGCGACATCGCCAAGATCGAGACCCAGCTCTGCAAGGGCATCGCCGGATTCCTTGATGACGTCGCCCACGGTTGCGACCAAGCCGGGGAGGAATCCGACCAACGCCACCAGTGCGTCTGCATCGACTACCGAATGGCGCAACACATCCACCCATTCGATGATCTTGTCCAGCAGCACCTTCAAAGCGTCGATACCCTGGTGCAACTGCTCCTGCGCGCCCAAGTCCGCCGCGATCTGCGGCACCGCCTGCGCGGTCTTGGTCTCCAGCAAAGCCTTCAGCTCCTTCACCAGGTCGCCCACGTCGCGCACTACATCGGCAGTCGTGCTCATGGCGGTTCACCGCTTGAGGATGCGCGCGAGTTCCGGCGGCACCTTCAGATCCTTGACGTCGCCGGCGATCTTGCTGGCTGCGTCGGCGACCTTCTTCAGCTGACCGAGAAACTCCAGCCCGCCGGTGAGTGCCTGGAACAGGGAGCCCAGCTTGCTCATGTCGAGCTTCTTCAGCTTCTCCAGCAGCGCCGGCCCTTCCTGCAGGCACTTGTTGAGCACCTGGCCCAAGGCGCCGGCCTTGCTCAATGACCCCATGAAGCCCGAGGCCTTGTCCGGATCGAGTTCGCCCAGAGTCCCCAGCATTCCACCAAGATTGGCGCCGCTCAGGCTGTCCATGTTGTTCGCCACCGCCGCACCCAGATCGTCCATGTCCAGGTGTTCCAGCAGTTCCGGCTTTTCCGCCAGCGCGTCGGACAACGACGCCGGGTCCTGCAGCACTGCCGCCGCGCCGACCGTGCCTTCGCTCCACGCATCCGCGTCCGCCGCTACCGAAGCATCGACCGGCGCCGTAGCCGCCGCCGCGGGCTGCGGCGGCTCGACATGTTCGCGCAGCCGCATGGTGAATCGGTAACGATTGCGATAGCCCGCCACCTGCCGCACACGGAAGTCCTCGATCACCACTTCGGTGAGTTCGGTCCCCACGGCGATATCGGCGGCGAACGACAGAGCCTCGGCCTTGGCCTGGGCGGCGCGCAATGTCTCCAGGTTGGACTGCACTTCCTCGCCCAGCAGCAGTCCCTCCAGCACTATGGTCACCGGGTCGCGACCCAGGTCCTGGAAAGTACTGCCCTGCTGTTCCGGGACGCGCTGCTCGACCAGGGTGCGCGCTTCCTCGGTGTGCAGGCTCTGCACGCCGGTGAGTTCGATCTTGCCTACGCGCACGGTCATGGCGTCAGAACTCGATGCGTGTGATTAACCCGCGGCGCCGGTCCAGGGCATGGCGCACGCAGCGCACGCGCAGCTTGGTCCCGCCGGTCAGGAATTTTGCCGCCGCGTGGTCGCTTGGAAGTTTTTTCACCTCCACCAAGTCCCCCGGCATTACGCCCGGCGCGCCGAAAACCTCCAAACGGCCGCGGATCCAGCGCGATGCAACGGCGTCCATGCGCGCGTTTGCGCTGTCGCCGGCTGCGGATCCCGAACGCAGCGCACCGTTGAGGATGCGCATCGGGCGATCGCCGAGTTTGCCTTGCGCTGCCTTGCCGCTGTCATCGACGGAGGCTTTGCCATTCACGCCGGACAGGTCCGTACTCAACCAGTGGGCCTTGTCGGCGCCCTTGGCGCTCGCTGCGCCCTCGCCCCAGACTTCGACGCTATCTGCGCGAGCGCCCGGCTGTTCCAAGGCCATCACGAGAATGTTCTCGCCGAACTGGAACTCGTGATCAGCGCCGCCCTGCTTGGGCACGTCGAAATGCACTTTGCCTTCGCCGTCGGTGTAGAGGTCGGCGCCGCACATTTCGGCCAGCCGCCGCAGGTGCGCCAGCGCGCGCGGGCCGCGATGCACGGCATATGCCGGCAGATCGGGCCCCTTCGCAACTGTCCCCGGCGTCACGCCGGCCTTCTCCATCAGATCCTTGACCACGAAGTCCGCGGTGACATCCTCGTAGGCTTCCTCGACTTCCGTGCAGCCGAGCATCGCCATTCCATCCCAAGCGGTGACCCGCTGGCTGGTGGCCGTAACCTCCACCGCAGCAGCCTCGCCGGTGAATACGCTGGTCATTCCCTCGCCCGCGTCCAACTCCACGCTTACCGCCTCACCCAGCTTCACAGGTGCGCAGTCGGTGCCCGACAGTTCCGCAACGCAACGTCCTCCCGCACCGTCCATCCCCAATTCCACCACCAGATTGAGCAACAGGCGGTCCCCTTTGCGCGCATCGCTGCTCGCCGTGTAGGAACCCACTTTCGCCTGGTAGGCAGTGGCGATGCCCGACTTGCTCATACGTCGAGTCCCTGGCGCCGCGCCGATTCGCGCAACACCGCCACCAGCGCATCGCGCAAGGCTTCGCGGTCAGCGGCAGCAGTACCCTCGTCGCCGCGCAGATCCACATTCACGTTGAACGTGTTGCTGACCTGCGGCGCGGGCGCAGATTCCGCCGCGGGTTCGGAGTCCGCGCCGGCGCGGCCCTCAACATCCCTCGCCAGCGCCCGATTGGTAGCGTCGTAGGCCCGATCCAGGGTGGGCTCCAGTGCACCTGCCACCCGTCGGGCGGCACTATGTCTGGTCACGGGCAGGCGTGCCGGTGCGGTAGCAGCATCCAGCGCGGGCGCCGCGACGGACTCGGCGTTCGCCGCTTGCGCCGCGTGCACGCGCCGCACCGGGACCGCACCTTGCGAGGGAGCCGTCATCGGGCGCGCTGCGGCGACCCATCCGGCCTGTTGCGATTGGATACTTACGGCGTCGGCGGCCACAACGGCCGAATCGTTTCGGACTTCTTGCGGCAACATGAATTGCGCAGAATCCGTAGCGACGGAACGATTTGCGCCGGATGGGGCGGCCACCAGCGCCTGGGTATAGGCGGCAGTCGAAATCGCCCGCGACAAACCCGATGTGCGCGCCGCTGCGGCGCGTGCGCTCAGCGTGTTTCGGGAAGCGAGCACCGCCGCACGCCTCGGAGACGGCACGTCTTCCGTGGGCTGGGGCGCTGGAGTTCGCACAGCCGCCATGCGCGGCGACGGCGCAGCGCTAGCGACGCGCCGGCCTGCTGCAGGAGGGGACGCAGGCCGGTCACTCACCGGCGCTGACTCGCGTCCATCATCGACCCGCGGAGAAATTGGCAGGCCGCGTTCGATCGCGCTGTGCGGAGCCGTTCGGCCGGATCCAGAGGTCGATTCTGCGTCGATTCCCGGAGATGCGCCGACCGAAGCGCGCGGCGCGGCATCTACGGCCGCATCGCCAAACGCCGGCACCACCTTGGCGTCGGTTGCTTTCTGAGCTTGCGTAGCAGTAGCGGATACGTCCGCGCCCTGCGCCGCAGCGGCGACAGAAGCGGGAGCCGCATTTGATCTGCCTGGGAACTGCGCGGCAGCAGGCGGTTTCGCTGCGGTAGGCGCAGTATGTCCGGCGGGCGCGGCAGCGGCCGCAGCAGCGTCGCCCGGCGCGGATGCATTGGATGTCGCTGCAGCGGACGCATCAGCCGAAGCCGAATCCGCACCGCCCTGCTGGGACGAGCGGGACGCCGCAGCGCTTGGTGCCGCACGTTCGCCCGTCACGGCGGCGGCCGCAGCAAAATCCGGCGCAAATCCGGCCGCTTGCGGGTCCTCGTCCATAGCTTCACCGTTGACGTTCAGCCCGAGCCGCTCGGTCGCCTCGCGCAGGGTATGCGCGAGCGGCGCCAATATGCGGGCAGTCAACAGTTCGCTGCTTATGCTCATGAAATAGCGTCGTCGACGTCGTCGATATTGATGACCACGGCATCGGGATGTTCGGCCAGTCGGGAACTGGGCGCGGCCACGTGACGGGTTCCCGGCTCGAGCAGATCCAGCAGCGCGAGCAAGCGGTCCACTTCCGCGGCCGGGGCGGCCCAAACCTGGGACGGCGTCCAGCCCAAGGCGCGGCACAAGCGCAGGGTGCGCGCAGCCACCTGTTGCGCCTGCGCGCCGCCGTGCACCAGGGCTTCGGCGTCCGGGTCGAGCACATTGAGTGCCACCGTAGCGTGCAACAAGCCCGCCGTGGCGGCGGCGTCCAGTTCATCCACGGCGTGTGCGCCGACGAGTTCGGCGACGCTCTCGCGTACCATGGAATCAAGATAGCCAACAGCGTCGAACCAATCGCCGCCGTCGGTGCCCTCGGTAAACGCGGCGATCAGCGCCGACAGGCGCTGGCGCTCGCTCCAGGTTTGCAGCCGCACGCGCGCGCTACCCAGTTCCACCCAGGCGCCGGCCTGCGGCGCAGATCGAGGCTCCTCGTCGCCGCCGGCCGCCCACCACAACGCGAGCGGCGCCAGTTCGTCGTGCTGCGTCTGCGCTATGCCGGAATCGTCGAGCACCTGGGCGGCAAAGCGGCGCCAGTCCAGATTCAACGTCGCGCCCTCTGCACTGATGCAAGCGTTCAGCGCATGCAGGTGTTGCCGGTAACGCCAGGGCATCAGGCAGGCTGCTCGACCGCTCGGTGGCTCGACCTGAAGCGGGTTGCCGAACCCCTGGAAATGTACAGCGAAGCTGGCGCCGTCCGCCTCGACGATACGGGCGGGCATGAATTTACTCCTCGCGTACGCGTGTCGCGCTGAAGGCGTAGCTGGTGACCACGGTGCCGCCGGCGCCGACGCTGAAATCCTTGTTCTCGACGACGCAGTCGTCGAAGGAAAGCGTGCGCTTGGGCGAATCCGTCGCCTCGTCCTTCTTCAGATTCGCCACCAACTGGAAACTCGACTGCTCCTGCAAGTGGGTGTCGAGCTTGAAACTGGCTGAGCGCACGATGATCTCGCCCTGCACGGTGCGCAGGCCGAAGCTTACGGCGATGCGCTCGACGCTGCCTACGGCGCGGATATCCTCGCGCTCGGTGACGACGCGGAAAGCCAGGGACTGGAGGCCCTCGATTGCCTCTCCGTCGACCAGGACGCTGCTGCGGTTGGCTGAGAATACGGTCGGCATATCTGGCTCCCGTTAGACTTGCACTAAGATGGTGGCGTAGATGTAATCGATGGCGCGTACCGGGCGCACCGCCAGATCGATTCGCACGATGCCCTTGGCAAAATCATCCTGGCTGGAATAGACGTTGACCTTGAACGCCGGGTCAGATCCGTCGGTGGAGGGAACGATCGCGCCGTCCTTCTCCATCTGCACCAAAAACTCCATCAATTTCTGCTTCAGCGCTCCCCGTCCAAGCTCGTTGTTGAGACGTCCGATGAAAAGCTCGCCGATAAGCTTCACGCCGCGCACCGCCCGGTCCGCCACCCGGCGCACGCTGATCTGGTCGCCGTCGGTGGTGAGGCCGCGCACGACGATGATTCCGCGTCCGCGCTGGTTGACCACCGGCACCACGTTAGCCTTGAGCAGGGCCTGCTGGTCCTCAACGCCGAGCGCCGCCGACAGGTCACCCATGCCCGACAACGATTTGAAGGTGGGCGACTGAAAATAATCCAGGCTGCCGACCCGACCGGCCACGGCGCCGCACACGCCGTGGGGCGCAAGCATGACAAAACGATCCGAGACTAGGTTCTCGGCCATGCCGATCCACGCTTTAACCTCGCCACTCGGCGCCACCTGGCCGAAGCCGATGCGTCCCTTGCTGGCGGTGCTCATGCGCTCGCAGTGGCTGATCGCGCTGCTGTAGATCTTCGCCACGGTCTTCGGGTCCGAGAAGTCCTGCACCGCGATCAGCACCATGTCCACGTCCGGCTCGTTCTCCAGCGCGGCCAGCGCACTGCTGTAATCATCGGCACCGGCGTCCTTGCCCCCTGCAAGCTGGTAGACGTTGTCCGCATCGTTGCTCTTCGGCGCTTTCGCGCTCGCGCCCTGGGCGATCGTCACGATCTGCGACTGGGCGTTGACCACCGTGCTGACGTTGCGATCGCCGTCATCTGCCGTCAAATTTCGGTGGGTCTCCACCTCCTCCGAACCGGGACGCTGCACAGTGAGGTCGAATACGGTCTTGTCCTCCAGGGTTTGGCGCGACGCGACGGTAACCTTCAGGCCGTTGGCCCAGGTGCCAGCGGAGCGCGCAGTCAGGGTGAATGCGGTGCCGTTGCCCTGCGCGACCGGAATCTTGAAGCTGGCGGCCGCGCCGGCGGTGGCCTTCAACGGCGACACCACCAGTTCGAACACACCGTTGGCCAATGCCTGTCCCGCCTCGGGCATGCTGCAGGCCGAGCCCGAACCAAACAACTCGATAAAGCGGCTCCAGCTCGATGCGCGCCCCACGCCCGGCTGCTTCTCCGTGAACCCCACCAGCCCGAGAACACCGGATGGCGCCAACTGTGGCGCAACCACCTCCTTGACGACTTTGACCTCTACACCGGGAATAATTAGAGTCACGCGCTGCTCCTTTTTTCGTCAGAAATCGGACTTGAAATCGCACACAGCAACCGATCCCTCCCACTGCCCTGTGGCGTCACCGCATCGCGATACTCGAACCCAACGGGCGGTGCGCATAGCTGAACCATTGCAAACCGTTGCCAATTCTCGTCCATTGCCGCCAGCGGGCGCCATCGGTGAATCGCTGATATTGCGATGCCAAAAAGCTGATACGCGTTTCGTCAGGTGCTGTTACGGCCGACCTTACAGGCGCCGAGTTTCTCGACCTAGGTCACCTGCCAGTTGGTGCTGGATCCGAGGCTTCCATTCAATCCGGCCTGGATATCGACGAGTGACGTGCAGTTTTCGTCCACGAGAGCCAGCGCGACGGTCTCCTTGCCCCCAGTCTTCCACTGAATTTCGACTTTGTAATCGCTATTGATCTTTCTTGAATCCAGATGGAAGTTCGCGCTCGTCTTGATGCTGTTGGCAGTGCGCATTACATCCGAGTAGTGCGTCAGCTTGTCGATGATATCGTCTTCGATTTCCGTCTTCTGCCTCTTGTTCGTGTTTCCGTAATTCGTTCCCGTGTTCAAGTCAATTGCAGGCATTGCAGCTCTCCTTGGTTTTTCTATCAGTTGGGAATTCTGTTGTCCGTGCCGCGCCATGAGCGAACAGGGCACAGAGCGCCGTCGCGGGCGTAGACACTCGTACAGCTTCGACCCTTACGCTCGCGCGCGCCATCGGTCAATCGCTGATGCGGCGCTTCCAAAAAGCTGATTTTTTTTCGGTAAAGCTCTGACGCACGCGGCCCGACGGACGTCGAGCCACCCAACGCTCAGCCGCGCCGGCCCGTGACCGCCGCACGGATCGCCGGCACCAGCTTCTCGTAGAGTTCGTCTTTCAATACGTAGTCGGCCGCGCCGGCCGCGCGCATGGCCTCCACAATAGCTGGTTCGTCGTACTGGGAGAGCGCGATCACGCGCACGTTCGGCATCGAACCAGCGATCTCGCGGGTAGCAGGGATGCCGCCCAGGTTTGGCATATGCACGTCGATCAAGACGACGCTCGGCGCAAGCGCGCGCGCCTGCGCCACCGCCTCGTCGCCGTCCTTCGCCTCGCCCACCACGCGGATGCCGGGCGCCTGCGCGAGTTGATCGCGCACCGCTGCCCGAAATGGCGCGTGGTCGTCCGCAATGAGCACCGTGATGCTGTCCATGGCTCTAAACCAAAGCAGAATTGGAGTGGAGACAATTCAGTCGGCATTAAGCACGGCGTTGCGCGCTGGCGCAATCGGCCAATCGCCTATTATGCGAGGGGAAATTTCTGATGCTGCCTGCGTCGCACGCCGCGCGATCAGCGACGCCCCGCGCCCGCACACAAGCACACCGGGCGCCGCCGCAGGAGTGTACGATCGATGCCCCCCGGGATCAGTTCGAAGTTCTGACCTCGATGCCGCTCAGCCCTTCCTGGATCGCGTAGCGGGTCAGCCCGGCGACACTGTGAATGTCGAGCTTCGCCATGAGATGCTCGCGGTGGGTGGCCACGGTCTTGACGCTCAGTTTCAACCGCGCGCCGATCCGCTGCGTCGAGCAGCCCTCGGCCAGGAGCTGCAGTACCTCGCGCTCACGGTCGGTGAGAGAATGCTCGCGCACGGCAGCCGCCGTCGGCGCGCGCGAGCGCAGCGCTTCCACCACCGCTCCGGAGATCGCCGGGGAGAGGTATACCTGGCCGGCCATCACCAAGCGAATAGCGCGCAGCAACTCCTCCCCCGCGCAGTCCTTCAGCATATAGCCCGCGGCGCCGGCTTCGAGCATCGCCTCGACGAAGCGCGGCGCGGAGTGCATGGACAGGCACAGCACCGCCACGCGCGGCTGCGTCGCGCGCAGTCGGCGCGTCGCCTCGATGCCGTTGAGATCCGGCATCGAAGCGTCCATCAGCACCAGGTCGGGTCGCAGACGCTGCACCAGCGCGAGCGTCTCGCGCCCGTTCGCCGCCTCGCCCACGACCTTCAGGTCGGGTTCCTTCTCCAACAGCGCGCGCAGACTCTCGGCGACGAGCCGGTGATCATCGGCAAGCACGATGTGCGTGGTCGTCATATCCATTCTCCTTGGCAATTGCCTCCAGCAACTACGCCATCGCGCGCGTCGAGTTTGCCCGTAGCGCACAAGCATCCCAGGGCGCATGCACGATGGCGCGCGTCCCTCCCGCCACACCCGCGCGACGGATCTCCAGGCGCCCGCCAAGATTCGCAAGCCGCTCACGCACCGAGAGCAGGCCGAGGCCCTTGAACTTTGGTCGCCGAGCGGCGAACGCAGCTGGGTCGAGTCCCATGCCGTCGTCCTCTATGGTGATCCGTATCTGGTTTTCTGCCTTGCTCAGCGCGAGAAGCATGTTCTTCGCGCACGCGTGCTTCACCACGTTGAGCAGCAGCTCCTCCGCGATTCGATACAGCATGACCTGCATATCCAGGGCAAGCGTCTCGCACGCGTCTTCGACGCTCAATTCAAAGCGCAGCCCGCTCGCCTTCGCCAGGCGCTCGCCGAGTTCCGCAAGCGCCGGGGCGAACCCCACCTCATGGAGAACCGGCGAGCTCAAATCGAAGCTCAGCGTGCGCGTCGCGTGGATTGCCCGATCAAGTTGCTCGCGAATCTCCGTAAACGCCGCCACGTCGGCCGTGGCGGCGCTCGCTTGCAGCGCGCCCAGCTTGATCTTGGTCAGAGCCAGGCGCTGTCCGACGCAGTCATGCAGGTCGGAAGCGATGCGCCGGCGCTCGCGCTCCTCCGCCAGCGACAGCGCCGACGTAAGCACCTGGAGCTGCCTGCGATAGCGCGCCAGGCGTCTTTTTGCCGCCACACGCGCGCTGATATCCTCGCTTGTAAGCAGGATAACGGGCGCCCCGCGGTTGTTCGCGATCTGGCGCAGCGTCTGCTGAACCCAGAGAATGGTCCCGTCCTTGCGGATCTGGCGGCAGTCCCGTTGAAACACGCGATCCGGTTGCTCCGCCGTACACTGCAGCTGCCTGGCCACCGCCTTCCTGTCCTCGGGATGGATGACCTTCAGCACATCGGCATTAACGAGATCCGCGGCGGCAAACCCGAGCTTGGCCGCACCGCTAGGGTTGACCGACAGCACCGTTCCGGCAAAGTCCAGCACAAAGTGTATGCCTGGCATCGCGTCATACAGACGACGCCCGTCCAATTTGCTTTGCCTGGGCGCGAGTTCCCCGCGCGGCGCGGCGCTTAGATTGCGCAAGGAACGCGCGGCGATTCCCGAGTCCTCGCGGCGCTTGGCCTGCGCAGACCCGCCCACCTCCACCGTGCAAGGGTCCAAGGTACAGTCGAAACGGCAAGAGCCGGACGCCTCGCGCAGTGCACCGCAAGATTGATCCGTGAATACAGCCCGCAACTTCGCCTTCCTGTTCATCGTCCCCCCTGTCCCGTTCTCACGCTCTACTTCCGCTGCCCGCAATGACGCAAAGTGCGGTTCTCGGAATCGGCGCAATGGAGTTACATCGAATCGACCCGTACGCTTTACCCTAATCCAGGAGGATGCTATTCGATTTCCTACGCGCATCCGCCTTGAACGTAGCGGTACAGAAATGCGTGAAAGCGGATTTGAAAGCCCATGGCCGCTAAAGTTCCAGAGCTGCCGAACCCGATTCTCGCAAGCTTCCCCGTACGTTGGAGCCGGCCGAGACGCTCGTTCCCAGAAAGATCGCCCGCAGGTACCGGTCCATTGGCGCGGACTGGTACGCGCCGTGCCCCGCGTCGAATCCGGTTTTTCCAGAATCATAGAGACTGAGCCCTTCCACAGCAATGCCGGGCAACTGCTTTTTGTTGGCCACCATGTGCAATAGGTCCGGATTTTCGAAAATTCTTTCAGCGGAATTCCGAAAGAGTGACGCCCCTGCCCGGATCAGACGGCGCTGCGATTTCGACAATTCGGGTTCCGTAAACGTACGCGCCGCGAAATCCGGAGCTGCCGCTGCGGCTTAGACGAATGTAGTATTGCAATTACCCGGGCGCTGGCGCAAGATGCGCGAAAATCGATGTGTGGTGAAGGAGGAGAGCTACATGTATTGCGTTGAACCGCTGACGACTGGACGAAACCCATGCTCTGGCTGCGTGTAGCGATTTTAGGCGTCGTCCTCGCGGCCGTCGCCGGCGCGGTGTTCAAGGTAACGGCGTTTCTCCATGAAAAAGACCTCATGATCCAGGAACGCGATCAGCAAATCCTGAATCTGAACGCGCAAGTCGCGGGGTTACGCATCGATGCCGACCGCCTGAAGAATTCGAACGCTTCCCTTGAGGGCGAGATCGCGAAAAAGCGCGATGAGCTTGCGCAGGCGGAACTGGAGGCAAAGAAGATCAGCCTCGCAGACCAGGCTTCCAGCAAGCGACTGGGCGAACTCGAGCGCAAGCTCAACGACCAGGAGCGCATCGCCAAGATCGAACGACTGAGCCGTTCACGGCGTGCCGATCTGGTGCTGAAAATTGTCAACAGATCGGCGGAGTGCGAGCTGGAGAACTTCTTCCGCACCGATGGGGAGTGCAAAGCCGGTAAATGGATTCCCGCCGGCGACCGTCTGGTGCCAAAAGCCGAGACGCCGGCCGAATCTCAAGCCCAGGGTGAAGAGAAATGAAGAGCAAAGGAATGAAAGGCGCTAGCTTATTGGCAGGCACCCTGGCACTAGCTGCGCTTCTGTCGGCGTGCTCATCTATGCCGGGACTGCACCAGCCAGAAACTGTGACCACGGTACGGGTAGTCAACGCCACGACCTACCCAGAACTGCCGGACATTCAACTGCCGTTGGAGCCCACGCTGACGGCTTGGCAGTATGAGATACCGCGGGATATGTCGAAGATCGAAGCGGCGAATACCGCGAAATGCCAGAGCGTCGCCGACAAGGATCGCGACGACGCCTACTGGGCGAGATGTGGCATCCACCCCGTGATCGCCGATTCCAACGTACTCTATGGATTCGATCAACGAAACTGGAACATCATGCTGTCGAACTTCGGCAAGCTGCGGGAATACATAGTCGACCTGAAGACGCGCATCGGCTTGGCCAACGATACGCGGCGCGAGTGGCGGCGCAAGGCGGAGGAAGAGCGCAAGAAGGCGGCTGCCGAGCGCGCCGCGGCCCTTCAGCAATCGGTGCCGCCGGAATCGAGCGTAGGCCCGCGATAAGTTGATACCCGGCCTGGTGATCTCAAAGGCGTGCTCTAGCTCACGCTCTCGGACATCCCGGAAGTGCGAGCGACGCCTATCAACGGCCCCAGGGAGATCTGCCGCTGCCGGCCAATGCCTGCCGATCATCGCCAGTAGCCCAGCTGACAATTCATTGCGAGCGAGAGGCTACAGTACATCGATGGTTTTTATACAATTTGATTTCCCCGGTGTGACATCATCGGCACACGACCGCGCAGGCGACAAGAGGAGACAGTGATGGCCGCTGATCAATCGTATGACGATGCACTAAAGAAAGATCTGGGCGAGCTGATCGCCGCGGTCGACCTCCCGGAATTGAACAAACATTTCCTGCGCTCCCGTTGGCTCGACCAGATGCTGTGGGCGGAAGGACGCGCAAATTCGGCGCGTAGCCGGCACTTCGCGCTGCGCCTGATTGCGATCGTCGGCGGGGTGATCGTGCCTGCCCTGGTAAGCCTGAACGTCCAAGCCTCGGTCGCACCGGTGGTTAGCTGGATCACGTTCACGATCAGCCTGATGGTGGCGATCAGCCTGGCACTGGAGAGCTTTTTCCGCTGGGGCGAGCGCTGGACGCACTATCGACGCCTGAGCGAAATGCTCAAGAGCGAGGGATGGTTGTTCTTTCAGCTCACCGGCCCGTACGAGCAGTCCGGAACCCACGCCAAGGCGTACCCGGAATTCGCTCAGCGCGTGGAGGCGATCGTCGCGAGCGACGTGGAAACATTCATCACGCAGGTGGCGCGCGAGAAAACCAAGCCGGCGCAAGGCGAGACCGCCGACAGCGCCGGCGCCGCCGGCAAATCCTAGCCCCCCTTTCACGCTTGCGGCGCAGCCTCGCGCGAGTACGCTTCCTTGACCAGCGGCGACGCAATGAAATTCGAACAAAATATCTTCATCAGCTACGCGCACATCGACGATCAGCCACTGACGCCGGGGCAACAGGGCTGGATCACGCGGTTTCATGCGACGCTGGAAGCGCTGCTGAGCATGCGTCTGGGCCGCAAGGCGAAGATCTGGCGCGACGAGAAACTGCAGGGCAACGATGTTTTCAGCGACGAGATCGTGGCGCAGTTCAAACAGTCCGCCATACTCGTTTCCATACTGACCTCGCGCTATCTCAACTCGGAATGGTGCACGCGCGAAATTCGCGAGTTCTGCGAGCGTGCGCAGCAGCACGGCGGCTTGGTCGTCGAAAACAAAGCGCGTGTCTTCAAAGTAATTAAGACACCGGTCGACAACCAGGAGTCGCTCCCGGCAACGATGCAGGATCTGCTCGGCTATGATTTCTTCGTGATCAAGGACGGTGCGCCGCTCGAACTGGACCCCGCCTATGGGCAGGAATACGTGCAGCTCTACAACCAGAAAGTCGCAAAACTGGCTTGGGACCTCACGCAACTGCTCAAGACCATGGAAACCGAAGCCGGTGCGAACGCCGGCGACGAGAAGGATGCTCGCAGCGATCAAGCGGCGCCGAGCAAGCCGGCCGTCTATCTGGCCGAATGCAGCTACGACCGCAAGCAGGCGCGCGAACTCATCGAGGGTGAGCTGAAACGCCTGGGCTATCCGGTCCTTCCGGACCAGCGGTTGCCCATAGAAGAGGCCGAATATCTCGCCGCTGTGGAAAAATTGCTGGCGCGCTGCGCGCTCTCGATTCACTTGATTGGCGAGAGTTACGGCGCCGTGCCCGATGGCCCCAGTGCGAAATCGACCGCGGTACACCAGAACGAACTCGCGGTCGCGCGCTGCAAAAGCGGCAGCCTGGTCCGCTTGATCTGGCTGCCCGAGGGCACGCGTTCGGAACAGACGCAACAGCAGGCGTTCATCGAACTGCTGCACCAGGACGCGCAAGCCCAGTTCGGTGCCGATCTGATCACAGGGGATCTCGAAGAGTTGAAAACCGCGATCCACGCGACCCTGAAGAAGATCGAGCAGCCGGAACCGAAAAAGCCAGAGCGCGACGCCGCCGAAAGGGCGGCGTCCGCCGGCGACGGCGCCAAGCTGATTTATCTCATCTGCGACGGCAGAGACCGCAAAGCCACTGTGCCCGTGCGCAAATGGTGCAAGCAAGAGGGATTCGAAGTCGAGCTTCCGGCCTTCGAGGGTGACGCCTCCCAGGTGCGCACCGCCAACCAGCAGTTGCTCGCGACCTGTGACGCCGTCCTGTTGTATTACGGCGCCGGCGACGAAGGGTGGAAGCGCACCGTCGACAGCGAATTGAAGAAAATGGCGGCATACCGCGGCGGCAAACCCCTGCTCGCCCGCTACACCTACCTCGCCGAGCCCAGGACGAGCGACAAGGATGACCTGATCGACATGGAGGAGCCCGACCTGATAGACGGATTGAAAGGTTTCGAGGCGGAGGCTATGTCCGGATTCATGCAAGCCCTGAGCGCAGCGGGCAAGCCGTCATGAGCATCGCGGCAGCCGAAGATCAAGTGAATCCATTTCCCGGACTGCGGCCCTTCAGGGAGGCCGAGGAACACCTGTTCTTCGGCCGCGAGAACCAGGTCGATGCGATGGTCAACAAGCTGGCCGATACGCGCTTTCTCGCCGTGGTCGGCACCTCGGGCAGCGGCAAGTCTTCGCTCGTGAATTGCGGTCTGCGCCCGGCGCTGCGCCAGGGCCTGATGGCCCGGGCCGGCACCGCCTGGCGCATGGCGCAGTTCCGTCCCGGCAACGATCCGATCGGCTCGATGGCTCGCGCCCTGGCGCAGGACGGCGTGCTATTTCGCGAGCACGACTCGGCTGGACTGTCCTTGGCCGAAATCGTCGAGACCAGCCTGCGCATGAGCAAGCTTGGTCTGATCGACGCATACGAGCAGGCGCAGCTCGATGAAGGCACCAATCTGCTCGTGGTGGTTGATCAGTTCGAAGAGCTGTTTCGCTACCGCAAGCTTGCGGCAAGCGGGCATGGAGACGCCCAGGGCGCGAGCGAGGACGCCGCCGCTTTCGTCAACCTGCTGCTGGAAATCAAGGAGCGCGCAGACTATCCGATCTACATCGTACTGACGATGCGCTCGGACTTTCTCGGCGATTGCGTCCACTTTCCCGGTCTGGCCGAAGCCATCAACGCCGGGCAGTACCTCGTTCCACGGATGGCGCGCGAGGAGCGCCGTGCCGCCATCGCCGGCCCGGTCGGGGTGGGTGGAGCGGAAATCTCTCCGGTACTGCTGACACGACTGGTCAACGATGTGGGGGACAACCCCGATCAGCTCTCCATCCTGCAGCATGCCCTGAACCGCACTTGGTCTTATTGGCGATTCACCGACGGCAAGGGGCCGCTCGAGCTGGCGCATTACGAAGCCATCGGCACCATGGCCAGCGCGCTGGATCGGCATGCGGAGAAAGCCTTTGCGGAACTCACGACCGCGCGGCAGCGGCAGATCTGCGAAAAACTGTTCAAAGCGCTGACCGACAAGGCGACGGACCAGCGCGGAATACGACGTCCGACTTCCCTCGCAAGCTTGTGCGCGCTGACCGACGCGGGCGCAGACGAAGTCATTGCGGTGATCGACGTCTTTCGCAAACCCAGCCGCTCGTTTCTGATGCCGCCGGCCGGCGAAGCGCTCAAGCCGGAGACCGTCATCGACATCTCGCACGAGAGTCTCATGCGGGTATGGCAGCGGCTGAACGTGTGGGTGGACGAGGAAGCGCGCTCGGCCTGGACCTACCGCCGCCTGGCCGAAACGGCGGCCCTGCATGCCGCGGGCAAAGCCGGACTGTGGCGCGACCCCGATTTGCAGCTCGCCCTTGATTGGCACGAGCAGAACCAGCCGAATGAGGCCTGGGCTGCGCGCTACGATCCCGGATTCGAGTCGGCCATGCAGTTCCTCGCGCAAAGCAGCGATGCGCGCGAAGCCGAGCGCGCGGAGCGAACGCAGCGGCGCCAGCGCGAACTGCAGGCCGAGAAAGAGAAGGCCGAGACCCAGGCCAGATACGCAAAGCGCATGCGTTGGCTGGCCCTTTGCGGCGCTGCGCTCGCCGTGATCGCCATCATCGTGACCATATTCGCCATCAAGACGCAGCGGGAAGCGCAGGCGCTGACGAAGATTGCCGACTCGGGCCGCCTGGCGAACGCGTCTCTGGTGTCCAGGATGGAACACCCCGATCTGGCAGCGCTGTTGGCGATCGAAGCGTTGAACGCGTCGGACACGCCCGACGCGCGCAATGCCCTCGACATGGCTTTGCAGGCCCATCCCGGTCTGGAGACGGTTCTCGACCAGAAGGACTGGGTAATCGCCGTCGCCTTCGGCCCGCATGGAATCATCGCCTCGGGAGGCGAGGATGGAACCGTGCAGATCCGCCAGCGCGGCGAGTTCGGCCTGACGAGCATCGCCAAGCCGCTGCACGCGCACAAAGGCTGGGTGCGCAGCATCGCCTTTAGTCCGGACGGGAAGATCTTCGCCACATCCGGCGATGATGCGACCGTGCGGCTGTGGCGACTCGGCGCCGACGGCGCGACGCCGATCGGCAAGCCCCTGCTGGGTCACCGCGGCTGGGTATCGAGTGTGGTTTTCGGCCCGAATGGACTTCTCGCCTCGGGAGGCGAGGACGGGACGGTGCGGCTCTGGCGCCTCGGCGAGTCCGGCGCAACGCCGTTCGGCGATCCCTTGCGCGGGCACAAGGGCACGGTGTGGAGCGTGGCCTTCGGCCCGGGCGGAACGCTCGCTTCGGCGAGCGAAGACGGTACCGTGCGGCTGTGGCGCATTGGAAGATCCGGCGCGACGCCGTTCCGCGAACCGTTAACGGGCCATAAGGGTTGGGTGCGCAGCGTCGCCTTCGCTTCGAATGGCATACTCGCCTCGGGCGGCGAGGACGGCGTGCGCTTGTGGCGACTCGGGGACTCCAGCGCGACGCCGTTAGGCCGACCGCTCCAAGCGCATAAGGGAGGGGTGCGCTGCGTGGCGTTCGCCGCGGATGGCACGCTCGCCTCGGGCGGCGATGATGGAACCATCCGGCTGTGGCGCTTCGAAGGCTTTGAAGTGACCCCGCGTGGCGAGCCCATGCAAGCCCACAAGGGCGGCGTGTGGAGCCTCGCTTTCGGTGCGGACGGCTATCTCGTTTCGGGCGGCAGGGACAGGTCCTTGCGGCTGTGGCGGCTCGCAAAACCGGCCGCGTCGTCGCTGGGCCCGCCTTTGCGCGGAAACAAAGGCTTGGTGCGCAGCGTAGCATTCGGCCCCGACGGAACCTTGGCCTCAGCAGACGAAGACGGATCAGTGCGACTCTGGCATCTTGACAAGTCTGGGGCGACGCCGTTCGGCGAACCCTTGCTGCACAACGGCTGGGTGCGTAGCGTCGCCTTCAGTCCGGACGGAATCCTCGCCTCCGGCGGGCCGGACGGCGCAGTGCGACTATGGCAGCTCGATGCGTCTGGCGCGAAGCCGTTCGGCGAACCGCTGCGAGGCCACGAAGGCGGAGTGCGCAGCGTCGCCTTCGGCCCGAACAAAATCCTGGCATCGGGAGGCAGAGATGGGACGGTGCGGCTCTGGCGGCTCGGCGACTCTGGCGCGACACCATTTGGCGAACCGTTGCGCGGCAACAAGGGCCCGGTGCGCAGCGTCGCCCTCGGTCCCGAGGGCACCCTCGCCTCGGGCGGCGACGACGGGACCGTGCGCGTATGGCGCATCGGGCCGTCGGGCGCAACACCGGTGGGCGAACCGCTGCACGATCATAACGGTGGTGTATGGAGTGTCGCGTTCGCTCCGGACGGAACGCTCGCCTCGGCAGGCGAAGACGGCACAGTGCGACTCTGGCGCATCGAAAAGGCGAGCGTAAAGCCAATCGGCGAACCGCTGCCGAGTCACAGCAGCGGCATCTGGAGCGTTGCTTTTGGTCCGCACGGAACGCTCGCCGCTGGAAGCGAAGACGGCGTAGTGCGCTTATGGCAGCTCGCCTCGTCGGGCGCGACACCGCTTGGCGAACCGCTGCTTGCGCACAAAGGCTGGGTGCGCAGCGTTGCCTTCGGTCCCGACGGCATCTTCGCCTCGGGCGGCGGCAGAGGGGCTGTTCGGCTATGGAAGTTGGTGGAAACCAGCGCGACGCCAAGCACCGAGCACCTCGGGCGCGCGGCGGCATGCCGTCTCGCTAGCCGCAACCTCAGCATCGACGAGTGGCGAAGCTACATGGCGGGTGCGCCCTATCATCTCACCTGTCCCAAGCTGCCCGCCCCCATAGTTGCGTTGGGGCAAAAATATTCGCGGGCGGAAGATCGGGTGCAAAGAAAAGGCAATAGCGCATGAAAGAAAGCAAATGACGAACAGAAAAAGATAGACAGGTGAAACTTCCACACCAGGATCAGCCGCGGCAAGCCATCGACGCGACGCGCGCCAACGAATTCGAAAGCAATGTGGTCGCACCTTTGCTGCGCGATGCGGTGCTTTCCAAGTGCAACTATCAGGCGCTCGCGCGTGTGCTGCCGCACGTGACCCAACGCGAGTTCCAGGCCGGCGAAATGATCTACCGCGCCGGCCAGAAAGCCGACGAACTGTTTGTGCTGCTGTCGGGCTCGGTGCACCTGGAAGTTCCGGAAGCCACCAAGATCATGTTCACCGACAAGGACGGAAACCTCGTTGCTGTCGATTCGAAAACCGTGGCCACCACGCCCCGGCGCACCACCGTCACCGACGGTCACTTCGGCGAGGAAAGTGGCACCGACGCGGTGGACTACGTCGCCGACGCCGTCGCCGCGACGGCGGTCACGGCGCTCGCCGTGCCACGGACCCACCTCGCGGAAGCGATCGCGGCTACCCCCAGCTTGAAGACCGAGTTCTACTTCTCGCTCATCAATCACTTTTCCGCCGAGAACGTGGTGCGCAGCCGCGCCGCGCCGGAGCGCAAGGAAGTGACTGAAAAACCCGATTGGTTCAAGACCGTGGGCTGGCTGGCCGCTTTGCTGGTGCCCATCGGCGTGTATCTGGCCCGATCCGCATTGGGCCTGCCCGACAACGCCGGAATCTTCCTCGCGATCTTTTCCGCCACCATAGTCATGTGGGTGTTCAGCCTGACCGACGAATACGTGCCCGGCTTGTTCGCGGTGCTGGTCACGCTCGCGCTGGGCATCGTGCCGGCGCCGGTGGTGCTGTCGGGTTTCGCCTCGGACGGATTCTTTCTCGCCATGAGCATCCTCGGCCTGGGCACCGTGATCGTCGCCTCAGGCCTGTCGTATCGCTTCCTGCTGTGGCTGCTGATGCGCCTGCCCAATACACGCTTCTGGCACAACATGGGGCTGATCCTCACCGGCGTGCTGCTCACGCCGATGGTGCCTTCGATCAACGGCCGCGTGGCGCTGACCGCGCCGTTCATGATCGACATGGCCGACATCCTGCGCCTGCCCCGCGGCGGGCCGGCTGCCACGCTGCTGGCGACCAGCGCGTTCACCGGCGCGAGCCTGCTCTCGGCGGTGTTTCTCTCGAGCAAATCGGTGAACTTCGTCGTCTACGGACTGCTGCCGGCGCAAGGCCAGGATCAGTTTCAGTGGCTGCCCTGGTTCCTGTCGGCTTCGGCTACCGGAGCGATCATGCTCGCAGCCTACCTGCTGCTTGCCGCCGTCTTTTTCCGCGGATCAGACCCGGCATCGCTGTCGCGCGAGCAAATCGCCTCGCAGTTCCGGCTCATCGGCCGGATGAAGAACCGCGAATGGGCGGCGGTTTTCGGTATCGTCATATTCATGCTGGGCGTGGTCACCTCTTCCATCCACGGCATCCAGCCGCCCTGGATCGGACTCGCGATCCTCTACGCCATGCTGCTGTTCGGCTTCTTGCGTAAGAGCGAATTCAAGGAACGCATAGACTGGCCCTTCCTGGTCTATCTCGGCGGCATCGTAGGCATCGTCGCCGCGTTCAACTACGTGGGCCTTGCGGCCTGGATGGCGCAGCATCTGTCGGGCCTGGGCGAGTACATGCAGCGCGACTTTCCGCTTTTCGTCGCGCTGCTATTCGCGATCATCGCCCTGATCCGCCTCGCGGTTCCGATCAGTGCCACCATCGTAGTCGCCGCCACCGTGTTCATGCCCCTGGCGGGGATCTACGGCGTAAACCCGTGGCTTGTCGGCTTCATCATCCTGGTGCTGGGCGAGATGTGGTTCCTGCCCTACCAGTGTTCCTACTATCTGCAGTTCCGCGAAATCGCCCGCGACGGCGTCTATGACGAAAAGCGCTTCCTAATTTTCAACGCGCTGATGAACGCGGCCAAGCTGGGCGCGGTGTACGCGTCGATTCCGTTCTGGCGCGCGATGGGGCTGCTATGAGCGCGCGGCTGCGCCGGATCTTTTCCGGGCTGTTCATCCTGGTTGCAGGCGCGTTCATCGTCTGGTTCAACGCCAGCAAACCCAAGCTGCTCATCATCCAAAGCTACGACGAGAGCTACACCTGGACGCGCGACGTGTCCCTGGGACTGCGGCGCACCCTGGGCGAGGACACACAGATTACCGAACGCTGGTACTACATGGACACCAAGCGCCATCCGACCAAGGACTACAAACAGAACGCCGGTCTGAGTGCCCGCCGCGTCATCGATACCTGGCACCCGAACGTGGTGATCGCGGTAGACGACGATGCGCAGGAATACGCGCTCAAGCACTACGTCAACGATCCACACCTGTCCATCGTGTTCGCCGGCGTCAACGGCAAGGTCACGCCCTACGGCTACGACGGTGCGAGCAACGTCACCGGCATTTACGAGCGCAAACAGTTGCAGGGCGTGAAAGAGGTGATAGGCATCATCGGCCGTGAACTCGGACACGCGCCGCGCGTCATGCATCTGGGCGATACCTCCGGGTCAGTGAAGAAGGACGAGAAATTCATGCTCGACTTCGACTGGTCGCCATTGGTGTTCAAGGAATCGAAACTGGTGAAGACCTTCGCCGACTGGCAGCAGGCGGTGCAGAAGGCTCAGGGACAAGTTGACTTCATCATCACCTCCAACTACCGCGGCCTCGCCCGCAGCAGCAGTGACACGCGCCTGGTTCCGCCGCACGAGGTAGTCAGCTGGACCGAGGCCAACGCGCACCTGCCGGTCATCGGCACCAACGGCTTCTACGTGGAGGATGGCGGCATGCTGGCGATCGGCACCTCGCCTTACGAGCAGGGAGAAGTGGCCGCGCGCATGGCGCTGGAGATTTTGCGCAACGGGCGCAAACCGAACTCGATGCCCTTCGAGCAGAGCCGGCAGTTCGTGGTGTTCATGCGCAAGTCGCGCTTAGAGGCGCACGGCATCACGCTGCCGCGGATTTATGAGGCGTTTGCGCGGGCGACCAACAACTACTACGAATAGCCGAATGACAGGGATGCACTGCGCGGCAGTCCACTGCCGGATCTCCTTGGCGCGACGCTGACGCGTTGGCGGGCTGGGAGGGATTGTGCCGGTCTCGCATTAGGGCGATCCCGTCATCCCTCAGCGCTGTGCGCTTCGGGACCGCCGACTCGCTGAAGCGACTCAGCGTCCTGCGCGGCGTCCCCCGGACCTGGTCGAACCGGAGGGTTCTCGAAGTACTCTCGCTCTTTGCCAAATAAAAAACGGGCCGTTGGCCCGTTTTTTATTTGGCGGAGAGGGAGGGATTCGAACCCTCGATACGGTGTTAAGCCATATACGCCCTTAGCAGGGGCGCGCCTTCGACCACTCGGCCACCTCTCCGGATCAGGTTGAAACTATAGCATGTGTGCTCGCCTGCGCCGAAATCCCGCCGGATCAGGCCGGCTGATCCAGATCGAACGCTTTATGCAGCGCGCGCACCGCGAGCTCCATGTATTTCTCGTCGATCACCACCGCGATCTTGATTTCCGAAGTGGAGATCATCTGGATGTTGATGCCCTCTTCCGCCAGCGTGCGAAACATCCTGCCCGCAACGCCGGCGTGGGTGCGCATGCCCACGCCCACCAGGGACACCTTGCACACCTTGGCATCGCCGCGAATATCGGTCGCCTTGATGTGGTCCTTCACCTGCTTGTTCAGCACCTCCATCGCCTTGGTGTAGTCGTTGCGCGGCACGGTGAAGGAGAAGTCGGTCATGTTGTCGACGCCTGCGTTCTGGATGATCATGTCGACATCGATGTTGGCTTCGCCTATCGGCCCGAGAATCTGGTAAGCGATGCCCGGGCGGTCGGGCACGCCCATGACGGTGATCTTGGCTTCGTCGCGGCTGAATGCGATGCCGGAAATGATGGCTTTTTCCATTTTGGGATCTTCCTCAAACGTAATCAACGTGCCCGGGCCTTCCTTCTCTTCGAAGGAGGACAGCACGCGCAATTTCACTTTGTACTTGCCGGCGAACTCGACCGAGCGGATCTGCAGCACTTTGGAGCCCTGGCTCGCCATTTCGAGCATTTCCTCGAAGGTGACGGTGTCCAGGCGCCGCGCCTCGGGCACGATGCGCGGGTCGGTGGTGTAGACGCCGTCGACGTCGGTATAGATCTGGCATTCGTCGGCCTTGAGCGCCGCGGCCAGCGCCACCGCCGAGGTGTCGGAGCCGCCGCGCCCGAGCGTCGTGATATTGCCGGCTGCGTCCACCCCCTGGAAACCCGCGACTACCACAACGAAGCCGGCTTCGAGATCGGCGCGCATGCGGCTCTCATCGATGCGCTCGATGCGCGCCTTGGTGAAGGCGCTGTCGGTGAGCACCTTGACTTGGGCGCCGGTGTAGCTTTTCGCTTTGACGCCCTGCTCCATCAGCGCCATCGACAGCAGGCCGATGGTGACCTGCTCGCCGGTGGAGGCGATGACGTCGAGCTCGCGCGGATCGGGTTGCGCCGAAATTTCCTTGGCCAGCGCGATCAGCCGGTTGGTTTCTCCGGACATGGCCGAGGGGACCACTACCACCTGATGCCCTTTTGCCTTCCAGCGGGCGACGCGCTTGGCGACATTCTTGATGCGCTCGGTCGAGCCCACCGAGGTACCGCCGAATTTTTGGACGATGAGTGACATGGTGCGACGAGGGCGTTTGGCCGAAAAGGGAAGGATTTTACCGCATTGCAGCAGCAGTTTCGAGTTTTAATGAACCTGACTGCCTCGCCCTCAGCCCTCTCCCCCGGTTACGGTGGAGAGGAAACAATGTCTAAGGGCGCCCGTTCGGATCCAGTTGAAGCTTTGGCGGAACATCCAGTCCGGTCGGTTTGATTTTCTCCGGCAGCACCCGCCCCATGCGCGCGCGGTGGCCTACATGGTGGCGCAGCTTTTCCCCTTTGATTTCCAACGCCTTTTCTTTACCGCCGCGGCCGATGCCGCTGACCGTGACCGAGTTCAGCCGCGTCACCGCCGCCGCGAGCAGTTTCTCGCCCTCATCCAGCCCCATGACGATCACACCGCGCCCCTTGGACATGGCGCGCATTTCGGCGATGTCGAAGGCAAGCAGCCGTCCGCCGCCGGACAGTGCAACCACGTGATTGCCCGCTGCCTCGTCGTAGATAAACGGCGCGAGCGGCGTTTCCCCCGCCTCCACGCTCATGAATTCGCGCCCGGCGCGGCGATTGGAGACCATGTCGCCTATGGTGCAGAGGAAGCCGTAGCCGCCGCTGGAGGCGACCAGCACCCTGGTTTCAATCTTGCCGGCGACGCAGTGCATGATCTTCGCCCCGCTCTGGACTTCCACCAGCGAGGAGGCCGGCGCACCGTCGCCGCGCGCACTCGGCAGGCTCGCCGCGTCCACGCTGTAAGCGCGGCCGGCCGAGTCGAGGAAAATCACCGGGTCCACGGTGCGACACGAAACAAGCGCGGCGAGGCTGTCGCCCTCCTTGAACGAGAGCGTGGCCGCATCGACGCCATGACCCTGGCGCGCGCGCACCCAGCCGTTTTTCGAGAATATCACCGTCACCGGTTCGTCCAGCACCGGCGTCTCCAGCACCGCTTTTTCCGATTCCTCGATCACCGTGCGGCGCTTGTCGCCGAAGGCCTTGATGTCCGCCTCGATTTCCTCGGTCACCAGCGCTTCCAGCGTCTTGCGGCTGCCGAGCACTTTCTCCAGGCCCTTCTGCTCCTTCTTCAGCCCCTCGAGTTCCTTTTCCAGTTTGATGTGCTCGAGCTTGGCCAACTGGCGCAGGCGCATCTCCAGGATATCCTCGGCCTGGCGCTCGGTGAGTTTGAACACGCGCATCAGGTCGGGCTTGGGGTCGTCCGAATTGCGGATGAGCTTGATCACCTTGTCCACGTTCAGGAGCACCAGCAAGCGCCCTTCGAGCACGTGGATACGGTCGAGCACCTTGTCCAGACGGAATCTCGAGCGCCGCGTCACCGTGGCAAAGCGGAATTCCAGCCACTCGGCGAGGATGTTCTTCAGGTTTTTGCCGGTGGGTCGCCCATCCAGCCCCACCATCACCAGGTTGATCGATGCGTTGGTCTCCATGCTGGTTTTGGCCAGCAAGAGATTGACGAACTCGTTCTCGTCCAGGCGCGAGGACTTGGGCTCGAACACCAGGCGCACCGGGTGCGTACGGTCGGACTCGTCGCGCGCGCGATCGAGCATGGACAGCATGAGCTGCTTTTCGCGCTGCTGCTCGGGACTGAGCGATTTCTTGCCCGAACGCGGTTGCGGATTGGTGATCGCCTCGATCTCCTCGAGGACTTTGCGCGACGAGGCGCCCGGCGGCAGTTCGTACACCACCACCTGCCATTGCCCGCGCGCGAGGCGCTCTATGTTCCAGCGCGCGCGCACGCGCACCGAGCCGCGGCCGTTGGCATAGGCCTCGCGCATCTCGGCGCGCGGCGTGATGATCTGGCCGCCGCCGGGAAAGTCCGGGCCTTTGATGTATTTCATCACCCCGGCGAGCGACAATTCCGGGTCGCGGATCAGCGCAATCGCTGCATTTGCGACTTCGGTCAGGTTGTGGCTGGGGATCTCGGTCGCCATGCCCACGGCGATGCCAGAGGCGCCGTTCAAGAGCACTACCGGCAGGCGCGCCGGCAGCAACTGCGGCTCGACCATGCTGCCATCGTAATTGGGTGCGAAGTCCACGGTGCCGCTGTCCAGCTCCGCGAGCAGCACCTCGGCAAATTTGGTCAAGCGCGCTTCCGTGTAGCGCATCGCCGCCGGCTCGTCGCCGTCGCGCGAGCCGAAGTTGCCCTCGCCGTCGACCAGCGGGTAGCGCAGGCTGAAATCCTGCGCGATGCGCACCATCGCGTCGTAGACCGAGGCGTCGCCGTGCGGATGGAACTTGCCGAGCACGTCGCCGACCACACGCGCGGATTTCTTGCGCGGCGTGCCGGCGCGGCCGTTCATTTCCCACATGGCGTAGAGGATGCGCGCCTGCACCGGCTTCTGGCCGTCGGCGACGCGGGGCAATGCGCGGTCCTTGACCGTGCTCACCGCGTACTGCAGATATTGCAGCGCCGCGTATTTGGCCAGCGGCAGCGTGTCGCCGAACTCGCCTGACAGCGGCGCGAAGTTGGGCGGCTCGCCGCCGCCCGCACCGCCGCCCGCACCGAAGCCTTTTGCCGCCGACGGCGCCGTGGCACCAGCAGCAGCGTCGCTCTTGCCGGCGCCGGTCTCCGGGCCAGCACCAGCCGCCGCCGCGACCGCGGGCTTCAATGCGTCTTCGGCCGCCGTCATGGCCAGACCCTCAAACAAATCGTTCTGATTTCCCATTGCACTCTTTCTTGCAGTCAAATGTCCAACAACCCCCAACTACCTGTCATTCCGAGGCCATCGGCCGAGGAATCTGCTTTTCTGTCTGCGAAAAAAAGCAGATTCCTCGCGCTGCTCGGAATGACAAACTCACGCATCTTCACGAGATATCCGCGTCCACGAGATTGCCGTAAGTCTCCATCCACTCTCGCCTTTGCGAAGCGTTCTCCTTGCCCATCATCATGTTGAACACGGAACGGTCGGATTCAAGCGCGACGTCTTCGACCTGCACCGGCAGCATGCGACGCGTGTCCGGATTGAGCGTGGTTTCCCAAAGCTGCTCCGGGCTCATTTCGCCCAGGCCCTTGAAGCGGCTCACCGCCCATTTGCCTTCGTCCATGCCTTCGTCGAGAAGTTTCTCCTCGATTCCGGCCAGCTCCTGTTTGTCGAGCGCATAGAGCTTGCGCGCCGGCTTGCCCTTGCCCATCGAGGGCACGTCGATGCGGAACAGCGGCGGCTGCGCCACGTAGACGCTGCCGGTTTCGATCAGCCGCGGGAAATGGCGGAAGAACAGCGTCAGCAGCAGCACCTGGATGTGCGCGCCGTCGACGTCGGCATCGGCCATGATGATGATTTTGCGATAGCGCAGCCGCGTCATGTCGACCGCCTCGCCGCGCTTGTGATGATCGATGCCGATCGCCAGCGCGATCGCCTCGATTTCCTTGTTCGCGTACAGGGTGTCGGGCGAATCCTGCCAGGTGTTCTTGGGCTTGCCCTTCAACGGCAGCACCGCCTGAAATTCCTTGTCGCGCGCCTGCTTGGCCGAGCCGCCGGCCGAATCGCCCTCAACGATAAACAACTCGTTCCGCTCCGGATCGTCGGAGGCGCAATCGGTGAGCTTGCCCGGCAGCACCGCCACGCCCGAACTCTTGCGCCGTTCCACTTTCTGCGCTGCGCGCGTACGCGTCATCGCCTGGCGCATCACCAGCTCGGCGATGCGCTTGCCCTCGTCCACGTGCCGGTTGAGCCAGAGCTCGAACGGGTCGCGCACCATCTGCGCCATCAGCTTGACGCCGTCGCGCGAGATCAGCTCGTTCTTCACCTGGCCCTTGAACTGCGGATCGAGCATTTTCACCGACAGCACGTAGGAGGCGCGCGACCACACGTCCTCGGGCACGATCTTGATACCGCGCTGGCCCATGGCATGCAGGTCGACGAAATTCCGGATAGCGTTGTACACACCCTCGCGCAGGCCGGAAACGTGGGTGCCGCCGTGGCGCGTCGGGATCATGTTGACGTAGGACTCGGCCACCACCTCGCCTTCGGGAGTCCACGCGATCGCCCACAATGCGCCCTCGCCTTCGGCGAAGCTGTCCGACTCTGACTGCGCGGCGATGTAGCGCTCGCCAAAGAAAGTCTCGGCCACCGGCTCCAGCCCGGCCACGGCGCTGGCGAAATAGCCCTTGATACCCTCAGGGAAATGCCATTCGCTTTGCTCGATCTTGCCGTTCTTCTCGATGCCGAGTGTGAATCGCACCCCGGGCAGCAGCATTGCCTTCGCGCGCAGCAGCGCGGCAATGTCGGCGACGACGATCTTGGGCGAATCGAAATACTTGGGATCGGGCCAGAAGCGGATGCGCGTGCCGCTCTCGCGCGCCGCGGCCGGGCCGATTTTCTTCAGCGGCTCCTTCACCTTGCCGTTGTCGGCGAATACGAGGCGATGGCAGGCGCCGTCGCGTCTGACTTCGACCTCGAGCCGGGTCGCGAGCGCGTTGGTGACGCAAATGCCCACGCCATGCAAGCCGCCGGCGATGCGGTAGGCCGCGTCCTTGTCGGTCTTCCTGAACTTGCCGCCCGAATGCAGTGTCGTAAATATCACCTGCACCGCCGGAACTTTCTTCTTCGGATGGATGTCGACCGGGACGCCGCGGCCGTCGTCGGCGACCTCGGCCGAGCCGTCTTCGTACAACACCACCGAGATATTCTTCGCGTAGCCCGCGAGGCCCTCGTCCGAGGAATTGTCGATCACCTCCACCAGCGCATGGTTGGGGTTGGAGGGGTCTGTATACATCCCCGGCCGGTGCAGGATCGGCGACAGATCCTCCAGGATCTCGATGTCCTCGGCGTTGTAAGCCCTAGATTTTGTTGCCATAAAGCTATTCCCTACCACATATGGTGTCGGTATCGACGGCCAATGATACCGCGGTCGGGGCGGGCTTGCACATGGGTCACCGGTATATCTGGATTTTGGGAAAACGGTGATTCTGTAAGGTGACAATACCCACATGCGAGTGGCGGCCGTTTCAAGCGCGTCGGCCGCAGACTATGAAGGAGATTCCGCATGACCCTGCCGCTGCAACTCTACTGGTCTTTCCGCAGCCCCTATTCCTACCTGGTGCTGCCGCGCATTGTTGCGCTGACGAAAGACTGCGACGTGTCGGTGGAGCTGCGAATCGTGCATCCGGCGGCGCTGCGCAACCCAGACTACTTTCGCAGTAAGTTCTGAAACGGCCTTTAATCCGTTGCAAACATCTGCGGCATTTCCGCTTCGAGCGCGAGCAGCGCCCGCTTGATGGGCAGGCCGCCTGCATATCCCGTCAAACTGCCGTCCGCGCCGACGATGCGGTGGCAAGGCACGATCACCCCGATCGGATTGCGGCCGGTAGCGGCGCCCGCGGCGCGCGCGCTGCCCGGGCATCCTGCCCTGCGTGCAAGCTCGCTGTAGCTAATGGTCTGGCCGAAGCCGACGGTAGAGATCGCTTTCCACACCGAGCGCTGAAACGGTGTGCCTTCGGGCGCGAGCGCGACCTCGAAGCACTTGCGCTCGCCGGCGAAATATTCGCTCAGCTCGCGCTGCGTCTGGCGCAACATTGGATGTTGCGCATCCCGTCGCAACGGCGATTCAACCTGCGGATAGTATTTCTGGCCGCGGAAGTAGACCCCGCAAAGTCCGGCGTCATCGGCGACGAGCAGCATCTGCCCGTGCGGGCTTACATGAAAATCGTAATAGCGCATAGTCACTCCTTCGAGTCTAGAACAATACGAGGGGAAATCCCCTACGGGGACTTGCTTCGCGGCGCCTCCCCTCGTGCTCCCCTGAGTCGGCACGTAGCAAAACATCTTTTGCTACGGATTCGTACTCAATGTCTGCCACAGGTGCATCACGGCATAGGCACGCCAGGGACGCCAGGCTTCGCCGGCGGCGAGCACGCGGCGCGCGTCGGTTTCGCCCAGCGCCTTCATCACGCCCAGATCCGTGTGCGGGAATGCATCCGGCCAGGCGAGCGAGCGCATGGCGATATATTGCGCGGTCCATTCGCCCACACCCGGCAGCGCGCGCAGCCGCTCCAGCGTCGCCTCGATATCGGCGTTGGGCATCAGCACCAGCCCACCGTCGGCCACCGCGCGCGCGAGCGCGACGACGCTACGGGCGCGCGCGCCGGGCATGCCCAGGCGCGCGATGCGTCCGTAAGGCAGGTCCGCGATGGTCTCCGCTGCGGGGAAGACGCTGGAGAGTGCCGCGAACGGCGTTTCGATGGCATCCCCGAACGCGGCGGCGAAGCGGCCCGCGACGGTGCGCGCCGCGCTTACCGAAACCTGCTGGCCGAGGATGGCGCGCACCGCGACTTCGAAACCGTCGAACGCGCCGGGCACGCGCAGGCCGGGATGCCGCTTCGCCATCGGTCCCAGTGACTGCGCGACCTCGGCCGGGTGGCAAGCGAGGTCCATCAGCGCCTTGACGCGCGACAACACCGGCGGCAGCGCCTTCGCGAGCGACGCCGAGACGCTGACGCGCAGCGCCGGCTTTTTCCGCGACGGCGCCACCTCGATCCAGCCGCGGTATTCCTTCTCGCCCGCCGCGACGCGCGCCGTGCGCCGATAGCAGTTGCCCTCCACGGTTTCCACGCCGGCGACCGCGCGCGCCGCGAGAAACGCGCTCACCGCGACCCAGTCGTAGGGTGGCCGGAAACTCAGTTCGAAATTCAAGACGTCGGCAGCCCCGGACGCGGCCGCCTGTCGCCGCAGTTGCCCGCGCAGTTGACTCGGTCTCAGCCGGTAGCGCTGCATGAACAGCGCATTGAACCGGCGCACGCTGCCGAAGCCGCTTGCGAACGCGACGTCGGTAATCGGCAGCGCGGTGTCGGTAAGCAGGCGCTTCGCCAGCAGCAGCCGCTGCGTTTGCGCGAACTGCACCGGCGCGACGCCGAACTCCGCGCCGAACGCGCGGCGCAGGTGCCGGTCGGTGATGCCCAATTGCGCCGCGACGCCATCGAGCCCCGTTTCGTCGAGCACGCTGTCCTCCATCAGGCTCGCGGCGGCCTGCGCCAGGCGCGAAGTGGCGTCCACGCTCGCATTGCCGGGCGCGAGTTCCGGCCGGCAGCGCAGGCAGGGTCGGTAGCCTTCGGATTCCGCGGCCGCGGCGCTGGGATAGAAGCGGCAGTTCTCGCGCTTGGGCGGCTTCACGGTGCACACCGGGCGGCAGTAGATGCGTGTCGAGGAGACTGCGACGAAAAAACGGCCGTCGAAGCGCGCATCACGTGCCTTGAGCGCGCGGTAGCAGGTGTCGGGGTCGAGCGTCATGGCCGCAGTATGAACGCGGCGACCAGCGTTGTCTGGCCGTTTTCGGACATCGCGGTGCCGCCCGCTGGAAACGGCATCGTCGGTGCGATAACCGGCCCCCGGCTCCGGATTTGGCCCAAAGCCTGCTGGCTGCGATAATGCCAGCGCTCTGCACTCTCTACGGATACCCCATGCCTCCAGACCAAGCGCCTGTCGAAAGCCCGCACGATGCGGACGGACCGAAGGTCGGTCCGCTCGATCTCTTCCTCGCCTTTTCGCAACTGGCGCTGTCAGGCTTTGGCGGGGTGTTGCCCTGGGCACACCGCACCCTGGTCGAGCGCAGGGGCTGGCTCACGCAGCGCGAATTCGTCGAGACCCTCGCACTGGGGCAACTGCTGCCTGGCCCCAACATCGGCAACATGGCGGTAATGATAGGCTACCGTTTCGCCGGGTACGCCGGCGCGGTGGCCGCGATCGCCGGACTGGTGGGCGGCCCCTTCCTCCTGATGATTGCGGCCGGCCTGCTCTACAGCAATTACGGCGCTTTGCCGCTGGTGCAGCAGGCGCTCTCCGGCATGTCGGCGGTGGCTGCGGGCTTGGTGCTCGCCACCGGGCTGAAGATGGCCGGAAGCATCAGACGGCACTGGCGCCCCTGGTTGTTTACCGCGCTTGCGCTTGCCGGCGTCGGCGCACTGCGCTGGCCTTTGCTCGCCGTTGTCGGCGCATTGGCGCCCTTTGCGATCGCCGCCGCCTGGCGCGACGAAGCCTGATGCAGGAAGTCGATCTTGCCGCCATGGCGGTGCATTTCGCGCTGCTGTCGCTGATCGCGATCGGCGGCATCAGCTCGATGCTGCCCGACATGCAGCGCTACGTCGTGGAGGCGAACCACTGGTTGAGCGCCAGCCAGTTCGCCGACGCCTACGCGCTTGGCCAAGCCGCCCCGGGTCCGAACATGATGTTCGTGACGCTGCTGGGATGGCAGCTCGCCGGATTCACCGGCGCCGTCGTGGCCACGCTGGCGGTAGTCTGCCCGCCCGTCCTGCTGACGCTGGCGGTCACGCGCCTGAACGCGAACAAGCCCGACGCGCCGCTGGGCCGCGCGATACGCGCCGGGCTCGGACCGATCACCATCGGACTCACGCTCTCCAGCGGCTGGGTTCTCGCGCACTCGGCCGATCACGACTGGCGCGGCGCGCTACTGACTCTAACCACCGTGGTGCTGATGTTGCGCACCAAGCTCAACCCCGTGTGGTTGATCCTGGTCGGCGCGGTCGCCGGAGTGAGCGGGATACTCTAGGGTCGGTTGACGTTCGCCATCCTAGCCGCGCGCCATTCGTTTGAGCAAGCGCATCAACGCGCCCAGCAGCGGCAGCTTTTCATACAACTCTTCGGCCGCGTCCCAATAATCGCGATGCCAGTTCACGCGGCCGTCGGCGGCGAATCGCAGGTGCGTCGCGCCACGGACGGTTTGCAGTGCACCCGCACCACGTTTCATGCGAAAAGTGAAATCCCAGAGCAGCATCGCGCCGTCCTCCGATTGCCAGCGGCCGGTGACGCAGAATTTCGGCTCGTTCACCTGCTCGAACATGTGCACGAAGACACGTTGGACTCCTTCCGCCCCGCGCAGCTCATTGAACGGATCCTTGAAATAGGCATCGGCGCAATAGTAGCGCGGCACCTCCTGTGCCGACCGCGGGGTCAACGTTTCAAACCAGCGAACCAGATCGTCCAGATTCTGCACAGTCATGTCAGAGTCCCGTGAAGCGGCGCACCACCGGAAAATAGAGCCGATAGGGCAATAGGCGCAGCAGCCGCATCCAAAGTGTAAAGCGCTTCGGAAAATGGGTCTCGAACTCTCCGCGCTCCAAACCGCGCAGCATTGCGCGGGCCGCCGCGGCGGCGCTGATCAGGCCCGGCATGCTGAATTCGTTCTGCGCCGTGAGCGGCGTATCCACGAATCCTGGATCGATCAGGTGCACGGCTATGCCCTTGGGCGCGAGGTCCAGATACAGCGCCTCGGCGAGGTTGATTAGCGCCGCCTTGGCCGGGCCGTAGGCGAGCGCATTCGGCAGGCCGCGGTAGCCGGCGACGCTGGAGACGATCGCGACCGCACCGTTGCCGCGCGCAAGCATGCCGGGCAGCACCGCCGCGAGTGCGCCGTAGCAGCCGATCACGTTGATGTCGAAGGTCCGCTTGATCTGCCCCAGGTCGATATCCCAGGCGCGCAACGGCGCGTAGGTCCCGGCTAGGTAGACGACCAGATCGATGCCGCCCCATGCGGCATCGATGCGCGCCGCGACGGCGCGCAACTCGTCCTCGCGTGTCGCGTCCGCCGGCAACACCAGTGCTTGCGCATGGCCGCCCGCGACACCGAGCAGCGCCGCCTCGGTTCTTGCCGACAACGCGACCCTCGCCCCATGCTCGAGCAGCAAGCGTGCAAAGGCCGCGCCGATGCCGGTGGAGGCGCCGATCAGCCAGACGCGCCGGCCCCGCCAGTCCAAAATGCGCGGATTGAGCGACATCGACATTCAGCCCTTGCGTTTGCGGAACGCGATGGTGATGTCGCCAAAGCGGATGCCGAATTTCTTGATCGAGGAACGGTTGAGCAAGGTATCCTCATCGACCAGATACATCCAGTCGTCGACGTCCACTGCGTAGCCGCCCTGGTCCGCCGGCAGTCTAAGCACGTAGTTCCAGCGCAGCGTGTTGCCGGCCGCCTCCCCCGCCGCGCTGCCGACCACGTCGGCGGCGGTGCCGGTGTAGCGGTCGCCGTTCTTGACGATGGTCCAGACGCGCTTTTCCTTCTTCCCGTCGGACCAGACGAAACTCTCGTCCAGCGTGCCGGTATCGCCGTTCCAGGTGCACACGATCACCACATGAAATCGGCGCAGTTGCTTGCCCGAACGGTCTTGCACCATGCCCCAGCCGTCGACGCTGCCGCTGAAATAGTCCCTGAGGTCGAGCAGCGGTTTTTCGGCGCGATAGCTATCGACGCCGGGTGTGGCGCATCCTGCGAGTACCAACAGGCTTAGCAGCGCGCTGGAGAAATATCGGGAACCGGCGACAACTCGAGCTTGCAGCCAGCCTAACGGGGGCAGGAGCGGACGCGCATGCGCGTTTCGCAGCGACTTGTTCAGATTCATTTCGGATTCCAGGTATGGGTGAATGAAGGAGCGAACGGGGCGCCCAGTGGCAGGAGCCACAGCGCCGCGGCCGCCGCGAGTTTGAGCGCGCAGGGCACGAGACAATAGACGAAAGACAGTGCCGCGCCGCCGCCGGCGGTGCCCGGGGCATAGCCCAGCGCGTCCAGCAGCGGCAGCGCAATGCCGGCTGCCAACGCGAGATTGAGTTTGGTGACGAGGTTCCAGATGCCGAAGTAGGCGCCCTCGCTGCGCGCGGCTGCAGCGTTCGCATCTTCGTCCATCACGTCCGCGAGCAGCGAGGGCGGCAGCGCAAGATCGGCACCCAGCGCCATGCCGGAGAGGATGCAGACCATGGCGTAGGCCTGCGCGTCGCCCGCCCCCAGACCGTAGGCCCACGCGAACGCGGCGATCGACAGCAGCATGGCGGCAAGCCACGCATTGCGCTTGCCGTAGCGGCGTGCGAGCGCCACCCACAGCGGCATGCCGGCTGCGCCGCTGACGAAGTACAGCGCGAGAAACAGCCCGGCGCGCTCTCCCAGCTGCAGCACGTCGGACATGAAGAACAGCACCAGCGTGGCCGGGATGGCCGAGGCGATGCCGTTCAGCACGAACACCAGCAGCAGCTTGCGAAAGGTCCCATTGCCCAGTGGTTGCGCCAGCGCGGCGAACATGCGCCCGGCCGGGCGCGGCGGCGCCGGCACCTCGGGAGACATCCAAAGCGTGATTGCGGCGCAAGCCGCAAGCAACAACACGAACAGCAGGGCAAAGCGCGACAGCTGCTCGGCCTCACCCGAGCCCAGCATCGCCGGCAGGGCTGCTGCGGCAACCACGCCGATGAGGGTGAAGGTTTCGCGGCTGGCGGTGATGCGCGTGCGCTCGTTGCGATCGGAGGAGATCTGCGCGCCCCAGGCCTGATAGCTGATCGACCCCATGGAAAAGCCCAGATAGACCACCACCAGACAGACGAGCAGCCACAGGGCAAGAGCGGTTCCCGCAATCGCCGGCGGATTGAACAAACCGAGCATGCCGGCGGCGAGCAGCGGCAGCGCCGCCAGCACGAAGCGCTTGCGCCCACGCGCGCGGTCGGACAGATATCCGAGCAGCGGATCCTGCAGCGCGTCCAGCAGGCGCGCGGCAAGCAGAATGGCGCCGACGAGCGCGAGGCTCATGCCGAGTTCGCCGCCGTAGAACTTGGGCAGGTGCACGTACAGCGGCAGCGCGGCCATGGCAAGCGGCAGGCCGAACAGGCCGTAGGCGATCAACTGGCGTGCACGCAGCGGCGCGGCCATCTAGTTCTCGCCTAGCAACGCAAGGCGCAAACCGGGCTCGGTGGTGCGCTCGTCCAGCCAGATGGCAAAGAACGCGCGCGCAAACGCGCTGTCGGCGACCGCGCCTGCGAACGCCCCATTAAAAAAGAATTGCGCCCCCCTGCCAGGCAGGTGCACGCCGACGAGTTCGTCCGCGGGTTTCACGTCGGGAAAGATGCGCCGCATCTCGGCGCCCCAGGCTTGGTACTTTTCCTCGGCGCCATAACGCATGTGTCGCCATTGGTTGACGCTTTCTTCTGCAAGCTTGCTGCCCTTTATGTTGCGCGCGTAGCGTAGGCCAAGCGCAAACGGCGCCTCGGCGTCAAAGCGCCCGCCGGCCGTCCACAGTTTTGCGTCGTATACGAGCAGACCGAAATAGCGCAGCGCCCCGCCCCCGGCCTCGCGCACGCCAGGCAGCATGCGCGCAGCCTCGGCCGGGAGCGTCTGCGCCGCCAGCGGCATGGCGAGGACCAGAGCCAGCAGCAGTCCCGCCACCAACGCAAGCGGGCGCAGCGCGGATGGAGTTCGTCTGTAATTCGGGCCATAGCGGTCGGTGTGCATCAGTATCGATCCCCGCTCAGGGTTTGACCAATTCGAACTGGTAGACATCGGTGCAGCCGCTGTCGAATCCCGCTTCGCAATAACAATAGTAGAACTCCCACATGCGCAGGAAGCGTTCATCGAACCCCTGTTCGCGCACCGCCGGCAGTTGCGCCATGAAGCCGGCGCGCCAGCGGCGCAGCGTCTCGGCGTAATCCCTGCCGAATGCGTGCGAGTCGGCCACGACCAACCCGGCGTGCGCGGCGTCGGCGCGAAAGCGCGAAGGCGAGGGCAACATTCCCCCCGGAAAAATGTACTGCTGGATGAAGTCGGTGCCTTTCCGATAGCGCTCGAACAGGGCATCGGCGATGGTTATCGACTGGATCAGCGCCCGGCCCCGGGGCTTCAACGCCGAGGCGACCGCGCGAAAATAGTCCGGCCACCAGCGCTCGCCCACCGCTTCGAACATCTCGATCGACACGACGTGGTCGAACTGCCCGCTCAGATCGCGGTAATCCTGCAAACGCAATTCCACCCTGTCGGCAAGGCCCGCGCGCGCGAGGCGCGCCGTGGCGTAGGCGAGCTGCTCGCGCGAAAGCGTCAGGCCGGTGACGTGGCAGCCATATTCGCGCGCCGCCATTTCGGCAAAACCGCCCCAGCCGCAGCCGATCTCCAGAATGCGCGCGCCGCGCGCCGGCCGCAGCCGCTCGAGGATGCGCCGATACTTGGCCGCCTGCGCCGCTTCCAGCGTAAGACTGAAATCGCCGTCGAACAGCGCACTCGAATAGGTCATCGACGGATCGAGCCATAATCGGTAGAAATCATTGCCCAGATCGTAATGCGCGGCGATGTTGCGCCGGCTTCCCGTACGCGTGTTCGCGTTCATAAGATGGCGCAGGCGTGCGAGCAGGCGCCCCATGAACCCTCCATACACGGCGCGCTCGATGGCATTGCGGTTCTTGACCAGCAAGAGCAGCAACGCGGCAAGGTCGTCGCTCTCCCAGTCGCCGCGCATATAGCCTTCGGCAAACCCGATGTCACCCCCGGAGAGCGCATCCTCGAGCGCGCGCCAGCGGGGAATTCGCAGCGTTGCCATGGGACTCCCGCTGCCGTAGCGCAGCGCGCGCCCGTCGGGCAGATGCAGCGATAGCGTACCCACGCGGATTCGCGCAAGCATTGAGAGCAGGATTCGTGCGGCCAGGGGCGCTCGAGACGGTCTCGGTGCGGTCAGCCCGCGAACGGCGGTGGTGGCTCCTGCGGAATTCATCGTGTGACCTCCTCTATAGGCGGTTCCGGTTTGGTGAAGAAAGGCACGCGCTTGAGCCACAACCGCAGCGCCTGGTAATGGATGCGCAGGATCACGCCCAGCGTCATCAGCGGGTAGCCGAAAAACGCGCGCGCGAGCGTCGCGGCCGACAGCACCTCGGCGCGCCCCGAGACGCTGGTATGCAGCAGGTCGCCCTGCTCGTCTGCGTAATCGATGCGCGCCAGCGCTCGCCCCTCCCGCTGAAGAAAGCGGAAGCGGTAGCCGCCGTGCACGCGGCAAAACGGCGAGACATGCAGCGCCTTGCGCGCCTCGAGCAACTCGCCCTCGGCAATCGGCTGCTGGTCCGCGCGCGCCAGCAGGTAGCTGTGGCGCTCGCCGAAAGTATTGTTGACCACCGCGAGCACGGCGCGCAGCGCGCCGGCGCGGTCGTGGCAAAAACCAGAAACTTACCGGATTGAACACATAGCCCAGCACCCGCGGAAATGTCTGCAGCACCACTTCGCCGTCGGCGGCGTGCATGCCTTCGCGCGCCAGCAGCCCGCGTATCCAGGCAAGCGGATCTCCGCCGTCGCCGTGGTCGGCGTAGCGCAGGCTGAGCAAATTCCATCGATTGACCGAAAATAATCCGCCGTAGGTGTGCCGCCCTTGGGACAGTTCCGACAAGGGCAGCCGCAGGAAGTACACCGGGTAGACGAAGCGGTGTTCGGCGGGTCGTAGCCGCCGGTGCATCACTT
>JACZJU010000267.1 GCA_014860395.1 Burkholderiales bacterium | reverse complement strand
GCGGTGAGCGTGCCGCGCGGGATACTGAGGTTCTCGATCTCGTCGTCGGTAAGGAAATGGGCGGTGTTGCCCGACTGGTCCAGCCACTTGTACTCGCCGATTTTCCTCACATGCTCCTGCGCCTGCGGCGGCATGAACTCCCCGCCGATATTGCATTTGCGCAGGAATTCGCGATCCTGGTCCAGCTGACGCAAGCGCGCCTTGTACGTCTGTTCCAGTTGCTTGCGGTGCGCGCGCAGCGACAATTCGTCCAGCCCCTGCTGCTGCAACGCAGCATTGCTTTTCAGCAATTCAATCTCGGCGTCGCGCTTTAGCACCTCGAAGCGGGTATCAACCAGGTGGATGCGGTCGAAAATCGACTCGAGTTTGGTCGCCTTGTCCACCACGTGTACTGGGGTCGTGACCTTGCCGCAATCGTGGAGCAGGCCCGCGATCTTCAGCTCGTAGCGGTCCTTGTCGGTCATGTCGAAATCGCTGAGCGGCCCCTCATTCGTCTCGTTCACCGCTTCGGCGAGCATCATCGTGAGCTCGGGCACGCGCTGACAATGCCCGCCGGTGTAAGGCGATTTCTCGTCGATCGCCGTATTAATCATGGCAATGAACGACTCGAACAGCGCTTCGAGCTGGTTGATCAGCTGGCGATTGGTGAGCGCAATGGCCGCCTGCGAGGCAAGCGACTCCGCCAGACGCTGGTCGGCATCGGAAAACGCCACCACCTCGCCGTTGGCCGGATCCTGTGAGTTGATCAGTTGCAGCACACCGATGATCTCGTTCTCGTGGTTCTTCATCGGCACCGTAAGAAAGGACTTCGAGTGGTAGCCGGTCTTCTTGTCGAAATTCCGCGTGCCGTTGAAGTCGAAGCCCTCGGCCGTGTAGGCATCCGCTATATTGACCGTCTCGCCGGTCAGCGCCGCGAACGCCGCCACCATCTGCTTGTTGGGCGCGCCATCCTTGCCGTACAGATGAATCGGATAGAACGGAATCGGGTTCCCGGTGGTGCCGCCCATCGCGATATTGAGCGACTCGGTGCGCATGATCTCGAATTTCAGACGCTTGGAGCCGTCTTCCTCGGTCAGCAGGTACAGCGTGCCGCCGTCGGCGCGGGTAATGGTTTTGGCCGCGAGCAGGATGCTTTCCAGCAGGCGGTTGATGTCGCGCTCGGCCGACAGCGACGCACCGATCTCGTTGAGCTGCTCCAGCCGGCGGAACAGATCGTCCACGGTCTGGACCGCCACCGCCTGGGCGTTGGACGCCGCCTCCACGTTATGGTTTCCCCATCGCCGCTGGCGCCCGGCCTACTTGATGCAGACCGCGCGCACCATGGGCAAGTCGGTGAGCCCCATCAGGACTTTCTCCATGCCGTCCATTTTCAGTGTGCGCATGCCCTCGTCCAGAGCGCAGGCCAGCATTTCGGCCACGCGCGCGTGCTCCTGGATCAGCTTCTTCAGAGGATCGGTGCCGACCAGGAGCTCGTGCAGGCCGACCCTGCCCTTGTAGCCGCTGCCGCCGCAGGCATCACAGCCGATCTTCTTGTACATGGTGAACTGCCCATTGTCGTTGCCGTAGTCCTTGACCCATTCCTTGTAGATGTTCTCGTAGCCCGCCTTGGGGTTCTGCTTGAAGGTCGAGGTATTCACCAGTTCGCTGCAGTACTCGGTCAGGAACGCTTTCATTTCCTCCGGAGCGGGGTTGTAGGATTGCTTGCACTTGGCGCACAGGCGCTTCGCCAGGCGCTGCGCCAGGATGCCGAGCAGGGCGTCGGAGAAGTTGAATGGATCCATGCCCATGTCGAGCAGGCGGATGATCGATTCCGTCGCGCTATTGGTGTGCAGGGTGGCGAACACCAAGTGGCCGGTGAGCGAAGCCTCGATGCCGGTTCCCACCGTTTCCTTGTCGCGCATCTCACCCACCATGATGATGTCCGGGTCGGCGCGCAGAAATGCCTTCATCACCATGGCGAAATCGAGCCCGGCCTTCTTGTTCACCTGCACCTGGCGCAAGCCCTTTTGCGTGATCTCGACCGGATCCTCCGCAGTCCAGATCTTGGTATCCGGCGTATTCAGGTGTTTCAGCACCGAGTGCAGGGTCGTGGTCTTGCCCGAACCGGTCGGCCCGCAAACGAAGAACAGACCGTAGGGCTTGCTTACCACCTCCTTCAGCGTCTCCAGGTTGTGCGGCGTGAGGCCGAGCTTGTCCAGCGGAATCGGCTCCCCCGCGGCGAGGATACGCATGACGATGTCCTCGACCCCGCCCTGGGTTGGAATGGTCGCGACGCGCAGCTCGATGTCCAGCGGCCCGAACTTCTTGAACTTGATCTTGCCGTCCTGCGGCCGGCGCTTTTCCGATATGTCCAGGTCGCACATGATCTTGACGCGGGCGACGATGGCGTTGCGGTAGGAAGCCGGCACTTCGATGTAAGGCGAGAGCGAACCGTCCTTCCTGAAGCGGATCTCGGTCTTGCCCTTGCCCGGATAGGACTCGATGTGAATGTCGGAGGCGCCCTGATTGTAGGCGTCGATGACGATTTTATTGACCAGCTTCACCAGCTCGTTGTCGGCCGCCTGCGACAGGTCGTCCGTGGAGCCGTCGCCCCCGGCCTCTTCGTCGTCTTCCAGCCCCGAAAGCATATCACCGATGTCGCCGGTATCGATCACCTCGGCGCCGTAGAACATGTTCAGCGTTTCCTTGAACTCGCGCTGCGTGGTGACCTTGTAGATCAGCTTGCTCTTTGGAAACACGTTTTGCACGATGCGCGAGCTCTTCACCCGCTCCGGATCGATGCACAGCACGACAACGCCTTCCTTGCTGTCGTCTATCGGCACCCACAGATTCTGCTCGACGTACTCCCGTTTCAGGTTCTTCAACAAATCCGGCGGTTTGATCCGGTCGGATTTGTGCGGCTCGTAGGGCACGCCGAAAAATTTCGACAGCGCCTGGCCGATGGCGGCCAGCTTGACCTGAAATTCCTCCACCAGCACCTGCTCCACATCCACCGCCTTTTTGCGCGCCGAGCGTGCGGCCAGGTCGAACTCGGCCGGCGAGATCACGGCGTCGCTCACGAGGAAGTCGTATTTGGTCTTGATGACCTGGGGTTTCTGCCGCTGCCGAAATGCGATGGCCAGGGTCTGCGCGAGTTGGGTCACCCCTTCTTCCATCAGCGCCGGGAACGGTACGCCGGCCTTGTTGTTGATGATCTGAATCACGCCAATCAGCTCGTCGCCGTCCAGCACTGGCGCTGCCAGCACCTGCTTGGTGCGGTAGCCCGTGCGCTTGTCGACTTCCTGCAGAAAGCGCAGATTGGGATTGATCGCCTTCAGCTCGGCTTCGTCGTAGCAATCGTTAATGTTGATCATCTTCTTGGAGAACGCGACATAGCCGCCCATCGAGTGCTCTGCGATTGGCAGCTTCAGGTCCTTGAAGGAATTCAGCCCCGTCTTGACCTTGGACACGATCGACTGCTTGTCCTCGCCGACGACATAGATGGTGAGGCGGTCGGCGTTGAACAGATTGCAGATATCGGAAGAAACCTCGAGCATGATTTCGTCGATGTTCGAGGTCGCGTGAATCTTGTTGGTGACGTTCTGCAGGTTCGTCTGGAACATCAACCTGGCGTTTACGTCGGCCGACCCCGCGGCCGCGGCCTGTGGTGTATTCAGAACTGCACTCATGGAAACCTCGCCAATGAATCCGCGCAGCCGGTGGCTGCCGCTACCACGAAATGTTACACGCTATACGACAAAAAAACCCGGCGGCGCTCTGCTGCGCCGTCGGCCATACATCGCAAACTATCCGCCGCAACTCTGCAGTCATCCGTCCCTGCCGCCGCACGCGGACGCCGCCGTATCGCACTCATGGCAGCCGGTCCCCGCCCCAGAGCCCTCCTTCGAGCACGAAGACATGGTAACCGCGCTGCGCCAGCAGGAATGCGGCGGCCGAACTGCGCCTGCCGCTCTGGCAATAGACGATATATTCCTCGCTCATGTCCAATGCGCCGAAGGCGTTGCGGATCTCCGACAGCGGAATATTGCGTGCGCCGGGCAAGCGGTCGTATTGGTATTCGGACGGGTAGCGCACGTCTATCCACTGAGCGCCCTCCGACACCTTCTGCCTGGCCTGCTCCATGTTGATCCCGTGCAGCAGCGGTTCGCGCAGCAGCGCATTGAAATCCTGCTTGGCGACGCGCAACAGGCTGCCATCGGTCTTCATGGTGACGGTGGCGTTGCGCTTGGTCTCAGCCACCAACGCCTCTTCGCCGAACGTGTCGCCGCTCTTGATGTCGGCCAGCGTAATGCTGACTCCGCCTATCAGGCGCTCGACTTGGCATCTGCCAGACTCCACCAGGTAGTAATAATCGCCTTCGGCGCCTTCGCGGATAATTACCTCGCCCGCCTTTGCCTCGACGCGCTCGAAACGCCGCAGCAGCTCATCGATGTGCGCTGGCGGCAGCTGGGAAAAGGCGCCGAAACGCAGATTGTTAATACCGAACAGGCCCGACATGACGCCCCAGTCTGTGCCGCTCGGAGTCCTCTCAGCGGGCTGTCTTGTCCCCGCCTGCTCGTGCTTGGCCACCTGGTCCCAGGTAAGCATGATGTCGAGCAGGTCGTCATCGATGCGTATCAACTGCACGTCAGTAACGGCCTTGGCCGACGAGAATAGGCGGCGCTTGCCCAGAGGATGGCGCGCTTCGGCAGAGCCGCCGACGATCACCTCGGAACTGCCTTGGCCGTAGACGAGGGCAAGCTCGCCGCGCACCACGTAAACCGACTGCCCGGCGATCGGGCGCAGGTCGAACGGGTCCACGGTGCGGTGCACCTGCTCGATGCAGCATACGTCAGCGAGCTCCTTTAGCCGCGCGTCCAAGAACGACGAAAGCGGGTCGAGGATTCTTAACGCTTCCATGCTGACTTTGGTGACTGCCATACGCGTTTCCGTAAACTCCCGCTAGCTCTAGAATTCAAAGACCTGATTGTTCTGCAGCATCCGCGGCTTGTACTCGCCGGCGCAGTCCTCGACCTCCTGCATGGTCAACTCGATCTCGCCCGGCTTCAGATGGGTGATAAATATTTCCGCATCGCGCTCGAGTTTTCTCAAGTCCTCGGCCAGTAGGCTCGGGCAATAGTGCTTGGCGGCTATCGCCAGATCCCGTTCGCGATTGCAGAATGCAGTCTCGATAATGAGGTAGCGCAGGTTGGCTATCGTATTGACTGCCTGCCACAGCGGATCATGCGTAGTGGTGTCGCCTGTAAACACCAGGCTCGCCTGTCCGGAATCTACCTGAAAGCCAACCGCCGGCACAACATGATTGGCCGGAAGCGTAGTGATCTTGCGGCCTTTGAGTTCCACCGTTTCACCGAGCTGCAATGCCTCGTACCGCATGAATGGTTTGCTCGGCGTCGGTATCTGCGAAAAATCCGGCCAGATGCTCCAATTGAAAATATGGTTGCGGATGATCTCCAGCGTCGGCTCGATAGCATGCACGATAAGTGGCTTGTTGCGCATGCCGCCGACGGTATCGACCAGGAACGGGATGGAGCAGACATGATCCAGATGCGAATGCGTAAGAAAGATGTGATCTATAAGCATCAATTCCGCTAGCGATACATCGCCCACCCCGGTGCCTGCATCGATCAGGATATCGTTGTCGACGAGCAACGAGGTGGTGCGCAGATGCCTTCCACCGATCCCGCCGCTGCACCCGAGCACTTTCAGTTTCATCGCGCGCCTATTTGGTCTTGAACGCGGTTACGCCGTCCCAGCCGGGACCGGGGGGGGCGATTCGACATTGCTTGATGCGCTCGAAGTACAATTGGTAAAGGCTGCACTCCGGCGACATGCGCTGAACATTCAACAAGTGCGCCTCCGCTTCGTCCCAGTTCTGCGCGCGGTAGGCTTTGAGTGCCTTGTGCCACAGATCCACCTCTTCCATGACCTTCTTGTCGACTTGGCCGTCTATGCCGATCGGCTCGAAAATCTCCACCGGTTCGTGCTTGCCTTTGACTCTGACCCGGTCGAGTTCGCGGAATACGATGTCTTTCACCGCCTGCCTGGTATTCGGACCCACGATAACCCCGACCCCATAGACCCGCGTCAGGCCTTCCAGGCGCGAACCCAGGTTGACTGCGTCGCCCATCACCGTGTAGGCCTTGCGCAGTTTCGAGCCCATATCGCCGACGCTCATGTTGCCCGTGTTGACGCCGACGCCGATGTGAATATCGGGCCAGCCGCGCGCCAGCAATTGTGCGCGCAACTTGTCGAGCTCCGCCTGCATCGCCATTGCGGTGATTACCCCTTGGCGCGCGTGCTCGGGGTCGGCCACCGGCGCGCCCCAGAAGGCCATAATAGCATCGCCAATATACTTGTCGAGCGTGCCGCGGTTGTTGCGAATCACCAGACTCATGGAAGTGAGGTAGTCATTGATGAATTGCGACAGATCTTTCGGCGCCAAGCTCTCCGAAATCGAGGTGAAGCCGACGATGTCGGAGAACAGCACGGTGAGCTCCTCGCTTTTGCCCTCCATGCTGTAGCGCTCCGGGTCCTTGGCCATTTGATCGACCAACTCCGGCGGAACGTATTGGCCGAACAACTCGGTGAACTGACGCTTGCTGCGCGACTCGACGAAGTAGCCCCACGACATGTTGAATGCGAACAATGCGGCGATCATCAGCAGGCTGGAGGCCAGCGGCAAAACCATGCCGCCCTCGGTCCACACCATCACATTGAGCCCGGTAATGAGCACGATCGCCAGCAGCGACACCAGTGTGGACTTCAACGGGCTCAGCAGCGGCACCAGCAAAGACAACGAAGTGCCACCTATTAGCAGCAGGATTACCTCGGTGCCAAGCATATAGGGCGGCTTCTGCTTGAAGTCGTTGTCCAGCATCGCCGTAATCATGTTGGCGTGAATTTCCACCCCCGGATACACGCTGCCCACAGGTGTGGATCGCAGATCCAGCAGGCCCGGGGCGGAGGTGCCGATAAGCGCGATCTTGCCCCTGAGTTCGTCCTTCGGCACTTTGTCGAAATAGACGTCGGCAAGCGAGACATATTTGAAGCTGCCGCGCTTGCCACGGAAGGGAATCAGCGCGCTCACGGTGTCGTCCACCGGGATCGTGACCGGCCCCACTTTCAGCCATTCCAGGCCGGAGTAGTCTTCGCTGGAGAACCGCTCGGAAGCAAAGCCTGGCTCCACCTTCGGGGACCCCGCCAGCACCCGAACTATCGCCAACGACAGCGCCTCGTAATAAGCTCCGTGGAATTCCGCCAGCATGGGAACCCGCCGCGAAACGCCGTCGGCGTCCACCAGCGGATTGAAGTGGCCAGCACCGGCGGCGTTGGCCTGAAACTCCGGCAGGTTGCCGCCATAGCCCTGCCAGCTGGTGAAGTGGATATTGCGCCCCTGGAATGCGTCTTTCGTCAACACCGGCTCAGGAATGGCGCCCGACTGCACCGCGCTCTCGTCACTGTTGAAATAGTAGCCCAGTACAACCGGCCGGCCTTTGAGGGTCTGCGCCAAGATTCCGTCATAATCGAGTTGCGGACGCAGTTCCTTCAGCGCCGACTGAAACTGGCTCACGTCCTTGAGCCTTCCTTTCGCGAGCTTATCGAGCACGGGCAGCCCTGAGCTTTCGTCGGGCTCGGCGAACACCACGTCGAAGCCGGCGATGGCGATGCCGTATTCATCGAACAATTTCTTCAGCAATTCGGAAATCTTGTCGCGGCGCCAGGGCCAGCGTCCAAGCGCGTTCTTGTCCAGGCTGCGCTCGTCGATGTCCAGAATGACAACCCGCGGGTCCACGCCACCTGGCATGGTAAGGGCCAGCCGCGTGTCGTAGATGATGTTATCGAGCCGGGTGATCAGGCCGATATTGTAGATCTCGGCGACATGGCCGACGAACAGCAACATCAGCGCGAGGCCAAGCGCGATCCGGACGATATGCCGCTTCAAGCCATCTCCTTCCCAGAGCCTGGAACAAGACGAGGGGACCTCCTCCCCTCGAGCGCACCGAAATCGGCGCGTTGCAGAACGCATTTTGCAGCGGTTTCTTGTAGCCTAATGTGGAATAAGCGACATTTTTTCACACATTTCCAGAAATTCAGGACTGGTTACAACGATCCTGAAGCGACCGACCGCGTTGCCGGCTGCGGCTGATCAGGTCTTGAAGAAGAATTCGACCTTCACCCCGGCAAGCTCGATCATGTCGTGATCATTGAGTGCATGCGCTTGCAGCTCAATCGGATTGCCGTTGATCATCGGCCTGTTGGCGCCTTCGACGTGGGTGATGAAGAAACCTTGCGGTCGACGCGTGATCACCGCGACCTGCACGCCCGGCTTGCCCAGCGTGGTGAGCGGCTTGGTGAGTTCCATCTCCTTGCCGACATTGCCGCCGGAAAGAAGCTTCAGGGTGGCGCGCCGCACCGGTGCCTCCGCCGGGGCGGGCGCGGGCGCGGATGCCGGGGCCGCAGCCACCGACGCAGCGGTAACGCCGACCTGGGTGTCGGCGTGCGATTTGGACGTGCCTACGCCGGCAGGCGCGCCCGCCACCGCAGGCGTGCCTGCCGGCGGGGTCAAGGCCTGTCCCAAGGAGGCCGCGCCGGCGGCGGCCGCAGGCGGCGTTTCCGCTGGCTTCCTCATCGCCCCAGGGCGCAGCACCATGGTCTTCTCGAAATCGGCGGCCTTGGTGGCCCCTGGGAGCGCTTCGCTGATGTACTTGAGCTTGTACTTGCCGAGCTCGATCACGTCGTTGTTCTGCAGGAAATGCTTTTTAACAGTCTTGCCGTTGACGAAGGTGCCGTTGGTGCTGCCCAGATCTTCGAGGAACGAATCCGCGAGTATGGTCACGATTACGGCGTGCTCGCCGCTGACGGCCAGATTGTCGATCTGGATATCATTGTGCGGTTTGCGCCCGATGGTGGTGCGCTCCTTGGAAAGCAGGATTTCCTTGAGCACCAGACCGTCCATACTGAGTATCAACTTCGCCATAGCGTTATCCTCGTGCTATCTAAACCATCCGAAAATTTTCGATGCCAACCCCTGCGCGGCCGGGTATTCACGCAAGATCTTTATCAGAATCACCGACACGTTGTCGCGTCCGCCGTTGTCGTTGGCCATCTGCACCAGCTGCTGCACCGCCAGATTCAGGTTGGCGCCCAGCGCCTGCAGCGCCATGCCGATGTCCTCGTCGCTCACCATGTCGGACAGCCCGTCGGAGCACAGCAAAAAGATGTCGCCGACCCGTGTGTCGTATTCGTGGATCTCCGGCTCCACCGCCGGATCGATCCCCAACGCCCGCGTGACCAGGTTCTTGTTCGACGAGTGCCTCGCCTGCTGCTTGGTAAGCATACCGGCGTCGATCTGCTCCTGCAGCAATGAATGGTCCTTGCTCACTTGCGTGAACTCGTCGCCGCGCATCCGGTATAAGCGCGAATCGCCGATATGCGCCACCATCACCTTGTTGTCATAAAACAGCGCCACCACCAGCGTAGTGCCCATGCCCGCATACTGCGGCTGGCTCTGCGAAGCCTGGTAGATCGAGGTATTGGCCTTGGCAATCTGTTGCTGCAGCATCTTCAGCGCAGCTTTCTGTCCGCTTTTCGGATCGACCTCGTAGGGCGCGTGATCGTCGAGCAATTGACGCAATTCCGTGGTGAGCACGGTGGTGGCCATGCCGCTCGCCACCTCACCGGCATTGTAGCCTCCCATGCCGTCGGCCAGCACCACCAGACCCTTGTCTGCGACCAGGGCGATCGAGTCCTCGTTGTGCGAGCGCACCATGCCAGGGTCGGTATGGCTGGCGATCTCCAGGACTTGGCTCAGATCCATGCGGCGCACATCCTGGACACCGGCTTCTCGACACCAGCGCCGCCGAACACGGCGCGCAACGTGGCGGCGCGCTCGGCGTCGGTCTGGTGACGCTGGTCGGCGTGCCCGGTCTGCGCCTTGTCGAGGAAAGCCAGCAGGCCGGGAATAAGGTCACCCGCGCGGTAGCGCAAGACGATACAAATAATGGCGGCAGCCCCGAGAAGCCATTCGGTCTTCCAAAATCCCGCTTTTGTCATGCCCGGCCCCCTGCATCCCTGATTTTCTTTTGGCAACGCCCAGCTATCTACCCAATTGTGAAGGCATTTTACGACATTAGCCCAAGCACTTGTGCTATTTCCGCGAAGGCAAAACGACTACGCGCCCCGCGCACGACAGCGCCTTCCAGCGTTGCTGCGCACCACATCGGCGCCTCCCGCACACCCCCGTTTATCGCCTGCTGCTCCTACTTTGAACGGCGAAGGTAAGTCTTATTTATAAACATAGTGATAATGCTCATTCTTGCAGTTAATTATTAGATTAGTCAAATGTTTTTTGCTGATTCTCCTGACGAGTGCCTGGACCGATTGCCCTGCGCGATGCAAAGGGTAGCGACGGATGACTGCGACGCGCCCACTGAAAAAACAAAAACCCTTGCCGGGCGGCAAGGGTTTTCCTGATCCTGCGAGCCGTATCCCGCTCACGCCTACCCCGCCGGGGTAGCGAATGAAACGGGTTCTGGTTCAGCTAGCTGCCCAGTATCGTTCCCGCGGCAATTCCCAAATCGGCCGGCGATACCTTCTTGCCGCTGCCGAGTTTGCCCTTGGCAACCTCGATCTGCCCTCCCTGGGCGGTAATGACCATGCTGTCGGAGCTGACAGCGATGACCTCGCCCACCTTGCCCCTGACCGCGCCAAAGGTGCGCACCAAGTGCTTCTTCGACCCAAACAACTGCAGCTTTTCGCCTTTGTAGGTGGTCCATGCCCCAGGCGCGGGGTCGCAGCCGCGGATCAGGTTATGGATAAAATCGACGTGGCTGGCCCAGTTGATCCTGGCTTCGCCCTCGCGGCACCAGCCCTCGTAGCTCGCCTGGGATTCGTCCTGTATCAATTCTTTGTGCTTGCCGGCGACGACCAGGTCCGTCGCCTCGAGCATGGCTGCGACGCCCATGGGGAACAGGCGGTCGAAATAGACCGTGCCTAGCGTATCGTCCGCGCTGACCGGCGTCCTTTTCTGCAGAATCACCGCGCCTTCGTCCAGGCCGTCGGACGGGCGGAAAATGGTGAGGCCGGTTTCGGCTTCGCCCTTGATAATGGGCCAGTTGATCGAAGAAGGACCGCGGAACTTGGGCAGCAGCGACGGGTGATACTGGATGGTGCCGTTCTTCGGAATGCCGACGAATTCCTGCGGCGCGAACTGCAGCACGAAGGCCATGATGCCGATATCGGCCTTTGCCGCGACCAGCGCCTGCGCCGCTTCGGGCGCGCGCAGAGACTTGAACTGGTAGACCTTGAGCCCTTTCTCCTCGGCGGCGGCGCGTAGCGCATCGGGGCGGGCCCCTTCTTTTTCCGGCGCGCAAAACACGGCGGCTACCTCATCGCCGCGCGCAAGAAAAGCTTCCAGGACCGCCTTGCCAAAGTCTTGCTGACCGATGATTGCAATACGCATGATTTCGTCCTCTGCGGTAAGTAGTTCGCGTTGCTCTGCGAGTTCAATAAAAATGAGGGGATATCCCCTGCGGGGACTTCCTTCGGGGCGTTTCCCCTCGAGTTTTCCTAGTCCAGGGAGGCCTCAGGGACGCTGATGCCGTCTCAAAGGTTACGCCTTTTTCTTCGGCGGCGCGCTGAAGGCACCCGAGGTCTTTAGCGCCGCGAACTTCGCCTCGTCGTAGCCCAGCACTTGCTTGAGCACTTCCTCCGTATGCTCGCCCAGCAGCGGCGAGCGCTCGATTTTCGCCGGGGATGCGGACAGCTTGATCGGCATGCCGACATTCCACCACTTGCCGCGCTGGGGATGGTCGAGCTCGACCCACATTTCACGGCCGCGTATATGTTCGTCGTTGGCGAGATCCTCGGTCGACATGATAGGACCACAGGGCACATCGAGCGGATTCAGAATCGCCATGAATTCGCGTTTGGTGTGGTTCTCGGCGAACTTATTGATCAGCGTCCACATGAGCTGCTGGTTCTTGCGCCGCTCGCCAATGGTAGCGAAGTGCGGATCCGTCGCGAGATCGGGCATGCCCAGATCCGGACCGATGCGCTTCGCCAGCGCGCCCCAGACCGCTTCCTGCACGACCACGTAGAGCCAATCGTTCGCGCCATGCGGCTTGCAGTGGATTGCGTTGCCGAGCTGGCCGCCACCGGAGTCGTTGCCGGCGCGCGGCACCTCTCCCATGCCCTGATAAGTGGGCACCGAATACTCCGGCATATCGCCGCGCGTCAGGCGCTGGTGGTCGCGGAACTTGACCCGGCACAGGTTCATCACGCCGTCCATCATCGCCACTTCGACGTACTGTCCCTCCCCGGTCCGGTTCGCCTGATGCAGCGCGGCCAGCAGTCCGATCGCCAGATGCAGCCCGGTCCCGGAGTCGCCGATCTGTGCGCCGGTGACGAATGGCGGCCCATCGGGGACCCCGGTGGTGCTCATCGCGCCGCCCATCGCCTGCGCCACGTTCTCATAGGCCTTGAACTCGGCGTAGGGCCCGGACGAGCCGAAACCCTTGATCGAACCCATGACAATGCGCGGATTGATCTCGTGGATTTTCTCCCAGGTGAAACCGAAGCGGTCGAGTACGCCCGGTCCGAAATTCTCCATGATGATGTCGCACTTCTTCAGCAGGTCGACGAAAACCGCCTTGCCTTCAGCCGATTTCATGTTCACCGTGATCGAGCGCTTATTGCAGTTGAGCATGGTGAAATACAGGCTGTCGGCGTTGGGCACATCGCGCAGCTGGCCGCGCGTGGCATCGCCCTGCGGATTTTCGAACTTGATCACGTCCGCGCCCATCCACGCGAGCAACTGCGAACAGGTCGGCCCGGCCTGCACATGGGTCATGTCGAGAATACGAACTCCCTTGAGTGCTTCCATGCTAGATCCCCCTCCTGTGTTCATTTCCGCTTGCGCGGGTTCGCCCGCACCTTAGGCCGGGTCATTTGTAAATCATTTACACATCGTTTGGTTCGAGGTACCCGACTCTCAGACATCGAAGTTGGTGACCACCTCGCGCTTGTGTTGCGCCAGCATCGGACAACTGTCCGCCGCTTACCTGCTTGAGCTCGCTGCCTGCGGAAAATTGCAGTTCAACGGTTCCCATGCGGCACGCCTAAATTCTAGCGCGGCTATAGTACTCGGATGCTGTGGTATCCTGTCCGCCCCTTACTCATGCGTCCACGTGCGACGATTCATTGCAGCGGCTATACTAAGAAATTCGACCGCTTGCGCACCTTGACTGAGGTCAATGATTTCGCTTTTAATTTGCGCTCGCATCCGCCCGGATCACCGAATGTCATCTATCGACTCCCATCCGCAGCACAACACCATCCGCCTGCAACTACGGCAAAGCATGGTGCTCAAGGACATGCGTCAGCAGTCATGGGACGACCTTGAGTCGCTGCTGGAAATCTCCGACTTCGGCAAGGGCGACCTGCTGGTGCCTCAGGGGCACAGCGCGATGGAGCAGTTCTTCATTCTCGACGGCATCCTCAAGCGCATGGTTAGCGACCCGAACGGGAAAGAGATGATATTGCGCTTTGCCGCGGAGACCAACATGGATACCTCTTACGCCGCATGGCGCCTGCACACCCCGATGCCTTACAGCATCGTCGCCGTGACCAAGGTGCGCGTCGCCAAGCTCTCGATGCAGCACTGGGTCGGTTTTCTCGAGCGCCATGCGGACGTCAAGTCGCACTTCGAATACGAGGTCATGAGCCTGATGTCCGAAGTAATGGCGCATACCATCACCCTGCATTTGCTCGATGCGCCCGGTCGACTGTCGCGCTTCAAGCGCAAGCACCCGGAACTGCTCGAGCGCATACCGAAAAAGGAGCTGGCGGCCTACCTCAACCTCACGCCTGAGACGCTTTCGCGCCTCAGGCAGAAGCTCGGCCGGCTCTAGCGGGCTGCGAAGAGGGGCGAGCCCCCTTCGTGCTCCCGAATTCGGGGGCTGCGCAGATTCGCTTCCGTCCGGGCCGTCCGGACATGCATATACCCCCCAGGGAAGCGCATTACAACAACGTGCTGGCGCCTCAGCGCAACCTGCGGATCAGCCACGAGATCAGCGGCCAAAAGAGCAGGAACAGCGCAAGACCGGTAAGCCCACCGACCAACTTGTTCGAGAAAAAGATCGACATGTCGCCGTGCGACACCAGCATCGCCTGGCGGAACGAGGCTTCCGCCCTGTCGCCAAGCACGATAGCCAGCACCAACGGCGCGAGCGGGTAGGCGAGCTTCTTGAAAGCGTAGCCGACGACGCCGAATACCACCATCATGTAGACATCGAAGGTGGTGTTGTGCACAGTGTAGGCCCCGATCGCGCAGATCACGATGATGATCGGCGCGATCACAGAGAACGGAATCCGCAGGATCGCGGCGAACAGCGGCACACAGGTCAGCACCACGATCAGCCCGGCGATGTTGCCGAGGTACATCGAGGCGATCAGGCCCCAGACGAAGTCCTTTTGCTCGACGAACAGCAGCGGCCCCGGCTCGAGTCCCCAAATCAGCAGGCCGCCGAGCAGCACCGCCGCGGTGGGCGAGCCTGGTACGCCCAGGGTGAGCATCGGCAGCAGCGCCGAGGTGCCCGCTGCGTGCGCCGCGGTTTCCGGCGCGACCACGCCCTCGACCATGCCCTCGCCGAATTTGTCGCCATCCTTCGACATGCGGCGCGCCACGCCGTAGCTCATGAACGATGCTGGCGTTGCCCCGCCCGGCACGATGCCCATGAAGCAGCCGATCGCGGCGCCGCGCAGCGAAGTAAGCCAGTACTTCGGCAGTTCCTTCCAGGTCTCGAGCACCACCTTGAGGTTGAGTTTTGCCGAGGCGCCCCTGAATTCCAACCCCTCCTCCAGGGTCATCAGAATCTCGCCGATGCCGAACAGGCCGATCACCGCCACGAGGAAGTCGAAGCCGGTCAGCAGTGTGGCCGTGCCGAAGGTCATGCGCAGCGTTCCGGTCACCGTGTCGGAGCCGACTGCGGCGAGCGCGAAGCCGAGCATCATCGACACGATGGTCTTGAACGGCGGCTCCTTGCCCATGCCGATGAAGGCGCAGAAAGTGAGCATGTACACGGCGAAAAACTCGGGCGGGCCGAACTCGAGCGCGAACTCAGCCACGATGGGCGACAGGAACGTGATCACGATCACGCCCACCGCCGCGCCGAAGAAGGACGAGGTGAAGGCCGCAGTCAGCGCCGCCCCGGCGCGTCCCTTTTGCGCCAGCGGATAGCCGTCGAACGTAGTCGCAACCGACCACGGCTCGCCCGGGATGTTGAACAGAATCGAGGTGATCGCACCGCCGAACAGCGCGCCCCAGTAGATGCACGACAGCAGGATGATTGCCGAGGTCTGACCGCCGGGGGTCTGCGCCATGGAAAAAGTGAGCGGCAGCAGGATCGCGACGCCGTTGGCGCCGCCCAGCCCGGGTAGCACCCCGATGATGACGCCGAGAATGACCCCGGCGAACATCAGGGCGATGTTGGTGAAGGTAAGTGCGACGGCGAAGCCGTCCAGCAGGGAATTGAGCGCGTCCATGATGGTCTCCCGCTGCGCCTAGTCGAGACCGAGCAGGGCTTCGACCGGCCCCTTCGGTAGCGGCACCTTGAACCAGATTTCGAACACGCAATAAAAGAAGACGCTGGTGCCCACGCTAACCAGCGCCGCCTTCCACCAGGGGTACTTGCCCAGCCAGAGCATGAAGAACGCGATATACACGATCGACGGCACGTAGATGCCGAACAATGCGACCAGCACGACGTAGACGCTCGTCGGCACCAGCACGCTAAGCACCAGCTTGAGCTGCCCGACCTCGACGAATACGCCGTTCTTCTCCTTGCTCATCAGCAGCGCCTGAATGAAATTGACCGCCGATGCGATACAGATGATGAGACCTACGTAGAAGGGAAAGTAGCCGGTCTGCGGGCCGTCCCCGACCCATCTCGCGCCGATACGCCAGCTGTCATACACCGCGATTGCGCCCAACGCGAACGTGAATCCGGCGACCGCCATCTCGGCAGTCTTGTCGCTCAGCGCGGCGCGCTGATTATTAGCTTCAGACATGAAAACTCCCCCTCCCGATGCGAAAGCGGCGCGCCGTTGCATTCGGCGCGCCGCGAGTGCTTGCCGCTATTATTTGTTACTACTTTCCGCCCGCCATGAATCCGGCAGCTTTCATGAGCGCGATATGCTCGGCCTCGGCCGCAGCGACCCAATCGGCGAACTCCTTGCCCTCGAGGCTCGTCTGGTTGAACGCGCCCTTGTTCATCAGCGCGGTCCACTCCGGAGTCTCGCGAACTTTCCTGAGGACGTTCACGTAGTAATCAACCTGATCCTGGCTCACGCCGCCGGGCATGAAGATGCCGCGCAGCATCAGGTAGTTGACGTCGAGCCCGGCCTCCTTGCAAGTCGGGATGTCATTCCAGGACATCGTGCTCGTCATTTTGTCCTTGTACGGCATGCGCTGGGTGTCGAATACGCACAGCGGACGCAGCTTGCCGCCGCGCCAGTGCGCCACCGCCTCGATCGGGTTGTTGACCGAGGAGTCGATGTGCTTGCCGACCAGTTGCACCGCCACCGTGCCGCCGCCCTTGAACGGAATGTAGGTAAACTTCGCGCCGGTCTTCTGCTCGATAGCTGCGGTGATGATCTGGTCTTCCTGCTTCGAGCCGGTGCCGCCCATATTCATCTTGCCGGCGCCCGCCTTCTTCACCGCATCGACGTACTCCATTGCGGTTTTGTAGGGCGTCTCCGCGTTGACCCACAGCACGAACTCGTCCAGCGCCATCATCTTGACCGGCGTCAGATCGCGCCAGTTAAACGGCACGCCCGTGGCCAGCGGCGTCGTGAACATGTTCGACAGGGTGATGATGATCTTATGCGGATCGCCCTTCGCGCTCTTGACGTCGAGGAAACCCTCGGCACCGGCGCCACCGGACTTGTTGATCACCACCATCGCCTCTTTCATCAGATTGTGCTTGACGATGATCCCTTGGATCGCGCGCGCCATCTGGTCGGCTCCGCCACCACTCCCGGCGGGAACAATGAACTCAACCGTCTTGGTCGGCTCCCACGCTTGCGCGGGCACGGCAACGGCAGCAAACGCAGCTACCGCCGCCATAGATAGAACATGCTTGAAAACAGCAGAAATTTTCATGATTTCCCCTCCAGTAAACTCTGTTTATATCCGCCTTCAAGCGCTTATGCGCATGATCTGACGGGTCTGATGCCTATTGCTGCATGGCATTCTTGTTGGCTACAACGGTACAACTAGAACAATAGCATACCTTCTTACATGCACGTCCGCGCATTGATTTGCGTCAACAAACCGGAACCGGCACGAAAAACTTTAGTTGCCGATTTCCTGCGTTTCACCGGCAGCAGCGGTTTGCCTGCTTGCCAGCCATTTTCCGGTCAGCACCACCAGCGCCGCCGCGACCAAACCCACGATAACCTCCAGATGGATGCCCGCAAGCATCGGTTTATTGTCCACCATCTGGAAATTGCCGCTCATCCAGTCGCGCAGAGCAGGATCGCTTACCGCCATTTCGCCGGCAACGAAGCCGAGCAGTGCTCCGCCGGCGGTAATAATAATAGGGAAACGCTCCATCACCTTCATCAGCAGCGTGCTGCCGAAAATCACCAGCGGAATACTGATCGCCAGTCCCATAACGAGCAAGACTATGTTATCGCCGGCGGCGGCAGCCACGGCAATCACATTGTCCAAGCTCATCACCAGATCAGCGATGAGAATGGTTTTTATCGCCGCAAGCAGGTTCTCGTGGCCATCGATATTCTCTTCGCCCTCCTCCGGCAGCAACAACTGCACACCTATCCACAGCAACAGCACCGCGCCGATCAGCTTCAGGTAGGGCAGTTGCAGCAGCGCAACCGCGAACAACGTAAGCACGATGCGCATCCCCACCGCCGCGCCGCTGCCCCAGCCCACGGCAAGCTTTTGCTGTCTGGGTGGCAACGAGCGTGCCGCCAGTGCGATCACCACCGCATTGTCCCCGGATAAAACGATGTTTATCCAGATGATCTTGAGCAGCGGAATCCAGAACGCCTGCAGCGAGAAATCCATAGCGCTGAGACTACCCCCTCCAAAAATACTTTATCTTATTTTATGGGAGAAAAAGAGGAAAAAATTCCGCCTATACGGCACGGCGTTTCGTGCGCCTGCGCCGCCCGTCTCCGGACCGCTCCCCGCTTCCCCTCTCCCGTCCCGCTCTTTATCGGTACTAGAACAGCCCCACCACCTTGCCATCGACCAGGTCGATCTTGTTGGCCGAAGGCACCTTGGGCAGGCCCGGCATGGTCATGATGTCGCCGCAGACCATGACGACGAATTCGGCGCCAGCCGCCAAACGCACTTCGCGTATGTTGATCACGTGATTCTCCGGCGCGCCGCGCAACTGCGCGTCGGTGGAGAACGAGTACTGCGTCTTGGCCACGCACACCGGATAATGGCCATAGCCGTCGTCCTGCAGCTTCTTGATCTGGTTGCGCACTTTGGCGTCGGCGGTGACATCGGTGGCGCGATAGACCTTCTTCGCGATCTTGTTGACCTTCTCCCACAGGCTGTCCTGCTCTTCGTAGACGAAGGTGAGCGTGGACTTCTTCTCGCACATCTCGACCACCATTTTCGCCAGGTCGACCGCGCCCTTGCCGCCGTCGGCCCAGTGCGTGGCCAGCACCACCCTGACCCCGAGCTTGGCCATGCGCGCCTTGATCAGGTCCACCTCGGCCGCGGTATCGCTGGTGAAGTGGTTGATTGACACCACGCAGGGGATGCCGTACACCCGCTGCACGTTGTCCACGTGGCGCTCCAGGTTGACCAAGCCCTTATCCAGCGCCGCGAGGTTTTCCTGCGTGATCGTCTTCAGGTCCGCGCCGCCGTGGTACTTAATCGCACGCACCGTAGCCACGATCACCGTGACCGAGGGGCGCAGACCGCTCTTGCGGCATTTGATGTCGATGAACTTCTCCGCACCCAGGTCGGCGCCGAAGCCAGCCTCGGTCACCACATAGTCCGTAAGCTTCAACGCCGCCTTGGTGGCGATCACCGAATTGCAGCCGTGCGCGATGTTCGCGAACGGTCCGCCGTGAATGAAGGCCGGGTTGTTCTCCAGCGTCTGCACCAGATTCGGCGCCAGCGCATCGCGCAGCAGCACCGTCATCGCGCCGTGCGCATTCAGGTCGCGCGCGTACACCGGCTTCTGGTCGCGGGTGTAAGCGACGACGATATTGCCCAGGCGGTTCTTCAAATCCTCGAGCGAATTCGCGAGGCAGAAAATCGCCATCACCTCCGAGGCCACGACGATATCGAAGCCGTCCTGGCGCGGATAGCCGTTGCCCGGGCCGCCCAGCGACACCACGATGTCGCGAAGAGCCCGGTCGTTCATGTCGACCACGCGCTTCCAGGCGATGCGGCGCACGTCGATGCCAAGTTCGTTGCCGTGATGGATGTGATTGTCCAGTAGCGCCGCCAGCAGGTTGTTGGCGAGCGCGATGGCGGAGAAGTCCCCGGTGAAATGCAGGTTGATGTCTTCCATCGGCACCACCTGGGCATAGCCGCCGCCGGCAGCGCCGCCCTTCATGCCGAACACCGGCCCGAGCGAGGGCTCGCGCAGGCAGATCATCGCCTTCTTGCCGATGTGATTGAGCGCGTCGCCAAGGCCCACCGTGGTGGTCGTCTTGCCCTCGCCCGCAGGCGTTGGGCTAATCGCGGTGACCAGGATCAATTTTCCATCGGGCTTGTTCTTAAGGCTGTCCACGTAAGCTAGCGACACCTTGGCCTTGTAATGGCCGTAGGGATCGAGGTGATCTTCGGCAATGCCGAGTTTTTCCGCAGCCAACTTGGGAATACGCTGCATTTTTGCCTTCTGGGCGATATCGATGTCCGATGGCATGACGGTCTCCGTTATTGTGTTTGCACTGATGTGCTGCAATATAGGCAGGCGTGCGAATCGCGGCCTTGATGAAAGTCAAGAATCGCAGAAGCGGGGCGCGCAGCCTTCCCGCTCGCACTCGGCGGCAGCGGATTCCGTCGCCGCATTGCGTTCAATCGGCGGCAAGCAGATCAGCCACCGCCCCTCGGCAACTGCACGAAGCTGCTGGTGTCCTGTTCCGTAAGTTCCGACGATAAAGGAGCGAGCGCAGTTGGCCGTCAGGCAAGGCACGAGGCTGAGACAGTAGCTGGGCCTACGGCGAGGCCGAGCAACGCCGCCTGGCGGTCAAATGCGCCGCGAACTATCGAGCGAATTTACGGAACAGGGCACTAGCTTCGCACAGGCTCCGCCGCGCGCTCCAGCTTCACCGCGCAGACCTTGAATTCCGGGATCCGCGCGGTCGGGTCGTACGCTGGATTCGTGAGAACATTGGCCGCGGCTTCCCAGAAGTGGAACGGGATGAAGAGCACCCCCGCCTCGACCCTGCTCCCCACTTTCGCCGGGAGAACGATCGAGCCGCGGCGCGAAGTCACCCTGACGCTGTCGCCGTCCTTCACCCGGATCTTCTTCGCGTCGGCGCCGTTTACCTCGACGAACGGCCCGGGGGCCAACCCGTCCAGGCCCTTGCTGCGCCGGGTCATGGTTCCCGTGTGGTAGTGCTCCAGCATGCGGCCCGTGGTCAGCACCACGGGGAAGGATGCGTCGGTCTCCTCGGCCGCAGGCAGGTACTCTACCGGATGGAACTGCCCGAGGCCGCGCGTGAATGTTTCGCGGTGCAGAATCGGCGTTCCCGGATGATTCTCCGACGGGCAGGGCCAATGCAATTGCTCCCCGGCTTCGAGCCGAGCATATGAGACGCCCGCGTACGACGGCGTGAGTATGCGCATTTCCTCGTCCACCGCCGCAGTCGACGCGTAACTCATCGGGTACCCCAGTGCGGTAGACACGTCACAGAGAATTTCCCAGTCCCGGCGCGCTTGGCCGGGCGCAGGCACGACCGGCTTGGTGAGTTGCACGCGACGCTCGGTGTTCGTGTAGTTGCCGTCGCGTTCGGCGTAGGCAGACGCCGGCAGCACGACGTGAGCAAGCTTCGCCGTCTCGGTGAGGAAGATATCCTGCACCACGAGGAACTCCAGCTTCTCCAGCGCCTGCACCACATGGGTGACGTCCGCGTCGGAGAGCACGGGGTTCTCGCCCATGATGTACAGCGCCTTGATCTTCCCTTCCAGGACCGCGGGGAACATCTGCGTCACCATCAGGCCGGGCTTGTCGGGAAGCTTGGCGCCCCACGCCTTCTCGAACTTGGCGCGCGCGGCGGCGTCGGCGACCTTCTGGTAGCCGGAGTAGACATCCGGCAGGGAGCCCATGTCGCAGGAACCCTGGACGTTGTTCTGCCCGCGCAAGGGGTTGACGCCGGTGCCGGGCCGGCCGATCTGCCCGGTGAGCATCGCCAGGTTTGCCAGGGACCGCACGTTGTCGACGCCGGTCGTGTGCTGGGTGATCCCCATCGAGTAGACGATGGACGCGCGTTCCGCCTTGGCGTAAAGGCGCGCCGCCTCGACGATGAGCTCGGCCGCAACCCCGGTGATTTTCTCCACCCGCTCCGGCGTATACCAGGCCACGAGTTTCTTGACCGCGTCGAACCCCTCGGTACGCGACTTGATGAAATCCTTATTCATCAACCCATCGCGGATGATGACGTGCATCAGCCCGTTGATCCAGGCCACGTCCGTGCCCGGCTTCTGCCGCGCCCAGACCGTGGCGATCTCGCTCAACTGGATCTTGCGCGGGTCGAACAGCACCAGCTTCGCGCCGCGCTCGACCGCCTCGCGGATCTTGAGGCCGATGATCGGGTGGTTCTCCGTCGTGTTCGATCCGGTGACCAGGATGACCTCGGCTTCGAGGAGGTCGTCGGACGGATTGGTCATTGCGCCCGAACCGAAGGACAGCGCCAGCCCGGCGACGGTGGACGAATGGCACAGGCGCGCGCAGTGGTCGACGTTGTTGGTCCCCATCGCGGCGCGCACGAATTTCTGGAACACGTAGTTGTCTTCGTTGGTGACCTTGGCCGAGGCCAGGCCCGCGAACGCGTCGCCGCGGTACTTCTTCAACTCACTCGCGATCAGGGCGAGCGCCTCTTCCCAGCTCGCCTCGCGAAAGCCGTCGGCGGTGCGTATCAGCGGGGTCTTGAGGCGATCCGGGCTGGAAAGGAACTCGAAGGACCCGAAGCGTCCCTTCACGCACAGGCGCCCGCGCGACACCGGCGCATCGTGGTCGCCGCGCGCGCTCACCACGGTATTCCCCCGGCTGCCCAGCAGAATTCGGCAGCCGGTGCCGCAGTACGGGCACACGGTGGAAATCTCTTTCTCGGGCGCAAGATAGCGGCGCGTGGTGAGCGCCCCGGTGGGGCAGCGCTCCACGCACTCGCCGCAGGATTCGCAGATCGAATCCCGGATCGGGCCGCCGCCGAAGGGCTCGACCGCGCTCGCGTAACCGCGCTTGACCAGGTCGATGGCGCCCAGGTGCTGCACCTCGTCGCAGGCGCGCACGCATAGACCGCACAGAATGCACTTGCGCATGTCGATCGCATAGCACGGGTTCGAGTCGTCGACTTTCGCATCGCGCTGCATCGGCCGCAACACGCGCTCGCGGATTCCCAGGTACTCGGCCGCCGCCTGCAGTCCGCAGGCGCCGCATTGCGCGCAGGTAAGGCAGTCCAGCGGATGGTCGGCGAGCAGAAGCTGCATCGTCCAGCGGCGCACGTCCTGAATCTCGGCGTCCTCGGTCGTGACCTTCATGCCGTCGGCGGCCGGCGTGGTGCAGGCGCTGGGCATTCCGCGCAGGCCCTCGACCTTCACGATGCACAAGCGGCAGGCGCCATATGGGTCGAGGCCGGGGGAGTCGCACAGCGTCGGCACATACGCCTCGGCACTGCGGCAGGCGTCGAGCACCGTCTTGCCCGGCTCGACCGCGACCGCGCGCCCGTTGATCGTCAGATTCAGCATGCTCATTCATCCTCCCGCGAAACTATCGTCTTGCCGAAATCGCAACGCAAGCAGCGGCCCGCCTCGGCGCGGGCGGCGCGGGCGCTAAGCGCCAGCTCCACCTCGTCAAACGATTCCCGCCGCTTGATCGGTATCAGCTTGCGCGTTTCGCGCCGCGCCAGGGCCGAGGCCGGAGCCGCGGGGTCGAACGCGGTGTCGAGCGCGCGCGGCGCGTTCCACGGAAAATGGACGTGCTTGCCCGGATGCAGGTAGTGTTCGATCGCTTCCGCCGCGCGCCGGCCGTGCGCGATCGCTTCGACCGCCGTCGCCGGACCGAGCACGGCGTCGCCGCCGGCGAAAATTCCCTCGTACTCGGTCGCGAGCGAAAACTGATCGACGTTGACCGTGCCGCGTTTCGACACCGGCGGCCCGCCGGCGGGGATCACCGGCTTCTGGCCGATCGCGCGAATGATGTTCGCCGCCGGGATCTCGATGAAATCGCCCTCGATCGGTATCGGCCGCCTGCGACCGCTGTCGTCGAAATCTCCCATGCGCATGCGTTGGAACTTGAGTGCCGCGGCGCCGCCCTTGCCGTCGCCGATCACCTCGACCGGGGCAACCAGGAACTCGAGCTTCACGCCCTCCTCCAGCGCCTCGGTGATCTCCTCGGGCTGCACCGGCATTTCTTCGCGCGTCCTGCGATAGGCGACCGTTACGCTCCCGGCGCCCAGACGCAGCGCGGTGCGCGCCGCATCCATCGCCGTGTTGCCGCCGCCGACCACGACCGCGTCTCCTTTGAGCCGGGGAGCGCCGCCCTGTGCCGCCTTCTTCAGGAACTCTATGCCCGAGGCGACGCCGCGCGCGTCCTCGCCCGGAACACCCATGCTCACGTCCGACCATGCGCCGCTGCCGACAAAGACGGCATCGTAGTCCTTGTGCAGGCGCGCAATGGAGAGCTTCTTGCCCACGGTTGCGTTGCAGACGATCTTCACGCCGATATCCGTAATCCGCTTGATGTCGCGCTCAAGCTCGTGGTGCGGAAGCCGGTAGGAGGGGATGCCGTAGCGCAGCATCCCGCCGGGCTCGGCCATCGCTTCGTACACCGTGACTTCGTGCCCCAGGCGGCGCAGGAAATATGCCGCGGTCAGGCCCGCCGGGCCCGCGCCGACGACTGCGGTGCGCCGCCGCTCTTCCGCCGGCCGCTCCATCACCGATATGCTCACCGGCGGGCTTGAATCGACCATGAAGCGCTTGACCGAGCGTATCGCCACCGGTGCATCCACGGCCTCGCGCCGGCAGCGCGACTCGCACGGATGCGGGCACACGCGCGCGCACACCGACGGGAACGGATTGCGCTCCATGTGGCTAAGCAGCGCCTCTTCCTCGCGGCTTTCGGCAACCAGCGAGAGATAGGCCGGGATATCCACTTCGGCCGGACAACCATTGGAGCAGGTGGCGACGAACAGCGGCTGGCACACGCCGGCCGGGCAACGCTTCTCGCGCACATGCGCCAGATACTCGTCGCGGAAGTACTTGATCGTCGTGAGCACCGGGTTCGGCGCGGTCTGGCCCAGGCCGCAGAGCGACCCTTTGCACACCGCCTCGCCCAGCGATTCCAGTTGCGCGATGCTCTGTTCGGTGCCGCGGCCCTCGCAGATGTCGTCCAGGATCATGCGCATCTGGCGCGTGCCGAGGCGGCAGGGGGCGCATTTGCCGCACGATTCCTTCTCGGTGAAACTCACGAAATAGCGCGCGAGATCGACCATGCAGGTGGTTTCGTCCATCACGACCAGGCCGCCCGAGCCCATGATCGACCCGGCCTTCGCGAGCGACTCGTAGTCGATCGGCAAATGCATCATGCTTGCAGGTATGCACCCGCCCGAGGGGCCGCCGGACTGCACCGCCTTGAGCGCGCGGCCGCCCTTCACGCCGCCGCCGATCTCGTAGACGAGCTGGCGCAGTTGCATCCCCATCGGCACCTCGACCAGGCCGGTATTGTTCACCTTGCCGACTAGCGAGAAGATCTTGGTCCCTTTGCTCCCTTCGGTCCCGCGCGCGGCGTACGCGTCCGCGCCGCCGGTGATGATGTGCGAAATGTTCCCCCAGGTCTCGACGTTGTTGATGTTGGTGGGCTTGCCGAACAGCCCCTTGACCGCGGGGAACGGCGGGCGCGCCATCGGCATGCCGCGGCGCCCCTCAATGCTGGCGATGAGCGCAGTCTCTTCGCCGCAGACGAACGCCCCCGCCCCCTCCTTGATGATGATGTCAAACGAAAATCCCGAACCGAGGATGTTTTCGCCGAGGAGTCCGCGCTCGCGCATCTGATCGATCGCGATGCGCAGGCGCTCGATCGCCAGCGGGTATTCGGCGCGGATGTAGACGTAGCCGTGCGAGGAGCCGATCGCCAGGGCGCCAATCGCCATCCCCTCGAGCACAGCGTGCGGATTCCCCTCGAGGAGCGATCGGTCCATGAACGCGCCCGGGTCGCCCTCGTCGGCGTTGCAGATGACGTATTTGACGTCGCCTGGCGCGGCGCGGCAGAACTTCCATTTCTGCCCGGTGGGGAAGCCGCCGCCGCCCCGCCCGCGCAGCCCCGCGCGCTGCACCTCGTCGACGATCTGGTCCGGCGTCATGTCGAACAAGGCCTTGGCGAGTCCGGCGTAGCCCCCCTCCTGGATATAGTCCTCGATCCGCGTCGGATCGATGCGGTCGTTCATGCCGAGCACGACGCGCATCTGGTGCTGGTAGAACGGGATCGCTTCCTCGGCGGAGATGCGCCGCCCCGGAACGCCGGGAATCACACCCGGCATCTCGTAGAGCAGCCGCTCGATCACTTCGCCGCGCGCCACCGTCTTTTCGACGATTTCGGGAATGTCGGACGCCGTGACGCGGCAGTACAGCGTCCCCGGAGGGCGCACCGCCACCAACGCACCGTTCTCGCAGAAGCCGCGGCACCCGGTCATCACCACCTCGACCTGGTCCTGAAGTTTTGCCCGCTTCAACGCCTTGTCGAAGCCGGCGAGAATCTCGTCCCCGCCGCAGGCCTTGCAACCTGTGCCCATGCACACGAAGATGCGGCGCTGGTGGGGGTCGAACGAAGCGGTGAGCTGCGCGCGCAGCGCCTCCAGATCGGCACGAATCGCGAGTCTTGTCATTTGCGCGCTCCTCGGGCGGCGGGCGCCGAACGCGCGCTGCGCGTCCTGCCCTTGGGTGGACCGGCGGAAAGTTCCTGAATCACTTTCTTCATCGATGCGCTGGTCTGCTGGCGCAGAACCTTGTCGTCGAGAACCACGACGGGGGCGAGCGCACAGGCGCCGAAGCAGGAAACTGACTCCAGCGAAATGGAGCCGTCGGCGGTGGTCCCGCCCGGCGCGATATGCAGGTCCGCCTGGATGTCCTCCATGAGCTTGCCACTGCCGCGCACGTAGCAGGCCGTGCCACTGCACACCGTCACGCGATGCTTGCCCGGGGCATTGAAGCGGAACTGGGCATAGAAACTGGCCACGCCTTCCACCACCGCGGGCGCCACTCCGAGGTGGCGCGCGATGGCGCGCATCGCATCGCCCGGCAGGTAGCCCAGGGCGGTCTGCGCCGACTGCAGCATCGGGATGGTCGACGAGCGCGACGCTGGAAATTCAGCCACCGCGGCGACCAGCCAGCGCGCGATCGCAGGATCCAGCCGCGAGCTCGAATCGCCCGCGCCGTTCGTCGATTTGGGCTTGCGTGTATTTCCTTTCTTTCCGGACGAACTACCGTTTCCAGGCTTCTTCATAGAATCGCTCTTAATAGTCACTTGTCGAAGTGCATCTTGCGACGAAGAGCAGGTGGCGTCCTTTGATCTGCATCAATTTCCGGGTTATTCGCCGGATTGGATTCCCGGTTCGCGATACCGACTCAATCGGGCGCATTGGTCTGTTCGACGGACAATCTTCTGCCGCGCAGAAAAATACAAAGACGCCTACCCCGCCTTGAGCGCGGCCATAGTCTGCCCGCCGCCATAGCTCGAGCGCGGCGCAAGTTCGCCGCCTTTCATCAGCTTGACCGCGCAGTACTTGAATTCCGGGATCTTGCCGACGGGATCGAGCGCCGGGTTGGTCAGCAGGTTCGCAGCCGCCTCGTAATAGCAGAACGGTATGAACACGGCGCCGCGCGGCGTGCCGTCGTCCGCGCGGGCGTGAAGTGAAACGACGCCGCGCCGCGATGCGACGCTGATCACATCGCCCGGCTCGGCGCCGATCGCCTCCAGATCCAGCGGATGCACCAGCGCAGTCGGCTCGGGCTCGATCGCATCCAGAACCGAGGCGCGGCGCGTCATCGCGCCGGTGTGCCAATGCTCAAGCTGACGCCCGGTAATGAGCACGTACGGGAATTCCCGATCCGGCCGCTCGGCCGCCGGAATGACGTCCGCGGGCACCAGCTGCGCTCGACCCGTTGGCGTCTGGAATTTTTCGACGAACACCACCGGCTGTCCCGGATCACCCTCGTTCTCGCAGGGATAGGTGACGCAGCTTTCCTGCTCCAGCCGCTCCCAGGTGATGCCTGCGATGGACGGCATGGCGAGGCGCATTTCATTGAATACCTCTTTCGCGCCGGCGTAATTCCAGTCCAGGCCGAGGCGGCGCGCAATCTCCTGAATAATCCAAAGATCGGGCTTGGCTTCACCCGGCGCATCCAGCGCCTGGCGGCCGAGCTGGACCATGCGGTCGGTATTGGTCACCGTGCCGGTCTTTTCCGGCCAGGCCGTCGCCGGCAGGATGACGTCGGCGTAATAACAGGTTTCGGTCAGGAAGATTTCCTGCACCACCAGGTGCTCCAACTTCGCCAGTGCGGCACGCGCATGATGCGCGTCGGGGTCGGACATCGCCGGGTTCTCGCCCATGATGTACATGCCGCGGATCTGGCCCTCGTGCACCGCATCCATGATCTCGACCACGGTGAGCCCGGGCTTGGGATCGAGCGTCGCGCCCCACAGCTTTTCGAAGCGCGCGCGCGCCTCGGCATTGTCGACGCGCTGATAATCCGGGAACACCATCGGGATCAGCCCCGAGTCGGACGCGCCCTGCACGTTGTTCTGGCCGCGCAGCGGATGCAGCCCGCAGCCCGGGCGGCCGATCTGGCCGGTCATCATGCACAGCGCGATCAGGCAGCGCGCGTTGTCGGTGCCGTGGATATGCTGCGAAACGCCCATGCCCCAGAGGATGATCGAGCCCTTGGCTTTCGCGTAAAGCCGCGCCACTACACGGATGGTCTCGGCGGGAATGCCGCAGACCGGCGCCATGGCTTCGGGGCTGTAGCCCTCGACGTTCTTCCTCAGTTCCTCGTAACCGAGGGTGCGGCTCTTGATGAACGCCTTGTCCACCAGGCCTTCGTGCACGATGGTATGCATCATCGCGTTCAGCAGCGCCACGTCGGTGTCGGCCTTGAACTGCAGGTAATGCGCCGCATGGCGCGCGATATCGCCGCGCCGCGGATCGGCGTAGATCAGCTTGGCGCCCTTTTTCACCGCGTTCTTGATCCAGGTCGCCGCGACCGGGTGATTCGAAGTGGGGTTGGCGCCGATCAGGAAGATCACCTCGGCGTGCATCACGTCGCTGACCTGGTTCGATACCGCGCCCGAGCCCACGCCCTCCATCAGCGCCGCGACGCTGGAGGCATGGCACAGGCGCGTGCAATGATCGACGTTGTTGCTGCCGAAGCCCACGCGCACCAGCTTCTGGAACAGGTAGGCCTCCTCGCTCGTGCCCTTGGCCGAGCCGAAACCGCACAGCGCCTTGCTCCCCCGGGTGTCGCGGATGCTCTTCAGGCCGCCGCCGGCCAGAGCCAGCGCCTCCTCCCAGCTCGCCTCGCGGAAATGCTCCAGCGGGTTGGCCGGGTCCATGGTGAAATCGGCGGCCTTGGGCGCGCCGGGCTTGCGGATCAGCGGCTTGGTCAAGCGCTGCTTGTGGTTCACGTAATCGAAACCGTAGCGGCCCTTGACGCACAGCCGGCCGTGGTTCGACGGTCCATCGCGGCCGTCGACATACAGAATCTTGTTGTCCTTGATGTTGTAGGTGAGCTGGCAGCCGACGCCGCAGAACGGGCACACCGAATGCACCTGCTTGTCGGGCTTGATGAGGCCGGCGCCGCGCGCCGGCATCAGCGCGCCGGTCGGGCAGGCCTGCACGCACTCGCCGCAGGCTACACAGCTCGATTCGCCCATGGGGTCATCGAAATCGAACACGATCTTCGAATGCTCGCCCCGAAACGCATAGCCGATGACGTCGTTGACCTGCTCCTCGCGGCAGGCGCGCACGCAGCGCGTGCACTGGATGCAGGAATCCAGATCGACGGCAATGCCGAAATGTGACAGGTCCGCCTTGGGCTGCTCACGCGCTGCGAAGCGCGGCTTGCCGAGCTTGAGCTTGGCCGCCCAGTGGTCGAGCTCCGAATCCAGGGTATGGCGCTCTTCGGGCATGTCCGCGAGCAGCAGCTCCAGCACCATCTTCTGCGACGCGAGGGCGCGCGCGCTGTCGCTCGTGACCTCCATCCCGGGCGCGGGATTGCGGCAGCACGAGGGCGCGAGCACGCGCTCGCCCTTGATCTCGACCATGCACGCGCGGCAGTTGCCGTCGGGGCGCAGGCCTTCCTTGTAGCATAGATGGGGAATCTCCACGCCGTAGCGCTTGGCGGCCTGGATGATGGTCTCGTTGCCGTAGCCGACCACTTCCTTGCCGTTCAGCTTGAACTCGACCGGCATCGCCGCCAGTTCTTCCTTGCTCATCGCAGTCATGCTTCACCTCCGCTGCGGCCGTGGCCGGCCAACAGGTAATTCGGTTCCGAGAGTTCACGCTTCACTTCACGCTTCACTTATTTGACCTCGTCGGGAAAATATTTCATCACGCTGCGGATGGGATTGGGCGCAGCCTGCCCCAGGCCGCATATGGATGCGTCCGCCATCGCGCCCGAAAGTTCCTCGAGCAGGCCCTGATCCCACTTGGGTTCTTGCATCAGCTTGCCCGCCTTTGCCGTACCCACCCGGCAGGGTGTGCATTGGCCGCAGGACTCATCGGCAAAGAATTTCATCACGTTGCGCGCCGCCGCTGCCGCCCGGTCCTTGCCCGAGAGGATGATCACTGCAGCCGAACCGATAAAACAGCCGTACTGGTTCAGCGTGTCGAAATCCAGCGGTATGTCGCCCATCGTCGCAGGCAGGATGCCCCCCGAGGCGCCGCCCGGCAGGTAGGCATAGAAGCGGTGACCGGGCAGCATGCCGCCGCAATACTCCGCTATCAGCTCCTTCACCGTGATGCCCGCCGGCGCGAGATGCACACCCGGCTTGTTCACGCGCCCCGATACCGAGAACGAGCGCAGCCCCTGCCGGCCGTTGCGGCCGTGGGACGCAAACCAGTCCCCGCCTTTTTCCACGATGTCGCGCACCCAGTACAAGGTCTCCATGTTGTGCTCGAGCGTGGGATAGCCGAACAGGCCGACCTGCGCAAGATAGGGCGGGCGCAGGCGCGGCATGCCGCGTTTGCCTTCGATCGATTCGACCATCGCCGATTCCTCGCCGCAGATGTAGGCGCCTGCGCCGCGGCGCAGATGAATCGGCGGAATCGGACAGGGCGGATCCTTCTGCAGCGCCTTGATTTCGCGCTCGAGAATGGCGCGGCAGCCGGCGTATTCGTCGCGCAAGTAGATATAGACTTCGGAAATCTGCACCGCCCAGGCCGCGATGATCAGACCTTCCAGGAAGCGATGCGGATCGCGTTCGAGGTAGTAGCGGTCCTTGAATGTCCCCGGCTCCCCCTCGTCGATATTGACCGCCATCACGCGCGGCGCAGGTTCGGCGCGCACGATCTTCCACTTGCGCCCGGCCGGAAATCCTGCACCGCCCAGGCCGCGCAGGCCGGAGTGCTCCATCGCATTGATCACCGCATTGGGCGTGCGTTTGCCTGCGAGGCATTCGGCGGCAATCGCGTAACCGCCCTCGTTGCGATAATTTGCGTAGGTTTTGTACTTGCCCGTCGCGCATTTGGTCTTCTCGCCGGCGACCAATTGCCTGACCTTGTCCACCGTGGCCTGCGCCACCGGGTTCTGGCCGACGACGGCGACCGGAGCCTGTTCGCAGCGGCCGACGCAAGGCGCGGGCAGCACCCGCACGCCTTCGCCCAGTGCGCGCTTCAGGCCGAGGAGCAGTTCATTTGCGCCGGAAAGCTCGCAGGTGAGCGAATCGCATACGCGCACCGTCAGCGCCGGCGGCGGCGTCTCGCCTTCCTTCACCACGTCGAAGTGATGATAAAAGGTGGCGACCTCGTAGACCTCGGCTGCGGCGAGCTTCATTTCGCGCGCCAGCGCCACCAGATGCGCCGCCGAAATGTGGCCATAGCTATCCTGGATTTTGTGCAGGTGCTCGATGAGCAGGTCGCGCCGGCGCGGCTGCGCGCCGAGCAGCGAACGCACTTCCGCGAGCGCCTTCGGATCGGACGCCCGCCCCTTGGACGCACCGCGCCGCTTATCCTTGGCCTTGGCCTTGATCGGGATGATGACTTGATTCACAAATATCCTCTATGGATGATCCGAACTAGGGGGCCACGGAAGGAGTGAGACCCCTCCCGCCGGTCCCCTTGCACTCCAAAATCAGGGGAAAGCCCGGATTGCCTCGGGGACTCAATCTGCGCTTCCCCGTGCAATAACGAGTTCGCCCTCGAGATGCTTGCGATCCGCCTGGCTGCAAATCGCATCGGGCGCGGGCTCCTGGTTGACACAGGCCCTCCCGCCCCCGTACTCGCGACTACCTGTGGATTCCGATGCGCCTTGCCTGCGCCTACTTCAGAATCGCTTTGAGTGTCTTGCCCATTTCCGCAGGATTACGCGTGATCTTGATGCCGCAGGCCTGCATCACCTCCAGCTTCTCCTGCGCCGTGCCCTTGCCGCCGGAAATGATGGCGCCGGCGTGGCCCATACGCTTGCCCGCCGGAGCGGTGACCCCGGCGATGAAGCCGACCACGGGCTTTTTCATGTTGTCCTTCACCCACAGCGCCGCGGTTTCCTCATCCGAGCCGCCGATTTCGCCGACCATGATCACCGCATCGGTTTCGGGGTCGTCGTTGAACATCCGCAGCACATCGATGTGCTTCACGCCGTTCACCGGGTCGCCGCCGGTGCCGACGCAGGTGGACTGGCCGATGCCCAGTTCCATCAACTGGCCTACCGCTTCATAGGTGAGCGTGCCCGAACGCGAGACCACGCCGATGCGGCCCTTCTTGTGGATGTGGCCGGGCATGATGCCGATCTTGATCTCGTCCGGCGTGATCACGCCGGGGCAGTTCGGACCGACCAGGATGGCTTTCTTGTTGTGTTTGCGCATGCGATCCTTGACCTCGATCATGTCGCGCACCGGTATGCCTTCGGTGATGCAAATCACCAGATCCAGGTCGGCGTCCACCGCCTCCCAGATCGCCGCGGCCGCAAAAGGCGGCGGCACGTAGATCACCGAGGTGTTGACGCCGGCTTTCTGTTTCGCCTCCTTTACGCTGGCATAGATCGGAATGCCCTCGAAATCCTCGCCCGCTTTTTTCGGGTTAACGCCGGCGACAAAGCATGCTTTGCCGTTGGCATAATCGCGCGACATGCGCGTGTGGAATTGGCCGGTCTTGCCGGTGATGCCCTGGGTGACGACGCGGGTGTTCTTGTTGATCAGAATGGACATTTCGTTTCCTCTTAAATCCAGTGTGGGGGATCCAAAAGGGGGCTTGCCCCCTTATCGTTGCGGATTTCCCTTATTTGCCTGCCACGGCAGCGACGATCTTCTGCGCCGCGTCGGCCATGTTGTCGGCTGAAATGATCGGCAGGCCGGAATCCTTGAGGATCTTCCTGCCCTTCTCGTCGTTGGTGCCCTTCATGCGCACCACCAGGGGCACGGACAGCTTCACCTCGCGCGCCGCCGCCACCACGCCCGTGGCGATGGTGTCGCATTGCATGATGCCGCCGAAGATGTTGACGAGGATGCCCTTGACCTTCGGGTTCTTGAGCATGATCTTGAACGCCTCGGTCACTTTTTCCGCTGTCGCGCCGCCGCCGACATCGAGGAAGTTCGCCGGCTCCGCGCCGTACAGCTTGATCGTGTCCATGGTGGCCATCGCCAGGCCGGCGCCATTTACCAGGCAGCCGATGTTGCCGTCAAGCGAGATATACGACAGGTCATATTTCGACGCCTCGATCTCGGCCGGGTCCTCCTCGTCGAGGTCGCGCAGCGCCACCAGGTCGGGGTGGCGGAACAGGGCGTTGGAATCGAAGTTGATCTTGGCGTCCAGCGCCACCACGCGGCCGTCGCCGGTGAGCACCAGCGGGTTGATCTCGGCCAGGCTGGCATCGGTGTCCCAGAAGGCCTTGTACAGCGCCTGCAGCACCGCGCGCGCCTGCGGTACCGATGCGGCGGGGATGCCGATCTTCGCCGCGACCGCATCGGCCTCGGCGTCCTTCAGCCCGGTCTCGGGATCGACGAACACCTTATGGATTTTCTCCGGCGTCTTCGCCGCGACTTCCTCGATGTCCATGCCGCCCTCGCTCGAGGCCATCAGGCACACCTTCTGCGTGACACGGTCCACCACCATGCCTACGTAGAGTTCCTTCTTGATATCGGCGCCCTCTTCGATGAGCAGGCGCCGCACTTTCTGACCTTCTGGGCCGGTCTGGTGCGTCTTCAGTTGCATGCCGAGGATCTGGCCGGCGTAGGTCTTCACCTCGTCCGGCGATTTAGCCACCTTGACGCCGCCGCCCTTGCCGCGGCCGCCGGCGTGGATCTGCGCCTTCACCACCCACACCTTGCCCGGAATGGACTGCGTCGCCTTGACTGCCTCGTCGACGGAAAAGCAGGGTACGCCTTGTGGCGTCGGCACGCCGTATTTGCGCAGCACTTCCTTGGCCTGGTATTCGTGGATTTTCATGTCTGGGTTCCTGGTTGAATCGCAGTTGGATGATCAGGCAGAGGGGCGGGCCAGTGCATTGACCCAGGTCAATCAGCAGGGACTTCGAACAAGGGGGCGACGCCCCCTTGTACATCCCCCGATTCAGAGGAAGCTCTGACTGCATCACAGACTTCATCAGAGCTTCCCAAAATCAATCGGTGCCGGTCTTCGCCTCTCGCTGCCAGCGTGGATAGTACAAGCGCACCGCCTCACCGCCGGTGTCGAGCGCGTGGCAGCGGTCGAGCTGAAACGGTTTCCTGCCGTCGTCGTAATTGTCGCGCTGCTCGCCCGCGAGCACCTGGATCGCGGCAGACGGAAACTGGCTGAGCAGTTCGGTCAGGTGGGTGCAGCCATCGACGTTGCCATAGCGTTCGTACAGCGCCTTGCGGAATCCGCGCATCAGATTCAACCCCGCCAGCGCGGCGTAATCCGGCGCGATCGCCGCGCAATACGGCGGATAGGGCATGGCGTCGGTCGAGGCCTCGCCGCTGATTATGTTCATGCGCCGGTCTATGGTGAGTCGGATCCACATGTCATGCACCGGGCTGCCGGCGGGGCGCACACCGGGGGCGAGCAGGTAGTCCTCGGGCTTGACGTCGGTGAGATGGGCCTCGATGTCCCACAAGCCGTCGGCGCGCGCATAGCCCTCGAAGCGTACGCTGCGCGTGTGTTTGTGGATACGGGAACCAGAATGCGCGGACAGAGGCATTGCTTCGCAAAATAAGTCGTTGAAACAAGGCGCAAATGGTAACACAATCGCCCGTCCTCCGATTCGCGGCAGGATGAGCGCATTCCGGACCGCAGCCGGCCAGGACCGCGGTCCCGCCTTCACAACGCATTTCCGAATTAGTCATTAGAATCACGCGTATTCGCACACGAGGCAGACAATAAGATGAAGCACATCCTCGCGCTCGACCAGGGCACCACCAGCTCCCGCGCCATCGTGTTTGCCGAAGACGGAAGCGTGCGCGCGCAGGCGCAGCAGGAATTCCGCCAGATATTTCCCCACCCGGGATGGGTCGAGCACGACCCTGAGGACATCTGGGCCTCGCAGCTCTCCGTCGCCCGGCGCGCGCTCGCGCAAGCGGGACTGAAAGCGAAGGACATCACAGCGCTGGGAATCGCCAACCAGCGCGAAACCGTCATCCTATGGGACCGCAAATCCGGTCAACCGGTGCATAACGCCATCGTCTGGCAGGACCGCCGCACCGCCGATGCCTGCGCCAAGCTGAAGCGGCGCGGCAAGACGAGTATCGTCCGCAGCAAGACCGGGCTGGTGATCGACCCCTACTTTTCCGCCACCAAGCTCGCCTGGCTGCTCGATGGCATCCCCGGCCTGCGGCTGCACGCGGATCGCGGCGAACTCGCCTTCGGCACGGTCGACAGCTGGCTCCTGTGGAAGCTCACCGAAGGCGCCTTGCACATCACCGACGTCTCCAATGCAGCGCGCACCATGCTGTACAACATCCATACGGGCGACTGGGACGAGGCGCTGTTGTCGCTGTTCCGCATTCCGCGCTCGCTGCTGCCGCGGGTGCTGCCCTCTTCGCATGTCTACGGCGAGAGCACAAAACGAATCTTCGGCGCGCCGATCCCGATTGCCGGCATCGGCGGCGACCAGCAGGCGGCCCTCTTCGGCCAGGCCTGCCATTCGGCCGGCATGGCCAAGAATACCTACGGCACCGGCTGCTTCATGCTGCTCAACACCGGCGCCGAGGCAGTGCCGTCCAAACACGGCCTGCTCACTACCCGCTGCGCCCAGCGCGGCACGAAAGCCCAGTATGCGCTCGAGGGCGGCGTGTTCATCGCCGGCGCGGTGGTGCAGTGGCTGCGCGACGGGCTCGGCTTTTTCCGCAATTCGGCCGAAATCGAAGCGCTCGCGGCCAGCGTGGAGGACACGGGCGGCGTCTACCTGGTGCCGGCCTTCGCCGGCCTGGGCGCGCCGCACTGGGACGCTTATGCGCGCGGCACCATGCTCGGCCTCACGCGCGGAACCACGCGAGCGCATATTGCGCGCGCGGCGCTCGAAGCCATCGCCTTCCAGTCGGCCGAAGTGCTGCATGCGATGCAAAAAGACGCCGGCATCCGCCTCAAGGAATTGCGCGTCGACGGCGGTGCTGCCGCCAACGACATGCTGATGCAGTTCCAGGCGGACATCCTCGGCGTGCCGGTGCTGCGGCCGAAAGTGCTCGAGACCACCGCCCTCGGCGCCGCCTATCTTGCCGGGCTCGCCACGGGCGTGTGGAAAAGCACAGCCGCGATCGGCCATCAGTGGGCCGTGGGGCGGCGCTTCGAGCCTGTCATGCCGAAAAGCGAAGCGGCCTCGCGCATGCATGCCTGGACGCGCGCGCTGCAGCGATCGAAGGACTGGGCCGGGCGCTAGTGTCCCGAACACCAACAATAAACAAGGAGACCTGGCCATGGATGCACATGTATTGGTGACGGGGGGAGCGGGCTTTATCGGCTCGCACAGCGTCGACGCGCTGCTCGCCGCGGGCGCGCGCGTGCGCGTGCTCGACAACTTTTCCTCGGGCAAGCGCGCCAACCTGCCGGCGTCGCATTCGCGCCTCGAAGTAACCGAAGGCGACATCCGCGACGTCGCCGCGGTCGCCGGCGCACTCGAAGGCATCAGCCATGTGCTGCACCTCGCCGCGCAGATTTTCGTGCAGGTTTCGATACGCGAGCCGGTGGCATCCTGCCACAGCAACGTGGTCGGTTTTCTCAATGTGCTGGACGGCGCGCGCCGCGCCGGAGTCCGGCGCGTGGTCTATGCCTCCAGCGCCGCCGTCTATGGCACGCCCGAGCAACTGCCGCTAAACGAAGACTCCCGCACCGCGCCGCTGTCGCCCTACGGCCTGGAAAAATGCATCGACGACCAGTACGCGGCGCTGTACCTGCAGCTGTACGGCTTTTCCGCCATGGGCATGCGCTATTTCAACGTCTACGGCCCGCGCCAGGACCCGGCCTCGCCCTACTCCGGCGTGATCAGCAAATGGAGCGACGCGCTGGGTGCAGGCCGTCCGCTGCGCATATTCGGCGACGGCAAGCAGACGCGCGACTTCATCTACGTAAAGGACATTGCGCGCTACAACGTCCTCGCGCTGCAATCCGACGCGGGCGGCGTATGCAACGTCGGCACCGGCAACAGCGTGACGCTGCTCGCGCTGATCGATGCGCTGGAAGAGGCTGCGGGAGCCAAGGCGGAGCGAAAATTCGAGCCGGCCGCGCCCGGTGATATCCAGGCCTCGGCCATGTCGCCGCAGCGCCTCAACGAATTGTTCGGCGCGCAGGCGGCGACCCCGCTGCTCGAGGGCCTGCAGGCGCTGCTGCATTCCTAGGGCCGCAGGCGCGCCACGGCGTATACTCGACGCCACATGGCACAATCCGAATTCCGCATACCTCTGCTGTTAGGCATGGCGCTGCTGCTGGCAGCCTGCAGCGCCGCAGCCGCCGGCCCCAGCATCGCCCTGTATTACGGCAACGCACCGCCGCTGGATGAACTGGCTGCGTTCGACATCGCGGTGGTCGACCCGGCGCATGTCCCCGACCCGAAACCACACAGCTCCGAGCGCTCCAGACTGTACGCCTACGTCTCGGTGGTCGAAGTGCATCCGCAGCGCGACTACGCGCAGGCGATACCTTCGCAATGGAAGCTCGGCACCAACACCGCATGGGGCTCCATCGTCATCGACCAGGCCCAACCGGCCTGGCCGGCGTTCTTCCGCGAGCGCGTGATCAAACCGCTGTGGGATGCGGGCTACCGCGGCTTCTTCCTCGACACGCTCGACTCCTATCACCTTGTCGCGAAAGACGATGCCGAGCGCGCGCGCCAGGAGGCTGGCCTCGCGGCGACGATCACCGAGCTGAAGCGCGCCTACCCTGAAGCGAAGTTGATTTTCAACCGCGGCTTCGAAATCCTGCCGCGCGTGCACCACCTGGCGCAGGCGGTGGCAGCCGAATCGCTCTACCGGGGCTGGGACAATTCGAACAAGGCCTATCGCGAAGTGCCCGAAGCCGACCGCGTCTGGCTGCTGGCGCAGCTCAAGCGCGTGAAAGACGAATACCGGCTGCCGGTGCTCGCCATCGACTACGTCGCGCCGGAAGAACGCGAGCTCGCGCGCGCGACGGCAAAGAAAATCTCCGCCCTCGGTTTCATCCCATGGGTGAGCAATCCCGCCCTGGACATGCTCGGCGTGGGCGATATCGAAGTGCTGCCGCGCAAGATCCTGATGCTCTACGACCAGGAAAATCCAGCCGTCGGCCTGATCGCCGACAGCATTCAGCGCTTCGCGGCCATGCCGGTGAATTACCTGGGCTACGTGCCGGAGTATGTAGAGGTGCAGACCCAGGCTTTGCCCGAGCACGTGCTCGCCGGGCGCTACGCCGGCGTGGTGACCTGGTTCACCAAGGACGAGCGCCGCAACGAAAAGCAGCTCGCGGCCTTTCTCGCCCGCGCCATCGCGCAGAACCTGAAGATCGCCGTGCTCGGAAATCTGGGCTTGAACAGCCCGGCGCTGCTCGATCAGGTGTTCGGACTGAAGCGGACCGACGCGCGCGGCATTTCGAGCCGGCTCGCGATCGACTACCAATCGCCGCAGATCGGGTACGAGGCGGCGCCCTTCCTCGATCGCAGCGCTTTTTTTCCGCTGCAGGCGAGCGGCGGCACGCCGCTCTTGCGCCTGAAGAACGAGCGCGGCGAAATCATGGATGCGATCGCCATGATGCCCTGGGGCGGCTATGCCCTGCCGCCCAACAGCCTGTACTTCCTGCCCGCGTTCAAGGGCGGGCGCTGGGTCGTCAATCCGATCGAGTTCCTGCGCGAGGCGCTGGCGCTGCCCGCCATGCCGGTGCCCGACACCACCACCGAGAACGGCCGGCGGCTGATGCTGGTGCACGTAGACGGCGACGGCTTCGCCAGCCGCGCCGAACTGCCCGGCACGCCGTTCGCGGGCGAGGTGATGCTGCGCGACGTGCTGCAGAAATACCGCGTGCCCAGCACCGTCTCGATCATCGAGGGAGAGATCGCCGCCAACGGCCTGTACCCTAAGCTCACGCCGCTGCTCGAGCCCATTGCACGGCGCATATTCGCGCTGCCGCACGTCGAAATCGCCAGCCACACCTATTCGCACCCGTTCCGCTGGCGCAAGGTCGAGCACGATGTCACCGCCGACGGCTACAACCTCGACATTCCCAATTACGATTTCGACATCAAGGCCGAAGTGGACGGTTCTCTCGCCTATATCAATTCACGCCTCGCCCCGCCGGGCAAGCGCGCGCGGGTATTCCTCTGGACCGGCGACTGCAACCCGGGGGACGAATCGGTGGAGGAAACGGTGCGCGCCGGCGTGCTCAACATGAACGGCGGCGACACCTGGATCAGCAAGGCCGAACGCACGCTTTCACTGGTTTCCCCGCTGGGCATTCCGCGCGGCGCCAATTTCCAGGTATTCGCACCCGACCAGAACGAGAACATCTATACCAACCTGTGGACCGGGCCCTACTACGGCTACGAACGGGTGATCGAAACCTTCGAGCTCACAGACGCGCCCTACCGCCTGAAGCCGATCGACGTCTACTACCATGTGTACGCGGCGAGCAAGCGCGCCTCGCTCAACGCGCTGCACAAGGTCTACGCCTGGGCGCTGGCGCAGCCGGTGTTCAACGTCTATGCATCCGAATACATCGAGCGCGTGTTCGACTTCCGCCGCATGGTGGTGGCGCGCTCGGGCGAGCGTTACCTGGTGCGCGGCGGCGGGATGCTGCGCGAACTGCGCCTGCCGGCCGCGGCGGGCTACCCGGATCTCGCCGACAGCCGCGGCGTGGCCGGTTACGCCGATCACAACGGTCAGCGCTACCTGCATCTTGCCGCGGACGAAGCGAGCTTCAGGCTCGTGGCTGCGCCGCAGCGCCTGCCCTACCTCGCCGAGGCCAACGGCCGTATCCGCAGCTACACGCGCAGCGGCGCCGAACTGGGATTGACGCTGGACAGCCATACGCCGCTGCGCTTTACGCTGGCCAACGCCGCCGGCTGCAGCCTGCGCACCGGCGGGCAAGCGCTCGCAGCGGCGCAGCAAAGCGGCGAATTCAGCCGCTACGAACTCAAACCAAATGGAACAACGGCGCTTACGCTCCGGTGCGGCGGCTGAAGCGCCGCGCACGCGCATGCTGTCCGCCTGGGCGCTGGGCGGCATCGCGCTGATGATAGGCGCGGCGCTGGTGCTGGTGTATCCCCGGCGCACGCTGATCGATCAGGTGCAGCGCGCGCGCGGCAACGACCCGCTTACGCTCGCCTATCTCACCAACCTGGTAAAAACCGAGCCGCGCAATGCCGAACTGCGCGTGCTGCTGGCGGAGAAGAAATTCGCCGCAGGCGAGGTGGAGGAGGCGCGCGAGCTGCTCGAACTGTTACAGGGCAGCACGGATGAGGCGATTCGGCGCCGCGCGCTGCTCCTCAGTTATCACATGCTCGAAACCGAAACCTTCGCCCGGGCGCCCGGCAACTTCGAGCGCCGCGCGGCGCACGAGCGGCTGGTGCTGGCGCTGCGCACCCTGGCGGCGCGACCGTGGCCGGCGCGGGATCTGCTGGATTTCGCACGCAAGGCCAACACCCTGGGCGAGACCCGTCTCGCCGGCGAGCTGTACGCACGCTTGGTCGCCAGCGGCGAAATGCTGGAGCCGCAATGGCTGGAAGCGGTTTCCAGAGCCGAATTGGGCGCAGGCAACTATTCCGCCGCCGCCGATTTGCTGTTCGCCCTGCAGGCACGCGCCTCCAGCCGCGAGGAAAAGCGCGACTATTTCCGCCGTGCCGTGACCACCCTGCAATCGGGCAACCTGCTGGACGCAGCCCTGCAGGCCGCCGACCAGCACATCGGCGAGCTCGCCGATGACGACGAGACGCTGCAGTTTCTGGCGCAGCTCGCGCTCGCCGCCAACGATCCGGCGCGCGCCGCGCGCTACATGCGCCGGCTGCTGCGCATGAGCTGGCTGGAACGGCTGCGCATGGCGCTGGCCCAACTCCCGCCGGCATGGATCGCGAGCGCGCATGCTGCGCAAGAGGACGCGCCCCGGCCCGCCCCGCCGGGCATGCGTCCCTACGACGAAAAGCTGTACAAGCTCGCCTACGACATCTTCCTTGCCAACCGCAATCTCGACGACGCCTACAAAGTCGCCGACGCAGCGGTGCGTCAGGTCCCCGCCGACGCCGCCTGGCGCGAGCGCCTGGCGCAGGTCTCCGAATGGACGGGCAAGCCGGCCGAAGCCCTGCAGCAGTGGCTGTATCTGGCGCGGCACACCGATGCGGACAAGGCGCTGCAGGCGGTCCTGCGCCTCGCGCCGGGCCTGCACGACGACGAGGCCCTGCTCTACGCCTGGCAGCAAAGCGCGAAGAAGCGCAAGCCCGACGCGGCGCAATGGCGCGCCATCGCCGACCTGTACGAGCGCCTCGGGCGGCCGTTGGACGCGGTGGCGTATTTCGAAGCCGCGTATGCGAAGAACGCCGATCCGGTACTGCCCGAGCTGATGGCGCGCCTGGAAGAGCGCGCCGGCCGCCTGGACGAGGCGATCCGACAATATCGCCGCCTTATCGGCCTTGTCGGCGACACACCCGAGCGCGCCGCCAGGCTCGCCACGCTGTACCTGCTCAAGGCCGACTTCAGGCAAGCCTATGCCGTGCTCGAGCCCATGCGCGAGCGCGCCTCCCCGGCCTACGTCGAATACTGGAACCTGCTCGCCGACCTGGCCTGGCAGCTGCAGCAGGACGACGCCGCGCTGCAGGCCTACGGCGTGAAAGTGGCGCGGCCTGACGCCAAGGCCGCCGACGCCCAGCGCCTGGTGCAGTTGATGCGCAGCCGCGCGCCGGAGGAAGCTGCGCGCCTGGCCGAATCCCTGTACCGCAGGCTGGGCAGCCCGGGGCTGCTCATCGCCGCGGCCGAGATACACTGGCAGCGGCGCGACCTCGTCGCGCTCAAGCGCTTGTATGCCGGGCTCACGCCCGCGGACGAGGCGCGGCTGGCCACCAACGCCTATTTTTTCACCCTGCGCGCGAGCTACTACCAGGCGAGCGGCCAGGGGCGCACCGCGCTGGCGGACTACGAGCGGGCGCTGGCCATCGCGCCGGCCAATGCGGACCTGCGCACCGGCCTCTTGTGGCTGCTCATCGACCTGCGCAGTCGCGACGAACTGCGCCGGCGCCTGCAGGCCTGGCAGGCCGAAGCCGCCGGCAACCAGGCCTACTGGGCGCCCTACGCCGCCGGCTGGATGAGCCTCGCCGAGCCGCGCCGCGCGCTGCCCTGGTATGCGCGCGAACTCAAAACCAAGCGCGGCGATTACCTGTGGCTGCTCAATTACGCCGACGCGCTGGAGCAGGCGGGCGAGGCCACCATGGCCTGGCGCGTGCGCCGCCACGCATGGGCCCAGGCGCACCAGCCGGACGGCGCGCCGCCGACGGCCGCGCGCAACCGCGAAGCCATGCTTGCCTACGCGCGGCTCGCCACGCAACTGGCGCCCGGCGATGCGAGCCTCGCGGTGATGCGCCACCTGCTGCGCCAGGGCCAGGAGTCGGCGCAGCCGCTGGACGCGGCAAGCAAGGAACTGGTGCTCTCCTGGATGCTCTCCACCGAGCAGAACGAAGCCGCCCGCGCCTGGTTGTGGCAGCAATACGGCCGCAGCCTGGCCAGGCCGGCGTGGGCGGAACTCGCTGTCGCGCTGGCGCAAAACGACGGCGTCACGCTCGAGCGGCTGCTCGCAACCCAGGCCGACGCCCTGCCGCCTGCGAGCCGCATCGATGCGGCGCGCGCGCTGCGCGATGTGCGCCTGGCGCAAAGCTACGTTTTCGAGGCGCTGGAGCAGGCACCGCACGACGACGAACTGCACCTGCGCCTTGTGACCGAGACGCTGAGCACGGCCAACAGCGTAAGCGTGCAAGACACCGCATTTACCCGCGGCGAGCTCAAGGGACGCGAGCGCACGCTCGCCCTCGATCTATGGAATACGCCGCGGCTGCGCCTGTCGGCGCGCTTGAGTACGGTGCGCCAGAGCGCCCAGGACGCAGGCACTCTCCCTGGCGTGCCGGGCTTCGAGCGCCAGACGGGGCTGTCGGCGCTCCTGCGCCACGAGCGCGGCGATACCGAGATCGGCATCGCGCAGCGCTCCGCGCTGACGCAGTTCAACTCGCTGCGCCTCGAGCACACCGAGCGCTGGGCCGAGGGCGTGAGTTCGAACTTCGGCCTGACCCGGCATGAACGCGCCGACGAAACCATCCCGCTCGGCCTGGGCGGGCACCGCGACCGCGTGTTTGCGAACCTCAATTATGCATTCAGCAAGCGCGAGTACCTGAGCGCCGGCGCCTGGTGGGCGGACTACCACACCCAAGGCGGCCACGGACTGGGCACCGGACGCGGCTTCAATTACGAACTGGGCCACCGTCTGCGCATCGAATACCCCGACCTCACCCTGCGCTACTCCGGCGCGATGCAGAGCTACAACCCGGCCGCGCTCGCCGACGCCATGTCCTCGCGCTTCACCGCCGACGGCAGCATTCCCCCCGGCAGCTTCTTCCTGCCGCAGGATTTCAAGCTGCAGGGAATCAATCTCGGCCTCGGCAGCTCCGCACGCGACGCCTACACGCGCGCGTTGCGGCCCTACGCCGATCTCGGCCGCAGCTACAACACCCTCTCCGGTAACGGCTACAATTGGCGGCTCGGCGCCGCCGGCAGCGTGCTCGGCCCCGACAACCTGTCGGTCTATTTCACCCGCTCGCGCGGCGGCAGCGGCATCAACATCGAAGTGAGGGAGTTCGGCTTGCGCTACAAGTATTTTTTTGACCGCTATTAAAAGGAAACACCATGAGAGCCATCCGCTCGCTGCTATTCGCCGCGCTTGCCAGCGCAGTCCTCGCGGCATGCGCCGTGACCGATCACAGCCAGGGCGAGGCGACGCTCGCGCGCGACGCCCAGTGGGCGCTGCTGCCGATCGCCAATCACACCGAGGTGCCGCAAGCCGGGCTGCGCGCCGAGGCCATCGCCGAAGGCGTATTGAGGAGCCGCGGCGTGGCCAAGCTGCTGCATTATCCGAGCGCGCTCAACCCCGATACGCTGCTCGAAGCGAGCGAGCGCAAGGCGCAGGCCGATGCGCAGAAGTGGGCGCGCGACGCGGGCGCGCGCTACGCGCTTACCGGCGCGGTCGACGAATGGCGCTACAAAGTCGGCATCGACGGCGAACCCGCCGTGGGCCTGGCGCTGCAGATCATCGACCTCAACAGCGGCGCGGTGCTCTGGAGCGGTGTCGGCGCGAAGAGCGGCTGGAGCCGCGAAGCGCTCGCCGCGGTGGCGCAGAAGCTGATGCGCGAGCTGCTCGACAGCGCCAGACTGCAGTGACCGCGGCTTAAGTCCCGCCGCCGGCCGCATCCACATCCCCATGGCCGACAAAGCGCACAAGATCCCCAGCGCGATCGAGGAAGGCGAAGCCGCAGGCTTGCGCTTCGTGATCCCGCATTTCGGCGGCCCCTGGGTCTGGGTCGAGACCGTCGCGATCACCTTGCTGGCGATGGCGCTGTCGGCCTGGGCCAACCCGGCCGATCCATTCTTCATCGACGCGCAGTTCCCCTGGCCCTGGTTCGCGCCGGCACTGATCGCGCTGCGCTATGGCGTCATGCCGGGCGTGGTCTCCTCGGCGCTGCTGCTCGCCGGCTGGTACTGGTGGACGCCGACGCAGCCCGACATGGAGTTGCCCAAGCTCTACTTCCTCGGCGGCCTGCTGCTGGCGATGGTGTGCGGCGAATTCAGCGGCCTGTGGCGCACGCGTCTACGGCATCTGGCCGAACTCAACCTGTACCTCGAAGACCGCGTCGAGCGCGTCACCAAGCGTTTCTACCTGCTGCGCCTGTCGCACGACCGCCTGGAACAGGACATGCTGGCCAAGCCCACCACGCTGCGCGACGCGCTCGCGGGGCTGCGCCGCCGCGTCGCCGCCGCCAGCGGCGGCAGCGCTGACTCCGCGTTGCCGGGGACGCAGGCGCTGCTCGAGTTTCTGGCGCAAGTCTGCCAGCTGGAAGTCGCCGCGGTATACGCGACGCGCCCGGAACCGCAGCGCGGCTTCGAGCGCGCGGCCGCCATCGGCGAGCCGCCGCCGCTGGTATCCGACGATGCGCTGCTCGTGCACGCGCAGGCGAACGGCTCGCTGGCGCACGTGCGATCCGATATCAAAGCGCCGACGCTGCCCACCAGCCATCTGGTGATCGCACCCATCGTCGCCAGCGACAAGAGGTGGCTGGGCGTGCTCGCGGTAAGCCGCATGCCGTTCTTCGCCCTGACCGAGGAAAACATGCAGACGCTGGCGGTGTTGCTGTCGGCGTATGCCGACGGCGTAACCGCGGCCGATCACGTGCTGCCCCTGGTCGCGGCCTATCCAGGGCTGCCTATCGATTTCGCCGAGGAGTTGCTCAAGCTCACGCGCATCCAGCGCGAATTCAATCTGTCCAGCCACATCGTCGTGCTGGAATTCGGCGAGCACCCCGCGCGCCCCGACATCTTCAACCAGGTGCTGCGGCAGCGGCGCACGCCAGACGTCACCTGGAGCATCGACGACAGCCACGGCCACAGCGTCCTGGTCAACCTGATGCCGCTCGCCGGCCCGGCAGCCGTGGACGGCTACCTGCTGCGAACGGAAATGGCGCTGCAGGAGATTTTCGGCGGCAATTTCCAGGCCCTGCGCGTGCGCGCGTCCATTGTGCCGCTGACAGATCCGCAGCCGCTCGCCTCGATCAAGCGCATCCTGACGCGCAAGCGATGAGCCCCGCATGAATCCGAAAATCCTGCTCAGCGCCCTGGCGTTCGAACTCTCGGCGCTGTACACGGCGATCAATCTGGACAATGGCACCGCGCAGCTGCTCTTGTTCTTCAGCGTCCACGGCGCGGCGAGCGCGCTGCTCGCGCTGTTCACCCTGCCGCTGATGCCGCCGCAATACCGGCAGCCGCGCGTGCTCGTGCTCGCGTTCCTGTTCAGCTTCTCCTTTTTCATCCCGCTGATCGGGCTGCTCGGCGTGATGACCGCCGTCATCGTCGCCCTGCTCAAGCCGCGTCTGGCCAACACCACACCCTTTGCGAGCGTGAAACAACCCGAATTCGTGCTTACGGTCGGCGGCGCCGAGCCGCAACTGCGCAAGAGCGGCCTGCGCTCGGTGCTGCTCGATCAGACCACGCCGGCGCAAGTGCGGCTGAAATCGCTGATGACCCTGCAGAACATGCCCGCGCGCATTTCCGGCCCAATGCTGCGCCGGCTGCTCTCCGATCCCGCCGACGACATACGCCTGGTGGCCTACGGCATGCTCGACATGCAGGAAAAGCACATCAACGCGCGCACCCAGGAAGAACTCGGGAAGCTGGAGCTTGCGACCGAACCCAAGGCGCGCGCGGACTGCCTGCGCCAGCTGGCCGAGGTGCATTGGGAACTGGTATACACCGGCCTGGTGCAGGGCGACGTGCGCGAACATGCGCTCGCCTCCGCCCTGCGCTACGTCGAGCAGGCGCTGGAACTCGCGAGCTACGATCCGGGCCTGTGGTATCTCAAGGGGCGCCTGCTGCAGGCATGCGGCAAGCTCGAGGAGGCCACGCAGGATTTCAACATCGCCGTGTCCTGTGGACTGGCCGAAGGGCGCGCCCTGCCCTACATCGCGGAGCTTGCTTTCGAGCGCCGCGATTTCGCCGCGGTGCGCGACGTCATGGCCCTGGTGGCGCGCAGCCACGTGTCGCCGCTGATGGCGCCGCTGGTGGACTTCTGGATCGGCGAACCCAAAACCGCCGAATCCAGGGCGAAACCGGCGCACGCATGAAATTACCCAAGGCCGAGCGCGCCGACATCGCCCTGCTGCTGGAGGGCACCTACCCTTTCGTCTCGGGCGGCGTGTCGAGCTGGGTGCACCAGATCATCCGCGCTTTTCCCGAATTCAGTTTCGCGCTGGTGTTCGTCGGCAGCCGCCCCGAGGATTATGCCGAGCCGCGCTATGAGTTGCCGGCGAACGTGGTTCACGCCGAAACCCACTATCTGCATGTGGCGCAGGCGGCGCCCGACATCCAGCCGGTCGCCGGCGACGCCGCGATGTTCGATCAGCTGGAGCGGCTGCACCAGTATTTCCGCGCGCCCACGGCGCACGCGGCCGACGCCGCGCTGCTGCCGCAGCTCTCGGCCGAATTGACGGGCAAGCTCGGGCCGGAACAGTTTCTGTACAGCGAGCAGGCCTGGGCTTTTATCCGCAACCACTACCGGCAGTTCTGCACCGATCCCTCGTTCGTCGACTACTTCTGGACCATACGCACCATGCACGCCCCGGTGTGGCTGCTCGCCGGCATCTGCGACAAGCTGATCCCGGCGCGCGCCTACCATACCGTGTCCACCGGCTATGCCGGCTTCCTCGGCGCGCTGTTGAAGGGCAGGCACGGCCGCCCGCTGATCCTGTCGGAGCACGGCATCTACACCAAGGAGCGCAAAATCGATCTCTTCTCGGCGTCGTGGATCGCCGACAACCGCTCCCTGTTCCAGCGCGACGTGACCGAGATCAGCTACTTCCGGCATATGTGGATACGCTTTTTCGAGGCGCTCGGACGCGCCTGCTACGACGCCGCCGACGACATCGTCGCGCTGTACGAAACCAACCGCCTGCGCCAGGTCGCCGACGGCGCCGCGCCCGGGCGCACGCGCAACATCCCCAACGGCATCAACGTCGCCGCCTTCGCGCCGCTGCGCCAGACGCGCCCGAAGGTGCCGCCGCCGGTGCTGTGCCTGATCGGGCGCGTGGTGCCGATCAAGGACGTGAAGACCTTCATCCGCGCGATGCGCACGGTGGTCAACCGACTGCCGCAGGCGCAGGGTTGGATCGCCGGCCCGGAGGAAGAGGATCCGTCCTATGCTGCGGAATGCAAGTCGCTGGTGCGCAATCTCGATCTCGGCGACAGCGTCAAGTTCCTCGGCTTCCAGAAACTGACCGAGCTGCTGCCGAAGGTGGGCCTGGTGGTGCTCTCCTCGATCAGCGAAGCGCTGCCGCTGGTGCTGCTCGAGGGCTATGCCGCAGGCGTGCCCGCCGTGTGCACCAACGTCGGCTCATGCATGCAGCTCGTCCACGGCGGGGAGCCCGAGGACCGCGCCCTCGGCGCCTCCGGCCGGGTGGTCGGCATCGCCGACCCGCCGGCGCTGGCCGAGGCGGCGCTGGAGCTGCTCGCCGACCAGGCCGCATGGAACGCCGCCGCGCAGGCCGGCATCCGCCGGGTCGAGGCCTATTACTCGCAGGAGCGCATGTTCGGCGCCTACCGCGAAATCTACGAGCGCGCACTCGCGCTCCCGCGAGAGGCCTGAATCATGGCAGGCATAGGCTTCGAGATCCGCAAGCTGCTGAGGAAGGAGAGCTACACCGGCCTGCTCCAGGCCTATGCCTACGCCGGCATCATCAGTTCCGGACCCTGGGTGCTGTCGATCATCGGCATCCTCGTGATCGGCCTGATGAGCGCGGCGGTGGTGGTGCCCAACGTGCTCATCACCCAGTTCCAGGTGTCGGTCACCTACCTGATGGTGACCTCCCTTATTTTCACCGGCGCAGTGCAGCTCGCCTTCACCCGCTACATCGCCGACCGCCTGTTCGAGAAGAAAGACGATCTGGTCCTGCCGAATTTCAACGGCGTGCTGCTCGCGATCATGGCCTCGGGCGGCGTGCTCGCCCTGCTCGCGGTCGTGTTCATGTTCCCGCAGCAGTCCGACATCTACCGCGTGCTCATGGTCGCCGGCTTCGTCGAGCTGTGCGGCATCTGGGTGGCTACGATCTTCCTCTCCGGCATGAAACTGTACAAGGAGATCGTGCAGCTGTTCGCGCTCGGCTACGCCATCACCGTGGTTTCGGCCTACGTGCTGCGCCCCCTGGGCATGGAAGGCCTGCTGTTCGGCTTCGTCCTCGGCCACTTCGTGCTGTTCACCGGCATGATCCTGATGACGCTGCGCGACTATCCGTCGAGCCGCTTCATCAGCTTCGACTTCGCCCGCCGCGGCGCCATGTTCCCGACCCTGATCGCGACCGGTTTGATCTACAACCTCGGCATCTGGGCCGACAAGCTGCTGTTCTGGTTCAACGCCGACACCAGCCACGCGGTGATCGGGCCGCTGCGCGCATCGGTGATCTACGACATGCCGATCTTTCTCGCCTACCTCGCCATCATCCCCGGCATGGCCGTGTTCCTGGTGCGCATCGAAACCGATTTCGTCGAGTACTACACCAAGTTCTACGATGCCGTGCGCGAAGGCGGGTCGCTGGACTATATCGAGCAGATGCGCGATGAAATGGTTTTCACCATACGCCAGGGCATCTATGAGATCATCAAGATACAGTCGATGGCGGTGCTGGTGGTGTTCGTGGCGGGGCCGACGCTGCTCGATTTCCTCGGCATCTCGCAGTTGTATCTGTCGCTGCTGTACGTCGACGTGGTGGCGGCGAGCCTGCAGGTGGTGCTGCTCGGCCTGCTCAACATTTTTTTCTACCTCGACAAGCGCGCCGAGGTGCTGCTATTGACCACGCTGTTCCTGGTGCTCAACGTGGCATTCACCTCGATGACGCTGCTCGCGGGCGCGCCGTTCTACGGCTACGGCTTCGCCCTGTCGCTGCTGGCGACGGTGCTGGTGACGATGCTGATCCTCGACGGCAAGCTGCAACGGCTGGAGTACGAGACGTTCATGCTGCAATAGATGCGGGGGCCGCTTCGGCACTTTCGAAGCGACCGTGCTTCAGTGAAGCCTGGGGGGAATTTCCCTCATTTCGAAACAACCTTTTCAGAGAGCCACGATGCAAGAACCGCCCAAACCCGCCAACGAAACCGAGCGCTTGGCCGCGCTGCGCGCGCTCGGCGTGCTCGACACGCCGCCCGAGCAGCGCTTCAACCGCATCACCCGCACCGCCGCGCGCGTGTTCCAGGTGCCGATCGCGCTGGTGTCCCTGGTCGACGCGGACCGGCAGTGGTTCAAGTCGCGCTACGGCCTGCATGTCAGCGAGACCCCGCGCAGCGTGTCGTTCTGCGGCCACGCCATCCTGCAGGACCGCGCCATGGTGATCGAGGACGCCCTGCTCGATCCGCGCTTCGCCGACAACCCCGTGGTCTCGGGCCCGCCGCACGTGCGCTTCTATGCCGGCCAGCCGCTCTCCGGCGCGGGCGGCGTGAAGCTCGGCACGCTGTGCATCATCGATCACCAGCCGCGTCAATTCAGCGCGAACGACCGGCTCACGCTCGCGGACATGGGGGGATGGGTCGAGCGCGAACTGCACCTGGATACGGAGCAGAACGCGGCACGGGCGCGCCTGAACAGCGTGCTCGACAGCGTCAGCGAAGCCGTCCTGATCGCGGCCGGCGACGGCAGCATCGACACCATGAACGACACTGCTGCGCGACTCTTCGGCTACGACGCGCACGAACTCGTCGGCGAGCCGATGGACAAGCTCTTGCCCGCCCCGGCGCAGCAGCCTGACGAAGCCGGCATCCTGCAGCGGCTGCAGAAGGCGCCGCAATGGTCGGAGCGCGCCAGCCTCGACTGGACCGCGCAGCGCAAGGACGGCAGCCGCTTCGCCGCGACCGCCGCGATCACCGATTTCTATGCGCTCGGCCGGCGCATGTACACGCTCAGCCTGCGCGAGCGCGGTTAGTGTTATTGCGCAGACCCTAGGACTTTCCGCGCGAACCGCGGCTCGATCGGCCTTCAGTATCCGCACTTGCGCGGACGGCGTCCCGTCCGCACCCATCGCCGATTGAAACCCAGGCGGATTTTGCTTTTACCCGTAACCGTCATTTCGGGAAGGATGGCTTTTATCCTTCCCGAAATGACGGTTGGCGCGCAGAGCGCGCAATGGCCGCACCTGCGCCTGGCCGGACATGGACGGGTATCCCCAACTGCGGCGCCATGCTTGCGCGCGGACGAGAAGCTGTCCGTACGCAATCGGCGATCTTGGATAAACCCCCGCGTCGATTTTGTTCTTATCAATAACCCTGTTTTTGGTGCGGATACGCTTTTCATCCGTACCAAAAACAGGGTTGGCGCGCAGAGCGCGCAATGGCCGCCCTGCGCACGCGACCAAATTCAAGACGCCGGATGCGTGGCGACTTGAACGTACCCTACGCAGTCCCGCCCACAGTCAGCGCGTCTATCCTGAGCGTGGGCTGACCCACGCCCACGGGCACGCTCTGGCCTTCCTTGCCGCAGGTGCCGACGCCGGTATCGAGGCGCATGTCGCTGCCTATCATGCTCACGCGCTGCAACGCATCGGGCCCGTTGCCGATGAGCGTGGCGCCCTTGACCGGATAGGTCACCTTGCCGTCCTCGATCATGTAAGCCTCTGAAGCCGAGAACACGAACTTGCCGCTGGTGATGTCCACCTGCCCGCCGCCGAAATTGACGGCATACAGGCCGCGCTTGACCGAGGCGATGACCTCGCGCGGGTCCTCGCCGCCGTTGAGCATGTAGGTGTTGGTCATGCGCGGCAGCGTGGAGTGCGCATAGGACTCGCGCCGCGCGTTGCCGGTGACCGGCACCCCCATCAGGCGGGCATTCAGGCTGTCCTGCATGTAGCCGCGCAGGATGCCGTCCTCGATCAGCACCGTGCGCTGGCTCGGATTGCCCTCGTCGTCGATGTTGAGCGACCCGCGCCGGTCGGGGATGGTGCCGTCGTCCACCACGGTGACGCCCTTGGCCGCGACGCGCTCGCCGACGCGACCGGAAAAGGCCGAGCTGCCCTTGCGGTTGAAATCGCCCTCCAGGCCGTGGCCGATCGCCTCGTGCAGCAGGATCCCGGGCCAGCCCGGCCCGAGCACCACCGTCATGCTGCCCGCCGGGGCTGGCCGCGCGCGCAGATTCACCACTGCCTGGTCCACCGCCATCCCGGCAAACTGGCGCAGGCGCGCGTCGTCGAAATAGGCATAGTCGAAACGCCCGCCGCCGCCGGCGCTGCCCTGCTCGCGCCGGCCGTTTTCTTCCACGATCACGGTGAGCGACAGGCGCACCAGCGGGCGCACGTCCGCGGCCATCAGGCCATCGGAGCGCGCCACCAGCACCACCTCGTATTCGCCGGCGAGCCCCGCCATCACCTGCACCACACGCGGAT
>JACZJU010000266.1 GCA_014860395.1 Burkholderiales bacterium | reverse complement strand
GTGGCACGTAACGATCTCTGACGCCTTTTGTTCCCTATACTCTGCAGCCTCTTCAAGGAGACAGTGAATATGAATTCTGCTACGGAAAAAACGGGGCTTCAGCTTCGTTCCTTGGTTAAAAAAAGCGGCGAGCTGGAGCTTTCGCTGGTCAGCGTCCCGATGCCGGTCCCGCAAGCCGACGAGGTCGTGGTCCGTATCGAAGGCGCCCCGATCAACCCCTCCGATCTGGGGCTGCTGTTCGGCGCAGCCGACATGAGCACGGCACGGCGCTCCGGCTCGGCCGCGCTGCCGGTGATTACGGCGAGCATTCCCGATGCCCTGATGAAGGGGATGGCCGGCCGCCTTGAGCAATCCATGCCCGTCGGCAACGAGGGGGCGGGCGTGGTTGTGGACGCCGGCGCGTCCGACGAAGCGCAAGCGCTGCTCGGAAAGATGGTGGCAATCGTCGGCGGCGCCATGTACGCCCAGTACCGCAGCGCCAAGGTCAAGCAATGTCTCGTGCTTCCGGCAGGCACGAGCGCGGCCGACGGCGCCTCCTGCTTCGTCAACCCGCTTACTTCACAGGGCATGGTGGAAACCATGCGGCTCGAAGGCCACAAGGCTTTGGTACACACTGCGGCGGCGTCCAACCTGGGCCAGATGCTCAACAAGATATGCATAGCCGACGGGGTCAGCCTGGTGAACATCGTGCGCTCGCGCGAGCAGGCGGATTTGCTCAAGGCCCAGGGCGCGCGCTATGTCTGCGACTCCAGCGCCCCGAGCTTCATGCAAGACCTCACCGAAGCGCTGGCCGCTACCGGAGCGACCCTGGCCTTTGATGCCATCGGCGGCGGCAAGCTGGCCGGGCAGATCCTCACCTGCATGGAAGCCGCGATCAACAGAACGGCCAAGGAGTACAGCCGCTACGGGTCTGCCACCCATAAGCAGGTCTACATCTACGGCGGCCTGGACACCGGCCCGACCATTATCAACCGCGGCTTCGGCATGGCCTGGGGCGTGGGCGGCTGGCTGCTGTGGCCGTTCATGCAAAGGATCGGTCCTGCCGGCGCGCAAAAGCTGAGGGAGCGCGTGGTCGCCGAACTCAAGACGACTTTTGCCAGCCACTACACCAAGGAGATTTCGCTTGCGGATGCACTCAAGCTGGAAGAGATCGCCGTGTATGGCAAGCGCGCGACGGGGGCGAAGTACCTGATCAATCCGAATAAGGGCAGGTAGGCGCCCGCAGGTGCCTGGCGCCTGGCGTCCTAGCCACACCCACACGACGTCGGTCGCCTCTAGGGGGAACAAAAGTGGTCTGATGCCTCTTTGTACTTCCGACCCATTTTTGGCAATGCTGCAAGCCAACGGCCAGGCAGCGGCAGCAGGCCCTTGCGCGGGGAAATGCGTGAGTCAGTGATAGTCCTCTTCCCTCTGGTGGCGCACCGCCAGGAGCGTGACCGTGTCCCGGCGCTCGATCTCGAACAGCACGACATAGCCGGAGGAACCGAAGGGAATAATAAGCTCGCGCAGGAACGGCTTGCCGTCGCCACCCAGGGCCTTGCGGCAGGAAAACGGGAACAGTTCGAGCAGTTCGAAAGCCTTGGCGATCGCCGCGCGCGCTTTTTCGGCTGCGGCGTAGTCCTGTTCGAGCAGAAAATCGAACAGGCGCAGCAGGTCCGCCTCGGCTTCCGCGGTGAAGCGGACCTTGAATCGCTTCATGGCGCGGCGGTGCGTCCCTTACGCGCCTTGTCCAGCCGGCGCCCAAGTTTGCCGAGCACCGTCGCCGCCGACACATATTTGCCCGACTTCCTGGCGGCTGCGCCCGAAGCCAGCCCGCGCTCGATGAACGCTCTCTGGGCTGAGCGGAACTCGACATTGCGGCGCACTGCGTCCTCGACAAATCCGGACAGGGTTTCGCCGGCCTCAAGCACCGCCTCGGCAGCCTGACGCAGTTCAGGCGAAACGCGGACTGCGGGAATGGCGGCAGTTTTCATGGGAACCTCGTGCATTGCATATGTAATGCAATGATGGATGAAACCCGGACAACTTGCAACACGGCTAACCGCACCGGTTCCGGGAGCGCAATCGCCCCGCAAGCCAATATCCACGCGGCTTTCCAGGCCACGTCGGCCCGGTCTAGGAAAACGGGTTGACCACCCGCAGGCTATCGAGCGTCTGCCCGTGTTGCATGTCTTCGGAATAAAGCGTGCTCGCATGGCCTTCGATCGCCGCTTGCGCGATCAGGGCATCCCAGAACGAAAGCTGGCTGTTGCGGCTGCGGTGAATGGCGGCGAGGATGAGCGCGCTGTCGATCTGCACCAACGGCAGTTCCGCGAAACTGGACCCGCCTCCGCCGCCGCGGCGGCATCCAGCGGCCGCGCCAGCTTGCGCGTGACCGCCACGTAGAATTCCTGCAGCACCTGCGTGGAGAGCAGGATGTCGCCGGCCTCCGCGTGCTTCTGGAACAAGGCGCGCGCCTTCCTGCGCTTCTCGGGAGAGTCGGCGTCGAACAGGTATACGAGGACGTTGGTGTCGAAGAAAGACTTCATCGTTGATGCAGCTCGTCGCGGGTCCACTTTGCCTTGCCGCGGCCGGAGCGGGCCGTTTTCGACAACTCCAGCACGCGCCTGGCCGCGTTCGCCTGCGCCGATCGCGTGCCGGCGAACTGGGCGAGATAGTCGCGCAGCAACGCGTTGACCGAGGTGCCCTGCTCCAGCGCCCGCCGGCGCGCGCTTTTCAGGATTTCATCGGGTACCGTGATGGTGAGATTGGCCACGATGCAAGCTCCCGGACTCGCGTAACACGGAACCAATGTAGCACGGGATTGGAGCAAGAGAAACCGGAACAAATCGGCCGGAAATGCAGATCTGGCGCGGCTTTCCGGGCAGTCTCCTTCCTGGTCCGGCGGCGTTGCGACATCGGTTGCCAGCGGCTTTGCGCGCGGACATACTGTTGCCTGAAAAAGCAGGCCGGACCGACCGGCTGCCGTTTGACGAACGGCTTTGAGAGGTGCGCATGAAGATCGGCATTCAGACCTGGGGCAGCACGGGCGACGTGAATCCGTTCATCGCGCTCGCCGCCGGACTGGCCGCGGCGGGACATGCGGTGACGCTCGCCATCACCAGCGCCGAGCGCAGGGATTTTGCCCCCACGGGCGCGCGCCTCGGATTCCGCGTGGTGCAGGCCGGCTATATCGGCGAGAGCGAAGAGGCGCTCAACGACCTCGGTCGCGAACTGTTCGAGATCTCCAATCCGGTCACGCAGCTTGCGACCATCTTCGAGCGCATGTTCGATCCCGGCGTCGCCGCGATGTATGCGGCGGCGCGGGCGCTCTGCGCCGAGCATGAGCTGATCATCGCCCACTTCATCGTGCATCCGGCGCAGCTCGCCGCGGAGCAGGCGGGCAAACCCTATGTGACGGTCGCGTTGAACCAGGGCGGTATTCCGACCCGCCTCGCGCCGCCTTCGCCGCTGCCCGACCTCGGTGGCTGGGGCAATGCCCTGCTGTGGAAACTGGCGGGGCGGATGATCGACAGCATGGTCCTGCCGTCGGTCAACCGTTTGCGCGGCGAGCAAGGAAGACCGCCGCTCAACAGTTACCGCCAGGTGTGGGAGTCTCCCGCGTGCAATCTGATCGCGGTCAGCCGCGAACTCTGCCCGCGCTATGCCGACTGGGAACCCTACCACCAGGTATGCGGCTACTTCGATCTGCCGCAGGCAGCGAGCGACTGGCGCATGCCCGATGATCTGGCGCGCTTTCTCGCGCAAGGCGAAGCGCCGGTGTTCATCGGATTCGGCAGCATGATCGGGCTCACCCGGCCCAATGCCGACCTGGACGCGGCCACGCGGCTGATGCTGGAGTCGGCGCGGCTGGCCGGCTGCCGCGCGATCGTACAGTCGCACTGGGACGTGGTCGCGGCGATGCCGGAAGATGCGCGCGTCTTCCGGCTGACTTCGGCCCCGCATACGCAGCTGTTTCCGCGCTGCGCCGCCATCGTGCACCATGGCGGCGCGGGAACCACGCAGACCGCGCTCTTGTGCGGACGCCCGTCGGTGGTGGTCGCGCATGCGACCGACCAGTACTTCTGGGGCGACAAGCTCAGGCGCTTGGGCGTGGCTCCGGCGGTGATCAAGCGCCGCAAAGCCACCCCCGCAAAATTGGCGGCGGCGATCCGCAAGGTGCTGAGCACGCCCGCGATGCGAGCGAGGGCCGAGGAAGCCGGGCGAAAACTGCAGGCGGAAGACGGCGTTTCCGAGGCGGTGCGCATCATTGAGCAGCGCTTCGGCGCAGAACGTTAGCAACGCACCGAGCGTCGACTGCGCCTTGTTGCGGCCAGCCTCATTACGTTAAGCATTCGGCAACCCGCATTGCGGAACCTTGGGGTTAAGACGCAATTTCTTCGCGGACCAATTTATCTTTGACCCGCTTTGTCCAGCTCAGCGGCCACGCCCGCCGCCCGGTCCCATGCCACCACCCTGTCCCACGCCTCGGCCCGGCGTCATACCGCTGCCCTGTCCCATACCGCCGCCCGGTCCCATACCGCCACCC
>JACZJU010000265.1 GCA_014860395.1 Burkholderiales bacterium | reverse complement strand
GATCAACCCAAGGGGATCAAAAGTCTTTTCAAACAGCATCTGGATTTCGATGTGACGGCAGAGTCTATTGCAGTCAAATGACTTCTCGGGCAGAAGCGGAATTTTTCGTTAGAAACTGTCCGAACACCAGGATGGACGGAGATGGCGACGGAATACCTTGTGAAAATGACTCACGATTCTGATAGGAAAGTGAACAGATCCAACTGCCGGCACCAGCCGAAGTCGGTGCAGACGCGGCGCCTAGCGCTTCCATCGAGCGAACCTCCTGCCTCCGTCGGCCGCTCACGTCAAACGAAATCGCGTCGCACGCGGAAAACACGTCGAGAATCATTCTCTTCACCAAGGAAGGGCGTAGTCATTACATATGGCAGGAGATTAAAATGGGGTTATGGCAACCCCGCTCGGAATTGCAAGAAATGAACGAGGAGGAAGGAAGAAAAGGCGTGATGGAGTGCAAACTCGCCAGCGAGGGGACCTGAGCGTAACTTCTGACTCTAGGCGGCGCGAACCAGCCGTCCGCGCCGCACCGTCATCGCACGTCGTGCCCGAACGCAGCAGACTAAAGTCTTAGCAGTTGTAATCGTGTATCCACAAAAAAGGGAGCAGTCCAATGAACATAAGAAACCTGGTAATCATCGCAGTGGCGTCGCTTGGCTTTTCCGGCTGCGCCACCATCACGTCGAACGAAATGCAATCGGTATCGCTAAATACCAAGACTGACGATGGGCAAGTTGTCGACAAAGCAAAGTGTTCCCTGAAGAACGACAAGGGCACCTGGGAAATGGTGAGTCCCGGATTTGTCAGTGTGCACCGATCCGCTGAGGACTTGATGGTGGAGTGCAAGAAGGAAGGCGTTTCCGACGGTTTTCTGAGAGCGATATCCAGGGCTGCCGGCGGCATGTTTGGCAACATCATACTCGGCGGCGGTATTGGGGCAATCATTGACCATACCAAAGGCACCGGCTACAACTATCCGGACGAACTCCCTGTAAAAATGGGTGCGTCGACTACGGTTGACAGGAGGGAAGAACAAAAACCGCCGCAATCCACCGCAACATCACAAGCGGACACAAAGACTGCGCTAAAGCAGAATTAAGCGGCCAGCCTGGCGTGCAGGGGACGCTCCGCCTATTGGCGGCGCGTCCCCTCTGAACTTGCATATTGGCCGTCAGACTCGCAGGGAACAGTCTCGCAACTCGTCGAAGCGTTTGATTCATTTTACGTCCGAAGTGCCGGGCCCTAACGCTTCCCGCCCGCCATCTGCGCGCTCCCGCGCAGCGCGCGCAGTTTGAGCGTGGCAACCGGACCGAGCACGGCGCCGACACCGAGCGCGGTCCAGGCCCAGCCCCAGGCGGCGTCCGTGCGCACGCCGCCTGAGAGGTCCAGCACCAAGCCGAACAGCCAGGGACTGACGGCGCCGGCGCCAAAGCCCAATAACGAGCGCAATGCCCAGGCCGCGCCCAGACGATGGCCGGGCACGAGTTCGGTCAATGCGGTGGAATACACCGAGGAGTCGCCGATCGCGGTCAGATTGTAGGCGATGGCCACGGCGACCACGATCCACACGGGTGCCGCGATCAGCCAGCCGAACGTAAACGAGCAGATGAGGCTGGCAATCGACATCAGCAGGATCACCGCGGTGCGTCCCCAGCGGTCCGAAAGCAATCCGCCGCCGATGCTGCCCGCAGTGCTGATGAGGTAACTCAGCGCGGCGAATGCGATGCCCAGGCTGGCCATGCCGGCGCTGCTTTCGCGGCCATGCGCGAGCACCACGCCGAGGTAGGTCGGCATCCACGCCCACATGCCCAGCAGTTCCCACGAGTGTGCGACGTAGGCCCAGACGGCAAGCATCGCGGGTTTGTTGCGCCACACCTCGATCAGCGCACGCAACGGATTCGCGAACCCCGCCGGATGCACTACGTTGCGCGAGCCGCGCAGCACCCAGGCGGCGAGCAGGCTGGCTGCGACCGGTCCGAGCGCGCAGGCGATGAGCGCCGCACGCCAGCCCGAGGCGACGATGAGCACGCTGGACAGCCACAGCGACAGCGCATAGCCGAGTGAGGCGGCGGCGAGGTAATAGCCCATCGCGCGCCCGCGGCGCACTGCCGGAAAGCGCTCGGCGATCAGGGTCAGGCCCGGCGTGTAGGACCCGCCCGCGCACAAGCCAGCCAGGGCATGCAGCAGCAGCGCCGAGACGAAGCTGTCGGCGAACAGCGCAAACGTCAGGCCGCTGACGCAGGCGGCGATGCTGGTGGTGAGAAACGTACGTTTGGCGCCGTAGCGGTCGGCAAGAAATCCGATGGCGAACAGCGACACCAGGAAGCCGACGTGAAAGGCCGACTGGATCAGACCCGCCTGCGCCGAGGACAAGCCCCAGGCCTGCTTCAGCAAGCCGAGCGAAGCCGAATAGGCGACGAACATCAGTGCGAAGCCCGCCCGCGCAAGGCACAGCAAAGCTAACCAGCGCCCGTCGCTCATGTGCTGAATGTCAACAGACCCTAGTCCCTGAGGCGCAACAGCACGGGCTGGTGATCGGACGCGTCGGTGTCCAGATTCACCGACACGTCCTCGACGCGGCCGGCGATATCCTCGGTGACGAAGATGAAGTCGCAGGCGAACGCTTCCGGCCACTGCTCGTGGTCGTGCACGCCGATGGTATGGTCGTGCGGCCGCTCGCCGTGGCGCAGCTGCCAGGCGTCGCGATAGGCCGGCGTGCCGTCGCTATAGGGCGCAACGATGCGCGCATGCAGCGCATCGTGCGCGCGGAAATTGAAGTCGGCGGTGAGTATCGCCGAGGCCGGCCGCGGCCTGGTCTGGAACGGCCCGCCCTCCTTCTTCGCATGGGTGCGGTCGTTGCGGTGCTCGGTGGCTTCCGCATGCAGTTCGCGCAGGCGGTTCACCTGCTGCCTTCGTTGCATCTCGGAATAGTATTCCAGGTGGGTGGTCGTCACCCGCAGCGGGCCGAAGGGCGCTGCTAGCACCGCCTCCAGCGCGACGCGCTGCATGGTCGGCACCGCAGGATCCGCCGGCCAGGGCAACAGATGTGCAAACACCTGGACCACCGGGTAACGCGTGAATATCAGGTTGCCGAACTGGCGCCGCCCGCCATCGGCGTCGAACACATCGACCGCTATGCCTTCCAGCGCGGTGTATCCAGGCAGCAGGCCGGCGAGCAGGCCGAACTGGTCCTCGCCGGACGATCCGCGCAGATCGGAAAAGTTGCGCGCCACTTCCTGGAAACACAGCACGTCGAAATCGGCCATGCTGCGGCAGGCGTCGACGATGCGCCGCGGATCCACGCGGCCGTCGCAGCCGCGGCAGGACTGGATATTCCAGGTGATGAGATTCATGCCGGAACCAGGAGCGAATTTCGATTTCGCATTGTAGTCCCTCGTCGCGTGCGCGGCACCCGCCCCGGCGCCGTTGCGTGGGCCTCGCAATCCGGGCGTGATTGAATCGTGACCGAGGCCAGCGACGGCGTGTGCAAGAACTATACTGGACGCGATAGCACGGATGCCACGCAACCATGAAACTCTGGATCAGCCTGATTCCGACGCTGCTGCTCGCCGCCTGCGCGTCATACAGCGGCTCGGGCCTCGCGCCCGGTTCGGCGCGGCTCGCCGACGTGCAGGCGCGGATGGGCCCGCCGGCCATGCGCTGGCAGGATGCCGACGGGTCGGTCCAGCTCGCCTATCCGCGCGGACCGCTCGGTTTCCATACCTACATGGTGAGGCTGGGGCCGGATGGTCGCCTGCAAAGCATCGTGAACGTCCTCGACGAGGACAGCTTCGCGCGCGTGCGCGCCGGCATGACGAAAGACAAGGTGCTGCGGCTGATCGGTCCGCCCGATCCTAGCCGCAGCGTCTATTTCAAGGCCCGCGACGAGCTGGCGTGGGAGTGGCATTTCCGCGAGGTCTACGGCAATGCCGCACGCTTCGTAGTGCTATTCGATTCGAGCGCGGGCATCGTGCGCAGCACCTTGATCCTGCCGGAAAACTACCCCGTATGGGGATTCCGGTAGTTTTCCGGCCCTTTTTTCCTATTGCGTGGTAACGGTTGTCGTCGTCTGATTGTTGTCGTCGGTCGAGGCGGCCACGGCCACTGCGACCACGGCAACCGCAGCGGCCACCATGCCTGCCGTGATACCACCGGCAGCTGCACCCGTCGCCGTACCGGCACCGCCCGAAGGCGCCTGCGCCAGCGCGCTGCCTGCGAGAACCACCGACGTCACCAACACTGCAAGCGTTTTTTTCATCGTTATTTTCCTTTTATTGAATGTTGAATTGAAACAAACGGTCACCCGCACGGATGCGAGACGCCAGCGACAGCCAACCCTGGGCTTATCGGCATGCCGCCCTCAAACTTGAGCGCATTTCGTCCTGGCGTTGCCTAGACGTTACGCAATGACCATGCCAGACGACCAAAATCGCCTGGAAACCCAAAACCGGCGCGGATTTCGGCCCAGGCACGCAGCGCCGCCGGTATGGGGTCGAACCCGGTTTGCGCGCCGCCACGGTGCGGCCAGCCAGCGCGGTGCACGTTTGAGGCTCACGCGACCCGCATCCGCCACTTGTTCAATTCGACTGCCAGCAGCACCGACAACCCGGCAGCGACGCAAAGCAGCATTTCCGACGGAGCCAAGGGCTGGGTTCTGAACACCGCATTCGCAGCCGGCAGATAGACCACGGCGAATTGCAGCACGACCGTCAGCGCCACCGCGCCGAGCAGCGCCGGATTGGAGAACAGTCCCAGGCTCGCGAGCGAGCGCCGCTCTGATCTCACTCCCAGCGCCAGGCCCATCTGCGCGAAAGTCAGCACGCAGAACGCCATGGTCTGCCAGTGCGGCGAACCGCCTTGCCAGGCCCAGGCCTGCACGCCCAGCGTCATCGCCCCGATCAGCAAGCCCACCCAGAGGATGCGCTGCCACAACCCGCGCGCGAATATGCTTTCGTCGCGCGGCCGCGGCGCTTGGCGCATCACGTCGGCATCGGCGCGCTCGGCCGCAAGCGCCAGCCCGGGCAGTCCGTCGGTGACCAGATTCACCCACAATATATGTATCGGCAGCAGCGGCAAGGGCAGACCGAACAAAGGCGCCGCCGCAATCGCAAGAATCTCGCCGGTATTGCCCGCCAGCACGAACAGCACGAAGCGGCGGATGTTGTCATATATGCGCCGCCCCTCGCGCACCGCGCGCACGATGGTGGCGAAATTGTCGTCGAGCAGCACCATGTCGGATGCCTCGCGCGCAACCTCGGTGCCAGCGCGGCCCATGGCGACGCCTATTTCCGCGCGGCGCAGCGCCGGCGCGTCATTGACGCCGTCGCCGGTCATGGCCACGCACTCGCCGCGCTGCTGCAACGCCTTGACGATGCGTATCTTCTGCTCCGGATCCACGCGCGCGTAGACGCGCAGCTCGCGCACGCGCGCGTCGAACTCCGCCTCGCTCATGCGCGCGAGTTCCGCGCCGGTGACGACCTTGGCCCCGGCCGGTGCGATGCCGAGCCGGCGCGCGATATGCGCCGCGGTCGCCGGGTGGTCGCCGGTGATCATCACCACGGCGATGCCGGCTTCCTGGCACAGGCGCACCGCTTCTTCCGCCTCGGGACGGGGCGCGTCGATCATGCCGAACAGGCCGAGAAATTCGAGCTCGGTTTCGATCGCCTCGGTCGCACCCGCCAGGGGCAGGTGTTCCAGCCGGCGGCAGGCGAAAGCGATTACCCTCATGCCGTCGGCAGCCATGTCCACGGCAAGCTGCAGCGCGTCGGCGCGAACGAAAGGCAGGTCCGTGCCGTGCTGGCGCACGCAGCGCTCCAGCACCCGTTCCGGCGCGCCCTTCACCAGCACCATTTGCTCCGCGCCCAGGCTATGCACTGTGCTCATCATCTTGCGCGCAGAATCGAAGGGCAGTTCGGCCACGCGCGGATATTCGCGCTCGAGCCGCGCTTTCCCGTATCCGGCTGCCTGCGCCGCAGCGAGCAGGGCGGTCTCGGTCGGGTCGCCGTGCAGGGATTCCGGCGCTTCGCCGTGCGCGTCGTTGTTCAGCGCCGCCGCGCGCAGCAGCCACTCATGCGCTGCATCGGTCGGTGGCTCGGCGGCCGGCGCAATGCCGGGCGCGCCGGCAACATAAAGCGATTCGACGCGCATACGGTTCTGCGTCAGCGTGCCAGTCTTGTCGGAGCAGATGTAGGAGACCGAACCCAGGGTTTCGACGGCGGGCAGCCGGCGGATCAGCGCCTGGCTGCGCACCATTTTCGCAGCCCCCAGCGCAAGAGCCACTGTCACCACCGCCGGCAGCGCCTCCGGCACCGCCGCCACCGCGAGGCTCACCGAGGTCATGAACATCAGCAGCAGCGACTCGCCGCGCAGCGCGCCGAACACGAACACCAGCGCACAGATGGCCAGCGCGACGTACGCGAGGCGCGTGCCCAGCACCGACAGGCGGCGCTGCAAGGGCGTGCGCTCTCCCTCGTCCTGGCGCAGCAAGCCGGCGATGCGCCCGAGCTCCGTCTGCATGCCCGTCGCATACACCAGCGCGCGCGCCCGCCCGCGCGTGACCACGGTGCCCTTGAACGAAAGATTGGTGCGGTCGGCCACCCCCAAAGCGGGATCGGCCAGCGCCTCGACCTGCTTTTCCGCCGGCACCGACTCGCCCGTGAGCACGGCCTCGTCCACCTCGAACGCAGCGAGTTCGACCAGCCTGACATCGGCCGGAACCAGATCGCCGGCCTCCAGCATAACCACGTCGCCTGCAACCAGTCCGGCTGCGTCGATTTCGGCGAACGCGCCGCCGCGCAGCACGCGTGCGCGCGCTGCGCCCAGCCGCTTCAACGCCTGCATCGCCTGCGCCGCGCGGTACTCCTGCACGAAACCGATGCAGGCATTGACCAGCAATATGGCGACGATGGCGGCGCTGTCCACGACTTCGCCGATGGCGCCGGAAATCAGCGCCGCCACTAGCAGCATCAGAATCATGAAATCGCGGAATTGATCCAGCAGCATGCGCCAGGGCGGCCGCGGCGGCGCCTCGCGCAGCAGATTCGGACCGCCGCTGGCAAGGCGGCGCGCCGCTTCCTCTGCGGACAGGCCCTGGTCGGGCGCAGTGGCCAGCGCTTGCGCGGCCGCCTCCGGCGTAAGGCAATGCCACGGATGCGAGGGCACGGGCTTCTACGCCTTGCGTCGCCGGCTGCGCGCAAGCGTCCGGGATGACGGCGATCGCGCGCGCCAGGATGCGACCACAGCCAGTTCACGCTCCGGCCGCGCGCGCACGATGTCGACTGCGCCGGTGTAGATTTCGCCGGCGCCGCCGTCCAGCGCGATCACCTGGCCCTCGCGCAGCAGCTTTCCGCCGATGCTGCAACTGCGCTTGGCGGCGTCGATCGCGAGTTCGCGGCAGCCGACCAGACAGACCTTGCCCATCTGCCGCGCGACCACGGCGGCATGCGCCGTGCGCCCGCCGCGCGCGGTGAGTATGCCCGCGGCCCCGGCGATGCCGGCGACGTCGTCGGTGGAGATATCTTCGCGCACCAGGATGACCGCTTTCTTGGCCGCCGCGCGCCGGCGCGCCGTGTCCGGGTCGAGCGCGATTTCGCCCACGGCGACGCCGACACCGGCCGGAATCGCGCGCGCGAGCGGCGCCTGTCCGTCCTTGGCGCGGATGGCCTCGGTGCGAATCGCCTTCAGCTTGCAGCCCGCCAGCCGCTCCAGTGCCGCCGCCGGATCGAGCAGACCTTGCTCGACCATTTCGACCGCGATGCGCAGCGCCGCCAGCGGCGTGCGCTTGCCGCTGCGCGTCTGCAGCATGAATAGCTGCCCGTTCTGCACCGTGAATTCGAACTCCTGCAAGTCGCCGAACTCGGCCTCCAGGCGCGCTCGCAAGGCCTCGATCTGCTGCGTCACCTCGGGCAGCAGCGCACTGATTTGCGCGCGCTCGCCGACCTCGTGCCGGCCCGACACCACGTCGTCGCCCTGGGCGTTGAACAGGAAATCCATGTACAGCGCGTTCTCGCCTGTGGCCGGATCGCGGGTAAAGGCAACCCCGGAACCGGAAGTACCGCCGCTGTTGCCGAATACCATGGTCTGCACGCACACCGCCGTGCCGGCCGCGCCGCGCAGGCGATGGATGCGACGGTATTCGAGCGCCTTCTTGCCCGACCATGAGCGGAATACCGCCTCCGTCGCTGCCGCCAGCTGGTCCAGCGGTGACTGCGGAAAGTTTTCGCCGGCGAGCTCACGATAGATATCCAGGTACTCGGTGGCGAGTTCGCGCAGCGCGATGAAATCGAGTTCGCCCGCATCGGCCAGGCCCGCCGCCTTGACTTGCCGCGCGCGCGCCGCATCGAAGGCATCCGGCTTGGCGCCATGCACCACCTCGGCAAATGACTGTATCAGCCTGCGGTAGGAATCCCAGGCCAGGCGCGGATTGCCGGTCATGCGCACCAAGCCGGCGACGGTGGCATCGTTCAAGCCCACGTTGAGCACGGTATCGAGCATGCCGGGCATGGACACCGCCGCGCCCGAGCGCACCGACACCAGCAGCGGCCGGCGCTCGCCGCCGAAGGAAAGGCCGGACAGGCGTTCCAATTCGCGCAGATTGCCGCGCAACAGATCGCGAAAGCCCTCGGGCAGCGCACCCTTGGCGGCGTAGTAGTCGCGGCAGTAAGCAGTGGACAGGACGAACGCAGCCGGTACCGGCATGCCGACAGCCGCCATGCGCGCAAGGTTGTAGGCCTTGAAACCCATTTCCTCGGGCGAGGCGCTGGCCGCAAGCGCAGCGCCTGGGCCGATCAGGTATACCCGCCGCTCGCCATCCCCGCCGCCGCGCCGCTTCTTGGCTGTGCTCATACTCAACTTGCCGCCACCGTGCCCATGACGTGGTCGCGCAGCACCAAGCCGCTGTGCATCAGGGCATCGGACGCTTCCTCCAGGTTACGCGCAACTTCGGCCACCACGAACAGCCCGCGCGCATCGCTCTCATCCGCGAGCAGCGCCGATTTGATCGAGCGCAGCGCCTGGTCGCTTTCGTGCTCGACCGTGGTGATGCGGTGCACCGCCTCGAGAAAATCGCGCATGTCGTCGCGATCGGCGCCGCGGCGCACATGGCGCGCCGTGGTCAGCGCCTTCAGGTACTCCTGCGCCCCGGCGACCAGCAGGTCGGCAAGGGCGCGCAGGCGCCCGTGGGCGTCGGCGGGGGCGGTGCTCGGCGGAAACAGGGTGAAATGGAACGCCGCTTCCTCCAGGCTGTCGGCGACATCGTCGGCCGCTTCCAGCAGCGCCTTGAAAAAAACCGCCCCGGCGGAATGATCGACCGCGGCGCGCACCTGGTTGAGCAGGCCGTCGGCAGCAGTCTCCCAGGCCTTGGCGCGCCCGGCGATGCGTGTCAGCGTTCCGTTGGCGCCGGCGAGCTGCAGCTGCAGCACGCCGTCGCGCACCCCCGAGGCCAGTTCGACCAGCAGCGCCGCATGCTCGCAGGCGAGCTCGTACAAGTCGCGCTCCGCGCTGTGGAAGTAGTTCGCCAGCTCGGCCCGCACCTCGTCGCGGATCAGCGAATCGGGCTTGGCGCTGAGCACGCCCTCGGCGCAGGTGCGCACCACGAACTTCATGAACGCCAGCGCGCGCTCGCGGCCGAGCATGTCGCGCAAGTCCTCGCCGAAGCGCGGCGCGCCCTTGATTGCGAACTGCATCGCATCGTAGATCAGCACGTCGCCGCCGACCTTGAGGAAGGCCATGTGGCCGTAGCCGCTGTCCGCCGCCCACTTGAGCACGGCGATGCCGTCGCGCTTGCGCACGAACGGGCGCAGGCGCTTGCGCGCGCGGTTCCAGTCGATCAGGAACACCAGGCGTGAGCCGAGGAACTCCAGGTATTGCGCCAGTTGCGCGCGATCACGCGCCGTGTAGCTGCCTACGCACAAATGGTAGATGCCGCCCTGGTTCAGCCGGCTTTCGCGGCGCGAGCGGGTTTCCTCCCATTTCACCGCGAATTTTTCGAACAAGCTCTGGAAGAACAACAGGCGTTCCAGGTGCACGTCGGAATAGGTAAGGGTGGCGGCGAGACCGTCCACATGCACCACCAGCACATGCGCGTCGGTGGTGCCGATGTCGTTTTGCAGCACCAGTTGCTTGCCGCTCAGCGCGGCCGTGGTGCCCAGTCCCGGATGGTCGAGCTTGAGCGCCTGGGTCGAGTTCAGGCCGCGCATGAAGGCGCGCACCAGTTCCTTGTCCTGCGCGCGGAGGCCGTAAACGCGCGCGCCGTCCACGCTCTCGCGCGACAAGTCCGCCTGCAGCCGGTTCAGGGCCTTGTGCAGGTCCATCACCAGGAGGTGGGCCGTGTCGCCGCGCTTGCGATCGCCCGAAGTCAGGGCCGAAATCAGCGCTGCCGGCACGATATCCTTGCGCGCGCCGCGCGCGAGCTTGGCCACGACTGCGACGCGCTTGCGATAGGCGTCTGCGCCGCGCTCCAGGTCCAGTTCCTCGGCCAACTCGACCGGGGCCAGCATCTCGTTCAGGCAACTCAGGACCTGCGCGAGCAGCGCCGCGGCGCCGGGTACGCGGCAGCGTCCGCCCGGCAGGCCACGGCTGGCGGCGATGACGCCGTCCAAGTCGGTATCGGCGACGCCGCTGGCTTCGCGCTCGCGCGCGAGATCGGGCGGATTAGGCGCAGGCTGCTCGCACTGCTCCATGGCCAGCTGCAGCAGGGTGAAAAAATATTTGACCCGGTCATTGGCGACGAGGCCGCTTTGCACCAGGCCCGGCAGGAGCAACTGTTTCTCGCCCAGCGAACTGATGATTTCCTGTTTCGTGCCCATATGATCCTCGGGCGGCGCGCCGAAATCTGCACCCTCTATCTTTGCTTATATCCATGATGCCGCTACAGACGCCGCTTCGATTGATGAAAGTCAAGGCACTGACCGGAAACGCCGCCCTGTAACGCAAGGTTCATGCACCGCGCGGACGGGCGCGGAGTGCGCGGTCCGCGACCGCATGCGGGCAATGCGGCTGCCATTGCTAGGCACCGGAACCCTGTCGGTTCCCCGAAAAGGCGCCTCCGGCCGGCCTGCGCCCACTACCCTGCCGATCCCCGGACGGCCCGGCAAAACGCATTAAAAAACGAGGAGATAGGTCCAGA